>NZ_JAXOJH010000003.1:0-304436 GCF_036663655.1 Sphingomonas flavida
TACGGCCAAGTCCCGCTTCGTCGGTGCGGAAAAGGCCGAGAATGCCCGGCCCGAACTGACCAGCGCCAAGATCATCGTCTCGGGCGGTCGCGCGCTGGGCTCGGAGGAGCAGTTCCATGCGCTGATCGACCCGCTCGCCGACAAGCTGGGCGCCGCCGTCGGCGCTAGTCGCGCGGCGGTCGATGCGGGCTATGCCCCCAACGACTACCAGGTCGGCCAGACCGGCAAGATCGTGGCCCCGGAAGTCTATGTCGCGGTCGGTATCTCGGGCGCGATCCAGCATCTGGCGGGGATGAAGGACTCCAAGGTCATCGTCGCGATCAACAAGGACGAGGACGCGCCCATCTTCCAAGTCGCCGATATCGGCCTGGTCGGCGACCTGTTCACCGTCGTGCCGGAGCTGACCGGCAAGGTGTGAACATGTGGTCTCCCTCCTCAGTGGGTGGGGAGGGATGCCGGTCCGCCTGCGGCGTTAAATCCGACTTAGGCTCTGTGGTGTAGCATTCCCATATGGTCGTGGAGTGCGGAATGAAGCCTGCAGAGCCTCTGGCGTTGAACCATAGTTGGCCCCTGTTCGAACGCGGCCTGCGTTTCGACCTGGGATGTCTCGACGCACCCGACCTGAACCTGGCCGGGACCCAGGACGCGGCGCTGGCCGCGCAGGGTATCGGGCGCTGGTCCTGCGATCTGACATGTAACCGGCTTAACTGGTCGACGGGTGTTTACGACCTGTTCGCCTGGCGGCGCGACCGGCCGCTGGATCGGGACGGCGTGCTGCGGCTCTATCGATCCGAGTCCCTGTCGGCGGTCGAGCGGCTTCGCGCCTATGCGATCCGGCACCGTCGCGGCTTCACCGTCGATGCGCATATCCGGACGCCGGGCGGGTCGCGCTGGATGCGGATCGTCGGTGCCCCGCAATGTCAGGGCGCGCGGGTGATAGCGCTACATGGCCTGAAAATGGACGTCAGCGCCGAATATCGCTGATCTATGTGAGAAAAACCCTGCAAAATTCGATGGCTGCTTGTTAGCGCCGCGATGCTCCGGTTAGCATTCGCTCATGACAGACAATATCACGGGAGGGGGCGGTCGCCGCATACGGACGATCGCGGATCTGGCGGAGATGGCGGGGGTATCGCCCGGCACCGTGTCGCGGGCCCTGGCGGGCAAGGCGCTGGTCAATACCGAGACGCGCACGCGTATCCAGGCGCTGGCCGACCTGCACGGCTTTCGCCCCAATCAGATGGCCAGCCGCCTGCGCACCCGGCGCACCGGCGTGATCGGCATCGTCGTGCCGCTGGGCCATGATCGCCGCCAGCACTTGTCCGACCCATTCTTCATGACGATGCTGGGGCATCTGGCCGATGCGCTGACCGAGAACGGCTATGACGTGATGCTGTCACGCGTGATCCCGGATGCCGCCGACTGGCTGGACCGGGTGGTCGACAGCGGCATGGTCGACGGCGTGCTGCTGATCGGCCAGTCCAACCAGTATGAGGCGATCGAACGCGTAGCCAGCCGCTATCGCCCGCTCGTCGCCTGGGGCGTGACGCTGCCCGATCAGGTCCATGCCGCGGTCGGCACCGACAATGCGAAGGGCGGTTATCTGGCCGGGCGTCACCTGATCGGGCGCGGATGCCGCCGCATCGCCTTTCTGGGTGATATCGGCGCGCCCGAAATCCGTCAGCGGCATGACGGCGTCGCGCGCGCCATGGCCGAGGCGGGAATGGACGGCGGCCCGGTACAGTTGCCCACCCATCTCGCCTCCGACGAGATGGAGCAGGAGATCGCCGCCCATATCGATGCACTGGTCGAGCAGGGCGGGGGCGTCGTGCCGATCGACGGGATCGTCGCCGCATCCGACATGATCGCGATGACCGCAGTGCGCGTACTTGCCGACCGGGCCATCGCGGTGCCCGACACGCTGCCGGTCATCGGCTATGACGACCTGCCGCTCGCCGCGCAGGCGGTGCCGCGCATCACCACCATCCGCCAGGATATCGCGGCCGGCGCGCAGGCGATGGTCGATGCGCTCTTCGCCCGGATCGGCGGGGGCGAGGCGGGGTCGGTGGTGCTCGACCCCGAACTGATGGTGCGCGAAACGGCCTGAGCCCATTCCTCCCCGGCAAGACGTGGGACCAGTAAAGCATGGAGGAGGGGAACGCCGGTTGCGAGCGTGGGAAGCTTCGCAACGGGTGACACCCCTCCGTCAGGCCTTTGGCCTGCCACCTCCCCTTGTAGGGGAGGAATAGTTCAGGCGATCGTCACCCGGTCGCCGTCGAACGCCAGTCTGAACCACGGCGCGGCGGTCCCGCCGAAACGCTCGCGGCGCAGGGATACGTCATCGCTCGCGTCGCGGCCTGCCATGCCCCAGTAATCGACGAAGCTGGTGACATCGCCTTCGCCCGTCACCCACCAGCAATAGGCCTGGGTCGGCTCGTCCACCGGGTTGCCCGCGACCAGCCCGGTGCCATTGACCGGCCGCCACGGCCCCGCGAAGCGATCCGCGACCATCGCATATAGTCCGGTCGGCGCGCCCAGGCCCGGAGCGAAGCGCTTCTCCTGAGTCGACCAGAAGCAATAATAACGGCCGTCGCGCACGATGATGTGCGGCCGCTCCAGTTCGCTGTTGACGCCGAGGGATTCGATCAGCGGCGGCTGGATGGTCCAGCGGTCGCCTTCGCGCTTGGCGACACCGACGACGCCGTCGATATCCTGTTTCACCCAGCCCGCCGAGCCAACGAACAGCAGATACTCCGCGCCGTCCATAGGATCACGGAAATAGCCGGGATCACGAAAGCCCTTGATGCCGCCATTTTCCGGCTCGGCCTGATTGGCGACGATGTAATGATGGCCGTCCGCCGCGACGCTTTCGACCGGTTCGCTCCAGCCTTCGGTACGTGCGTCCTCGCCCTCGACGATGAAGCGTCCTTGTGTTTCGAACAGGCGCTGTTCGAAGGTGCGGGGCTGTCCGCGCCGCCCGGAGGCGGTGAAATACATGGTCAGCGTCGTGTCGTCCTCGCCCAGCACGGCCGAGCCCGACCATTCGCGGCTACCCGGCGTGAAGCCGTCGGCAAAGGTCACGCCATGATCGCGCCAGCCATCCGCGCCATAGCTGGTCAGGCGGATGCGCGCTTCGTCATGCCGCATCTCGGGATCGGAGAGGCGCGGCGTCGCCAGGAAGAACCACCAGCTCCGCCCGCCGAAAAAGGCGGTGCGGCCATCGGCATAGGCGATCTGCCACATGTCCCAGAGATCATGATCGGGCAGGATCGGCACGACGTCCGCGGCGGTAAAGACCGGCAGGCGCGCATCGGCCTGCGCGGCGATCCCGGCCAGCGCTTCGGCGGACCAATGGGCAGGGTTGGGCCAAGGGGCAGGAACGTCGGTCATGATACCTCAGGGAAAATCGGGTAAAGGGGATCAGGCTTGCGGGGCCGCACCGAGCGGTAGCCCCTGCGCATTGCGGGCGCGAACCGTATAGACCGAGACGGCGGCCAGCAGCATCAGCACGCCGCAGAGCGTCAGCACGTTGCGCGGATCGCCGCCCAGCCAGCTCTGGTAGAATAGCGGCAGCGTCACGCCGAAGATCAGCATCGGGATGACGATCATCATGTTGAAGATGCCCATATAGACGCCGGTCCGCTCCGGCGGGATCGAGCCCGCCAGGATGACATAGGGGTTGCCCATCATGCTCGCCCAGCCCAGGCCGATACCGATCGCGGGCAGGAACAGCATCGCCTTGCTGGTCATGTGCGGCATCACCATCATGCCGATCCCGGTGATGACCAGGCAGGCGGCGTGGAGCGGCGCCGCGCCGATCCGCTTGGCGAGCGGCACCATCGCAAAGGCCGCGACGAAGGCGACGCCGTTATAGAAGGCCGCCACCTCGCCATTGGTCAGCACCGCCGCGTGGAAACCCGACGAGGTCGCATCCGCCGTGCCGTACACCGAGCGGCCGATCGCGTAGATGACGTAGTTCCAATAGGCCATCATCGCATACCATTGGAACAGGCTCATCAGCGCCAGCTTGCGCATGGGCAACGGCATGTCGCGGATCGCGTCGCCAATCTCCTTCAAGGTGGCGCCGATGCCCTTCGGCGCAGCGGCGATACGCGCGCGCTCCTCGGGCATCAGGGGCAGTTCGGGGACCCGCCGGATCGACCAGACGATGGTGACGAAGGACAGGACCGCACCAATCATGAAGACGACGCGCGCGGTATAGGGGATGTTGTGCCCGTCCACCCAATCCGGGTTCATCCCCGCCCAGACCAGGATGGAGGGCGTGAGGAAGGCGAGCATCTGCGCCAGACCGGTAAACGCGCTCTGCGTCAGGAAGCCGACATTGTGCTGCGACCCGTCCAGCCGGTCGGAGACATAGGCGCGGTACGGCTCCATGGTGATGTTGTTGCCCGCATCCAGGATCCAGAGCAGCGACACCGCCATCAGCAGCGACGAACTGAGCGGCATGAAGAACAGGCCCAGCGCGCACAGCACCGCGCCGATCAGGAAATAGGGCGTGCGCCGCCCCCAGCGGCTGTCCGTCCGGTCGCTCATCGCGCCGATCAACGGCTGGATCAAAAGGCCCGTCATCGGCCCGGCCATCTGCAACAGCGGGATCTGCGCCTCGGACGCGCCCAGATAGCTGTAGATCGGCGCCATGTTGCCCTGTTGCAGCCCGAAGCTGAACTGCAGGCCCAGGAACCCCAGATTCATTTCCAGGATACGGGTCAGCGACAGACGCGGCTTGAACGGCGTTCCGGTTCCGGCGGCGGGGTTGGACGGGGTCATGCGGGTCCTCTCGCACGCGGGGGTGGGCCTGTAGTCTATCGCTGGCTTGCCGCGTCGGGGCCATCATGCCGTGACGGATCATAGATTGCAACAAACGATTGCAACGATAAGCGACGAGCCGTGTAACGGCAATTTTAGAAACGTTTAGGGCTTGTCGTCATCCTTGCGGGCCAAAGCAGCACTTTCCCGCTTCAATGGGCGCGCCACCGGACAGACTTCTTGGACGAAGCCGTTCAGCGTGTTGGTCAGGCTTTCCGGCACCAGCCGATAGAAGACGAACTGGCCGCGCTTTTGGCTGGTGACGAGGCCCGCTGCTTCCAGGATCGACAGATGCTGCGAAATGGAGGGCTTGGCCATGTCGAAGCGCGAGGCGATGTCGCCCGCACTCAACTCGGCATGGGCCAGATAGGCCAGGATACGGCGGCGGGCCGGATTGGCGAGGGCCTCGAATACGCGTTGCATGCGGGGACATTTAGGCAATTCGCTAACCGTTGACAAACGCCATTCGGTATTTAGGAATATACCTAATTGTATAAGGAGTGTCGTATGACTGTCCGTTCGACTGCACGCATGATCGCCTTGCCGGACAGCGACGCACGGCGGGGGCAGGTACGATGGGCACCGATCCGCTCCCTATGGATGATCGGCATGACCGGATCGGCGCTGGTCCTGGCGCCGTTGTACATGACGCCGGGAGCGGTGGCACTGTGGCTGATGACGTCGGCGGTCACGCTGTGTCTGGGGCATTCGATCGGGCTTCACCGGTTGCTCATCCATCGTAGTTTCACCGCACCGCTCTGGTTGGAGCGGGTGCTGGTCTATCTGGGCACGCTGGTCGGCATGGCAGGGCCACTGGGCATGGTACGGCTCCACGATACCCGCGACTGGGCGCAGCGGCAGGTGGCGTGCCACGACCTGCATGCGCACCGTGCACCACTCCTCCGTGACGCCTGGTGGCAGATGCATTGCCGCCTCGACCTGACGCATCCGCCACGTTTCGAGCCGGAGGCTCGCCTGCGCGACGACCGGTTCCTGGTGTGGCTGGAGCGGAACTGGATGGCGCAGCAGCTTCCCTAGGCGTTGTTGTTCTTCTGGATCGGCGGCATGCCTTGGCTGGTCTGGGGCGTGCCCGTGCGGGTGGCGATCGGCGTGACGGGGCACTGGCTGGTCGGCCATGTCACCCATCGCCGAGGCCTCAGGGTTGGACCGTAGACGATGTCGCGGTGCAGGGGCATGACCTGCCCGCCGCCGCGCTGATCACCTTTGGTGAGGCGTGGCACGGCAATCACCATGCCTGGCCCGACTCTGCCCGCTTGGGTGTCGAGCCGGGCCAGCATGATCCGGGATGGTGGGTGCTGATCGCCCTGCGTCGCATGGGGCTCGTCCACGATCTCAAGGAACCGGCGATGCTGGCTCCACGCGAAGGCCTGCACCGGGTGGTGAAACAGGGCGATGCGTTGGGATAGGATCGTGAACCCCGCTCACCGCCCGCCGGGCGGCAGGTTCGTCTCCAGATAGCGGGTCATCAGCGAATAGAGGTGGATGCTGGTATTCTCGCCCTCATAGATGCCGTGGCTTCGGTCGGGATAGGCCATCATCGTGAACGGCTTGTTGAAGTGGATCAGGCGGTCGACCAGCTGGTCCTGGTTCTGGTAATGGACATTGTCGTCCAGCGTCCCGTGGATCAGCAGCAGATTGCCCTTCAGCCGGTCGGCGAAGGTGATGGGCGAGCCGTTCTTATACCCTTCCACATTGTCCTGCGGCAGACCCATGTACCGTTCCTGATAGATGGTGTCGTAGAGCTTCATGTCGGTCGGCCCCGCGACCGCGATGCCGGTCTTGTAGAGGTCGGGATAGCGGAACAGCGCGTTCTGGGTCATCGCGCCGCCGCCGCTCCAGCCCCAGATGCCGATCCGGGCGGGGTCGATATAGGGGCGGGTGGCCAGCATCTTGCGCACGCCCGCCGCATAGTCGGCCGAGGCCAGGATGCCGACCTGGCGATAGATGCTCTTGCGCCAGTCATGGCCGCGCGGGGTGGCGGTGCCGCGCGGATCGAGGCTGGCGACCAGATAGCCCCCTTGCGCCAGCATCCGGTGCCACAGCCCCTGCGACCCGGCCCAGCGGTCCGCGACCGTCTGGCCCCAGGGTTCGCCATAGACGAAATAGAGGATCGGATAGCGCTTGGCGGGATCGAAGCCCGGCGGCTTGATCAGCCAGCCGTCCAGCTGCGTGCCGCCGCCGATATCGACACGGAAGAACTCGGTCGCAGGCAGGCCGGTGTCCTTGATCACCTTGGCCAGCGGGGCATTGGCGGCCAGCGTCCGCAGCGGCTGCTGACGGGTCATGTCGAGCATGTCCGTGACCGGCGGCGCATCGAAGCGCGAGACGGTGTGCAGCGCCCAATGCTCGCCCGGCGCGATGTCGTAGCTGTGGGTGCCGGGCTGGTTCGCAGGCGTCAGCCGCTCGACCTTCAGCGTGCCCGACAGGGTGGTGCGATAGAGATAGCGCTGGGTCGGATTGTCGGGCGAGGCGATGAACCAGGCATAGCCCGCCTTTTCATCGACGTTGAGCAGCTCGACCACGTCGAACTTGCCCGGCGTGCGCAGGGTCGCGCGACCGGTCGCTCGGTCGACGGTGTAGAGGTGCCGCCAGCCGTCGCGCTCGGACAGCCAGGTGAAGCTGCGCCCGCCGTTCAGCCATTCGGGCGCGACATTGGCCTCGACCCACGCGGCGTCCCGCTCGACCATGATCGGCTTGACCGCGCCGGTCGCCGGATCGCCGAGCAGGACGTTGTAGCTGTTCTGGAGCCGGTTGGACTGCTGGATGAACAGCGCATCCGATCCACCCGCCCAGCTGATCTGCGGCACATAGTTCTGGCGCGGATCGCCCGTCAGCTTGAACCAGCGGGTCGCGCCATCGGCGACGTCGATCACGCCGGTCGTCACCGCCGAGTTGGTCGTCCCCGCCTTGGGATATTGCAGCGGGATCACCTGCGAATACTGGCCGCCGGTGTTCTTGATCATGTCGAACGTGCCGACGCCCTTCGTGTCGAAGCGCAGGAAGGCGATGCGCCGGGAGTCCGGGCTCCACTCGAAGGCGCGGTGAACGCCGAATTCTTCCTCATACACCCAGTCGGCCAGGCCGTTGACGACATAGTCGTCGCCGTCCTTGGTCAGGGCGATGGGCGCACCGCCCGCGATCGGCTCGACATAGATGTTGTTGGCGCGGACATAGGCGATGCGGCTGCTGTCTGGGGAGACGGTGGCATAGAGCAGGGTCGAGGGCGCGGCGTCCGGCCCGACCTTGTGCAGGCGGCGATTGGCCACGTCGTACAGCCAATAGTCGGATAGTGCGTTGGTCCGGCGGAAACGCTGGCCGTTGGTCTGGATCAGCAGCCACTTGTCGTCGGGCGACCATTCATAGCTGTCGATGTTGATCGGCGCGCTGGCCCCTGCCGGGATCAGGTCGGCGGCGGCGACCACGACCTGGCGCTGGCCATCGGTGATGCGATAGCGGACGATATCCTGCCCGCCCTTGGCCGCGGACTCCAGCGCGAGATAGCTCTCGCCGTCCTTGCTCCAGCGGCTGGAGCGGACGGACTCGGTACGCACCGCGCCCCGGCCGAAAATGCCTTCGACCGACAGGGCACCGGTGGGCGCGGCGGACGGGGTGCCGGCGGTGGTTTCGGCGGGAGGCAGCGGCACGGGCGTCTGCGCCGTCAGCGGCGTCGCCAGCGCGATCGAGGACAGGGAAACCAAAAGCCCGGAAATCCGCCAGCACGACCGCATCGACCCATTCACTCCCTGATTGGAAACCGCCAGCCTAACCATGTCTCTGAAAATCGTATACTGAAATCTTCGTGGCGATCGTTTCCGATGCGACTAAGGAAGGTGCTCAGGCGATCGGGAAAGGACGACTGGCGGATGACGGCGGGTATCGAGCATGTCGCGATCATCGGGGGCGGCTTTGCAGGCACGCTGCTGGCGATCAATCTGGTTCGCCATGACGGACCCCGCGCCACGCTGATCGAACGGCGCGCCAACCAGCTGGCACGCGGTGTCGCCTATAGCGCGGCCCATGCCGACCATCTGCTGAATGTCCGCGCGGGCAATATGAGCGCGTTGCGCGACGATCCGGACCATTTCGTCCGCTGGCTGGTCGCGCGGGGGGCAGGGGATGCCAAGACCTTCGTGCCGCGCCGGGTTTATGGCGACTATCTGCGCGACTTGTTGATGGAGACGATCGCGGCGAACCCGGCGCGGCTGACCCTGGCAAAGGGCGAGGTCGTCGGGCTGGATCGCGACGGGCCGGGCTATCGCCTGCGCATGGCGGAGGAGGGAAGCGATGGGGCCGCGCTGACCGCCGATGCGGTGGTGCTGGCGCTGGGCAATCTGCCGCCGCACACGCCGCCCGGTATCGACCCGGCCACCCTGGCCGAGGGCTGTTACCGCGAGGACCCCTGGGCCGGGGATATCGCCGAGGGGTTGGGCGAGGATGACCAGGTGCTGCTGGTCGGCAGCGGGCTGACCGCGATCGATGCGGCGCTGCTGCTGGATGCGAGCGGCTTTGGCGGGCGGACCATCGCGATGTCCAGGCGGGGGCTGCTGCCGCGCCGCCATGCCGATGCGCCGCCGGTCACGCCCTTGCGCGAACGGCCCGCCGCCAGCCTGTCCGCCTTGGTCCGGCACGTGCGATGCGCCGCGCAGGAGCAGGGGTGGCGCGGCGCGGTCGATGCGCTGCGCCCGGTGACGCAGATGATGTGGGGCGCGGCGGACGGCGCGACGCGGGCACGCTTCCTGCGCCACGTGCGACCCTATTGGGATGTGCATCGTCATCGTCTGGCCCCCTCGGTCGCCGATCGGGTCGAGACGCTGATGGCGGCGGGGCGGCTGGCGATCACGGGCGGCAAGTTGGTGCGGGTCGAACCGCAGGGCCAGGGCGCGGTCGTCCACTGGCGCCCGCGCGGAGCCGAGGCGGTCGAGACGCTGGAGGTCGCGCGGATCGTCAACTGCACTGGGCCGCAGGGCGACCTGCTCCGGTCGCGCGAACCGTTGATCCGCCAGCTGCTGGACGCCGGGATGATCCGCCCCGATGCCTTGCGCATCGGGCTGGAGGTCGATGCGCAGAGCCATGTCGTCGCGGCGGATGGCGGGGTGGACGACCGGCTCTATTGCATCGGCCCGATGACGCGCGGCGGGCTTTGGGAGGTGGTCGCGGTGCCGGACTTGCGGCAACAGAATTGGGAATTGGCGCGGCGGCTGGCGCACGCGCAATGGGTCGGCGGCGAGGGGCTCTGACCGTTCCTCCCCCTCCGGGGGAGGAATCAGGCCATCGCCCCGATCTTCTTCAACCAATCCGCATGGCTCGGCATGGATTCCGCCATCTGTCCGATCGCGCCCGCCAGCTTGCCCACGAAGCCCCGGCTCTGCACGGGGTCGCCGTAAGCCAGTAGCGGGTCCAGTCCCTGGGGCATGTTGAACTGCCCGATATGCACCGCCGCCCAGCTCGCCGGGCCGAACAGGTCCATGTCGCGCGCCACCAGCCGACCGCTCTCGCGGAAATGCGCGATCTTCATTTCCAGCGTGTCGGGGATCGGCATCGCCGCACATTGGCGCCACAGCGGTGCATCGGTCCGCTCGGTCAGCTTGTAGTGCAGGATCAGGAAGTCGCGGATCCGCTCATATTCGGTGATCGCGACGCGGTTATATTCCTCGATCACGGCAGGTGAGAAGGCTTGGGTGGGGAAATAGGCAAGCAGCTTGGCGATGCCCGCCTGGATCAGGTGGATGCTGGTCGACTCCAGCGGCTCCATGAACCCGCTCGACAGGCCGATCGCCACGACGTTGCGGTTCCACATCAGTCTGCGCCGCCCGGTGGTGAAGCGCAGGAAACGCGGATCGCCCAAGGCCCGCCCGTCCAGATTCGCCATCAGCGTCGCCGCAGCTTGGTCGTCCGACAGGTGGCGGCTGCAATAGACATAGCCATTGCCCGTCCGGTGCTGGAGCGGGATGCGCCACTGCCACCCCGCTTCGCGGGCGGTCGAGCGGGTATAGGGCGTCAGGCCGTCCCCGCCGGTCTCGCACGGCACCGCGACCGCGCGGTCGCAGGGCAGCCAGTGCGTCCAGTCTTCATAACCGGTGCCCAGCGCCTCCTCGATCAACAACCCGCGAAAGCCCGAACAGTCGACGAACAGGTCGCCCGTCAGCACCCGGCCATCGTCCAGCATGACCGAGGCGACATGACCGCGAACGTCCTCCAAAGCGTGGCCCGCGATCCTGCCCTCGACCCGCACCACGCCGCGCGCCTCGGCATAGCGGCGCAGGAACTGGGCATAGAGCCCGGCATCGAAATGATAGGCATAGTCGAAGGTCGAGGCGACGCTGCGCGGATCGGCCATCGGCGCGGCGAACCGCCCGCGCTGGCCCGCGCCCCAGGCCATGGACAGGTCATCGAAGGCGATGCCGCTGTCCGGCCCGCCCGCCGCCAGCCAATGCTGATGCACCGCCACCAGATCGAAGGATTTGCCGTGCGTGCCGAAGGGGTGGAAATAACGATGCCCCTCGCGTCCCCAGCCGACGAATTCGATACCCAGCTTGAAGCTGCCCTTCGTCTCGCGCAGGAACTCGGCCTCGTCGATGCCCAGCGTCTGGTTGAACAGGCGGATGGGCGGGATCGTCGCCTCGCCGACGCCGACCGTGCCGATGGCATCCGATTCGACCAGCGTGATCGAAAGCCCGCGCGGACTGGCATGGGCGAGTGCCGCGGCCGTCATCCATCCCGCCGTGCCGCCACCGACGATCACGACCGAGCGAATCGCATCGGGGGAAGGGGTCGTCATCGCCATCTCTCTCCTCTGGGCACGCGCGGCCCCGCACATTCTTAGCCGGTCGATAGGGCCCGCGCCGCTGTGCTTTCTCGATCACAGAAAGGTAAAATTCTTTGCAATGGTTTGCAATGCTGCCTTGCAAACGATTGCGAGTGTGATACCCAAAATACACGGCATCCCGGACAGCGGGACGAATCAGGAGAGGGTTATGACGACGAACGTTCTGCGTTCCTGCGGATCGATGGCTGCCTTGGCAGTGGCGCTGATCAGCGCACCGGCCTTTGCACAGACGGCGCAAGCTCCCACCCCGGCGACTCAGGAGGGCGCGACCCCCGATGCCGGCGTGTCCAGCGAAGACATCGTCGTCACCGCGACCAGCGGCGAGCGGTCGCGCTTCCGCAGCTCGATCTCGGTCTCGCAGGTCAGCCAGGAGGCGATCCAGAATTTCACCCCGCGTTCGACCGCGGAAATCCTGCGCAACATCCCCGGCCTTCAGCCCAGCGACACCGCGGGCCCGGGCGGTAACGCCAATATCGGCGTGCGCGGTATCCCGGTGTCGACCGGCGGTTCGGAATATGTCTCGCTGCAGGAAGACGGCCTGCCCGACGTCCTGTTCGGCGACATCAACTTCGGCAACAACGACTATTGGCTGCGCTTCGACCAGAACATCAAGACGGTCGAGGCGGTGCGCGGCGGTTCTGCCTCGACCTTCGCCAGCCAGGCACCGGGCGCGGTCATCAACTTCATCAGCAAGACCGGCGACGTGCAGGGCGGCCAGATCGCCTATTCCAACGGCCTGGGCTTCCGCGAGCATCGCGTCGACTTCGACTATGGCGGCCCGATCGACGAGAGCACCCGCTTCCATGTCGGCGGCTATGCGCGCAACGGCGGCGGCTATACCAACGAGAATTTCAACATCCTGCGCGGTTATCAGATCAAGGCGAACATCACCCGCGATCTGGCCGACAATCGCGGCTTCATCCGCCTGTACTTCAAGCGGCTGGACGAGCAGGCGCCGACCAACACCACCACGCCGACGCTCGCCACGCTGGACGGCGATCGCGTGACCGGCTTCACCCCGCTGCCCAATTTCGACGGGCGTTCGGGTTCGGCCTATACGATCTACAATCGCAACTTCCAGTATCTGGACTATGACAATGGCGGCGTGAAGTCGGCCGAGGTGCAGGGCATCCACCCGCGCGTCACCGGCATCAGCGGCCAGGTCCATTACGACATCACCGACAATATCTCGCTGGACGACACGATGCGTTACCAGTGGATCAGCGGCAACTTCACGACCCAGTTCATCAATGTCCAGACGCGCACCGGCACCGGCGGCCTGATTGGTTCGACGGTGAACGGCCAGACGGTCGGCTCGATCCGCTATGCGGCGGGTCCGAACACGGGCCAGTTGTTCACCGGCGCGTACATCAACAACAATCCGAACATCAACGTGTTCATGAAGAACATGGACAACTTCGCCAACAACCTGTCGCTGAACGGCAAGTTCGACGTCGGGCCGGGCAAGGCGCGGGTGACCGCCGGTCTGTTCGTGATGCGGCAGAACATCGTTCAGGACTGGCACGTCAACCGCCAGTATAGCGAGCTGAACGGCGAGAATGCCGCGCCGCTCGACCTGTTCTCGACCACGGGGACGCAGCTGACCGCCGCTGGCCAGGCCGGGTTCAACGACAATTGGGGCAGCTGCTGCGCGCGTCGTGTCGACCTGACCTATACCGACGTCGCACCCTTCCTGCAGGCGGGCTATGAAGTCGGCGGCCTGAACCTCGACGCCTCGGTCCGTTACGACAGCGTCCATGGCGAGGGTACCGCGCAGGGCGGCGTCGCAGGTCCCACGACCCGCGTGACGGATGCGCTGGGTTCGGCGCTGATCCCCTCGCTGGTGCTCAGCCCGAGCGTGGAGAAGATCAACTATACGGATGGCTATTTCAGCTGGTCGGTCGGCGCGCTCTACGCCTTTGACAGCAGCACCAGCGTCTTTGCCCGCGCCAGCCGTGGCGGCCGCTTCAACGCCGACCGCCGTGTCCTGTCGGGCAATTTCAACGCGGACGGCTCGCTGAACGCACAGGGGCAGGCGACTTCGGTCAACTTCCTCAACCAGCAGGAAATCGGCCTGAAGCAGCGCGGCGGCCTGGGGGGTGCGTCCTACTCGGTCGAAGTCACGGGCTTCCACTCGACCCTGACCGAGAACAACTACGACTTCACCCGGATCAACAACCCGGCGCCGAACAACAATCCGAACATCTCCAACGGCTATCGCTCCTACGGTATCGAGTTCAGCAGCCGCGTGACCTATGGTGATTTCCACCTGTCGGTCGACGCGACCTATGCGAATTCGAAGATCACCAGCAGCGCGACGCCGCAGCTGGTCGGCAAGAAGCCCGGCGGCCTGCCCGACTTTCTGTTCGTGGTATCGCCGTCCTATGATGCCGGTCCTGTGGCCTTCGGCGTCAGCATGAACGGCCAGACCAGCACCAAGTCGGACGACTTCAACCTCTACACGATCAAGGGCTCGACCTTCTTCAACGGCTTCATCACCATCCGGCCGATCGACAAGCTGGAGCTGGGCCTGAACGCCAACAACATCTTTGACAAGCTGGGCTTCCGTGGCGGCGGCGGCATCTTCCCGGTCCTGTCGTCGACCCAAGGCGTGTTCAACAATACCGCGCTTTATGGGCGCACGGTGACGGCCTCGGTCCGCTACCGCTTCTGATCGATCTCTCCCTGGGGCGGGTGCCGACTTGGCATCCGCCCCATTTTTCGTTCAGGAGGCTGGCCATGATCGATCCGGCCCCACCCGCCCGCACCCTGAAGGACATTGCCCGGCTGGCCGGCGTATCGCCCGGCACCGTCAGCCGCGCGCTGGCGGGCAAGAGCGTCGTCAATGCCGAGACGCGCCAGCGGATCGAGGCACTGGCCGCCGAGCATAATTTCCAGATCAACCAGATGGCCCGCCGCCTGCGCGCCCAGCGCACCGGTGTGATCGGCGTCGCCATCCCGCTGGGCCATGAACGGCGGCAGCGGCTATCCGACCCCTTCTTCATGACCCTGCTCGGTCATCTCGCCGACGAACTGGCGGCGCGCGACCATGACGTGATGCTGTCGCGGATCATCCCGGACGACGACGACTGGCTGTCGCGGATCACCCGGTCGGGGATGGTCGACGGCGTCCTGCTGATCGGCCAGTCGAACCAGCTTCCGGTGATCGAGGCGGTCGCCGAGACCTATATGCCGCTCGTCGTCTGGGGCAGCACCATGCCCGGCCAGCGCCACTGCGCGGTCGGCGTCGACAACCGGCTGGGCGGGCGGCTGGCGGGTGAGCATCTGATCGCGACGGGCCGCCGTCGCATCGCCTTCATGGGCGAGATCCGCACGCTGGAACTGGCGCAGCGCCATGCGGGACTGTGCGACGCGCTGGCCGACGCCGGGTTGCCCGCACCGCATCAACTCGATGTGGCGCTGGCCCCCGAACTGATGCCCGACCAGATCGCGGGCAATCTGGCGCGGCTGCGCGCGGCGGGGGAGGGGATAGACGGCATCGCCGCGGCCTCGGACATGATCGCGCTTGCCACCATGGCCGAACTGGTCGCGGGCGGGGTGTCGGTGCCGGGGGATGTCGCGGTCACGGGCTTCGACGATCTGCCGCTGGCCGAGCGGGCCATTCCGCGCCTGACCACGATCCGGCAAGATCTGGAGGCGGGGGCCAGGGCGATGGTCGCGGCCTTGTTCGACCGGCTGGAGGGGCGGCCGGCGCCGGGGCTTGAAATGCCGCCGCGCCTGATCGTGCGCGATTCCGCCTGACCATAAAAAGTCGGCGCGGTCTTAGGGAAGATCGACCGCGCCGTGAAGGTTTCAGGGAGTTCTTGGCAGATGTCAGGCCAGCGTCAGGCCGACATCCACATTGCCACGCGTGGCGTTCGAATACGGGCAGATCTGATGCGCGGCTTCGACCAGCTTTTCGGCCTCGCCCCGCTCGATACCCGGAAGATCGACGGTGAGGTCGGCGGTGATGCCGAAACCACCCGCCGCACGCGGACCGATGCCGACCTTGGCCGAGACGGCCACATCGTCGGGAATCTTTACCTTCAGCTGCTGACCCGCAACCTTCAGCGCGCCGATGAAGCACGCCGAGTATCCGGCCGCGAACAGCTGCTCGGGATTGGTGCCGTCGCCGCCCGCACCGCCGAGTTCGCGGGGGGTGGACAGCTTGACGTCGAGGGTCCCGTCCGCCGTGCTGGCATGACCGTCGCGACCGCCGGTGGCCCGCGCCTGGGTTTCATACTTTACGTCGATCGTCACACTGTTTCTCCGATAACATTTATCGCGATACATATATGGATGTGTCGATCGGGCTTGTCCAGCGGTTCTTTTATCGCGATACGCATTTCTGCATTACGGGAGATGGCGGATGTCGGCCCCTTGGCCGCTCGACGAACAGCTGTGCTTTGCCTTGTATTCGGCGAACATGGCGATGCAACGCACGTACAAGCCCATGCTCGATCGACTGGGCCTGACCTATCCGCAATATCTGGCGCTGCTGGCCTTGTGGGAAGAGGATGGACGCACGATCGGCGCGATTGCCCAGCGTCTGGGCCTCGAGTCGAGCACGGTGACCCCGCTGGTCAAGCGACTGGAAGCGAGCGGCATGCTCGTGCGCGAACGCGATCCCAAGGACGAGCGGCAGGTGCGCGTGCGGCTGACCCCCACCGGCGATGAATTGCGCAACCAGTGCGGATGCTTGGCCGAAGAAGTCACCGCGCGTTCGGGCATGACCGTCGAGCGGCTGTGCGGTATCCGCGACGACATACGCGGGCTGCGGCGGGTATTGGACCAGGGTCCCGATCAAGGCGGCGCGGCGTGATCCTCTACGATCATCCACTGTCCTCCTATGGGCAGAAGGTGAAGATCGCATTGCGCGAAAAGGGTATCGCCTTTGCCTGCGTGCTGCCGGAGGATTTCGGGACCGGGCGGCAGGATACCGACTTCGCCGCCGCCAATCCCCGGACCGAGGTGCCGGTGCTGATCGTCGAGGGGCGGGCGATCTTCGATTCCACCATCATCCTCGACTATCTCGACGAGCGCTGGCCGGAGACGCCGCTGATGCCGCACGATCCGCTGGCACGCGCCCGCCAGCGCGAGATCGAGGAGATTGCGGATAGCCAGTATGAGGCGGTCAACTGGGGCTTCGGCGAAATCCTGTGGTTCCGCCGGGCCGAGGGCGCCTTGGCCGACGACCTGCGCCATGTCGCGGCGACCGATACGCGGGTGCTGCAGGACTGGCTGGCCCGGCATCTGGGCGATGCGCCGTGGTTTGGCGGCGAGACGTTCGGGCGTGCCGATGCGGCGGTTGCGCCGATGGTCAATCGCTCGGTCCATTACGGTCTGGGCCCGGCGGAGGGATCGCCGCTGGCGCTATGGCACGCCCGTGTCGCGGCACGGCCCGCCGTGGCGGAAACCTTTGCCGAGTTCGATGCGGCGACTGCCCATATGGCGAGCGCGGCGGACCATTATCGCAGCGGCGGTCGGCGTCGCGAATATCGCGATCACCGGCTGGAATGGATGATCCGTTCGGGCGGGATGCCGATCGTGCAAGACGGTCTTCGCGAGGACACGATCCGGTTCAGCTGGCCGGGGTGAGGGTGGGGTGCCAGCCTTCGGCGCTCCGTCCAACCTGAACGAAGTCGAAGGCTGGCGGACTCCGACTACCGCTTGTCCGCCATCGTGAACACCACGCCGGGTGCGTCGCGCAGCGCCAGATATAGCGACCCGTCCTTGGCCGCCGGAACCGTCAGCCGCGCGCCCGTAAAACCCGCCGGAACCGTGATCGCGCCCGCCATGTCCGCCGTTGCGGCAACACGGTCGATCAGGAACAGATCGCGCCCCGCGATCCAGCACCCGGCTGCCTCGCACCCGCCGCCATCGACACGCGGTAGCCGGACCAGCGTGGCGAGTGGAGTCCAATCGCCCTTGATGTTCCCCCGCACGATCCGATAGCGCAGCGCGCCCGCCGCCGCCGGACCCAGCCGCGCCGGGTCGAGCGTCGCCACTGCGACCTCGGGCGAAGACAGGCGAACGTCGCGCCCGCCCTCCAGCGTGACGGACGCGCCGCCGTCGGCCGTGGCGACCTCGATCGCATCGGCCGGGGTCAGGCGGGCTCCATCGGGCGCGCGCAGGGAGAAGGTCAGCCGGGCATTGTCGGGCAACACCGTCTCGTCCCGCGTCGCGAGCGCGACCGCTGCGGCGGCGTCTTTGGGCGACAGGCTGCGCGCGATCAGCATGGCGGCGGGGCGCGGCGGGGCGGCGGTGATCGGCACCGACAGGGTGCGCCCGTCGCTCAGCTTGATCCGGGCGATCGTCCCATCGGGCAGGCGATTTTGCCCGGCGGCGGCGACCAGCCGGTCGGTATCGCCGTCACGCGTCAGGTCGGCGGGGGTGAGGTGGACATCGCCGATCTCGATCCCGGCGATCTCGTCCAGCCGCTGGCCGGTCAGCGTAACGAAGCGGTCGCCCTTGGCCAGCGTCACCGTGTCGATCCGGCTGGCGGGCGAATAGGCACGGACCGTCAACGTATTGGGGGTCGCGTCGCCGATCTGCTGCACCTCCAGCGTGACGTCGCCCGCGCGCAGGCCCTTTAGCGGCAGCGTGGCGATGATACGGTCCGCGCCGCCCAGCGTGAAGGGCACGGCCTGGGCCGCGCCATTGCCCATCCGCATCGTGACGCCGGTCACGCACGCGGCCGCAGGGCCGCTGAGGGCCAGGCCATTGTCACGGCCGATGACCAGGCTCTGGCCCGCATCGACCAGCCGCCAGTTGCCACTGCCGGGGAATTGCAACGTGAAGCTGGGCCCCTCGAACGTGTCGAAGCCCCATTGGCCGTGTAGCTTGGCCGAGACCTTGCCGGACAATGCGCCGGTCGGCAGCGGCCCGGTCAGGACATAGCCGCCGCGATCGGCGCGGGCGCGGACCGGCAGGTCGATCGTCTTGCCGTCGGCGCCGGTGATCGACACCATCATGTTGCGGGCGAAACCCGTCGAATAGATCAGCGGCGCGCCCTCGACCGGCAGGACAAGGCCGGGACGCGCGCCGCACAGGGGCGCATCGCCGGTCACGCGCAACCGCGGCGGGCTGGGCGCGTCGATGGCGGGCATGGCGGCGACCAGCACCGACTTGGGCTTGGCAAAGGACGGCGCGGCGTTGAGCAGCAGCGACATCCGTTCCCCCTCGCGCGTGGCGAGGGTCGGCAGATAGCCGAATTGCGGATTGCCGAACGCGCCGAACACCCGGGCGATATCGCGGATGACGCCGATATAGGGGCTGTAATAGCCCAGCCCGGCTTCGCGCGTATAGCTGAGCTGAAGCGCCAGGTCGGTCGGCGCACCGATCAGCGTGTCGGTCATCGAACTGCTGTGAATGTCCGCCAGCACCAGCGAGTCGCGATTTTCCAGCAGGCACGCGGCCTGCAACTCGATGACCCGCGCCAGGCAGTCGGCGTTCAGCTTGATCGCCAGGCTGTTCGACAAGGCGGGGGCCAGGGTGCGCAGGAATTCGGGGTGGCTGTTCTCCTGCGCGCGGATCGCCGCGACGAAGGCGTTCAGCCGCGACCGGTCGAGCGAGGCCTGGTTCAAGTCCTGTACGGCGCGGACGAACTCGCCCGGCCGGTCGCGCACCGCATCGACGATCGTGTCCGATGCACCACGCGTGTCGGGCACCAGGAACAGCGCCATCTGGCGTGCGCCCTTGGGCACCGTCAGGGTCAGGCGGCGATCCTTGTCCTTGGGTTTCCAGGTGTCGGCCGACTGGACCCAGTTCTTGGGCGGCGGATTGGTCGCACCGCTGAGGAAGGCCGAGAACAGGATGTAGCGCGCCCGCTGGTCGCTGGGCAGGTCCGCCTCGATGGTCAGGGTATCGCCCGTGGCCAGGTTCGGCACCTCGGCGATCGGCAGCGTCCGGTCGCCGCGCGTGACGCTGATCCGCAGGCCGGGGCCGGGCAGGTCGAAGGGGGCGGGATCGGCGGCGCAGAGCGGGCTTTCGACCAAGGTGGCGGCGGCGAGCGCGAGCGCCAGCAACGGGCGAGACAGGAGGAAGCGGGGGAGCATGGTTCGACTTAAGGCGAAGTCGGGCGGTGGGATCAACCCGCTCGAGACAAATGACATGCAGTCGTCACCTTTCATTCCTCCCCATTTTCGATGGGGAGGAATGGGCAGGGTTATCCCAGCTTGTCGGCGGTCCGCAGGTCGAAGTCGCTGGCGTCGTGGCGTTCGGGCAACTGTTCGGACGGATCGCCGATCGTTCGGTTGACCATCCGCCCGCGCTTCACCGCCGGGCGTTCCGCGAGTTCGCGGGCCCAGCGCAGGACGTGGGTATATTCGCCGACTTGCAGGAACTCGGCGGCCTTGTAGAGATCGCCCAGCACCAGCTGCCCATACCAGGACCAGATCGCCATGTCGGCGATGCTGTATTCGTCGCCCGCGACATAGGCATTGTCCGCAAGCTGGCGGTTCAGCACGTCGAGCTGACGTTTGGCCTCCATCGCATAGCGGTTGATGGCATATTCGATCTTCATCGGCGCATAGGCATAGAAATGGCCGAAGCCGCCACCCAGGAAGGGTGCGCTGCCCATCTGCCAGAACAGCCAGGACATCACGCGCGCCCGTGCGGCGGGCTCGGCCGGCAGGAAGGCGCCGAAGCTTTCGGCCAGATGGGTCATGATCGCGCCGGACTCGAAGATCGCCAGCGGCTCGGCCCCGCGGCGGTCGACCAGCGCGGGGATCTTCGAGTTGGGATTGATCGCGACGAAGCCGCTGCCGAACTGGTCGCCTTCCGAAATGCGGATCAGCCAGGCGTCATATTCGGCGTCCTTGTGCCCCGCGGCCAGCAGCTCCTCGAGCAGGATGGTGACCTTCACCCCGTTGGGCGTCCCCATCGAATAGAGCTGGAGCGGATGCTGGCCGACCGGCAATGGCTTGTCGTGGGTCGGCCCGGCGATGGGGCGGTTGATCGAGGCGAACTGGCCGCCATTTTCCTTTTCCCAGGTCCAGATGGCGGGCGGGGTATAGGCGTCGTCACTCATGGCAGGTCGCTCCATCGCGGTTCGGGCCGCAAATGGGGCGGGGGCCAGCCCAAAACAACCGGGCAAACCAGACCCGGCCGTGCTTTTATCGCAAGGGCGGAACGGGCCGGTCGCGGCGCACGTACAACAGCTCGCGCCGTCCCTCGCGCGGGACCGCCAGGACCAGGCGATAATCGCGTGCCAGTGCCGTCACCATCTGCGCTTGCGTCGCAGCGTTCCAGGGCGAGAAGGGATCGTCCAGCGTGACGATCGCAGGCGGGCGGCGGGCGAGGGTGCGGGCCACTTCGGCCGCTTCGTCGATGCCGATCGCCCCGCGCTCGGCCTCATAGGCGAGCGAGGAGGGGAAGGCATAAGGCGTGGGTATGCACCCGCCCGACAGGTGATAGAGGCTCGAGTCACCTGCAAAGACATAGGGGCATTGGCCGCCATCGACCGCCGCCATGACCCGCGCCATCCGGCGGATGCCGTCGCCTTCGCTCGGGTCGTTGGTCGCGGCATGGAAGACGAACAGTCCCGCCCCGATCACAAAGACCGCAACCACCGCTCGCCAGCGCATCGCAAAGGCGGGCGCGGCGGCCAGCGCCAGCGGGGCGACCAGCGGCAGCGCATAATGGTCGAAAAACGCGCCGATCATCGCGAAGGCGACGAGTGCGAAGCCCAGCCAGATGCGGGTCAGTACCAGGCCCTCATGCCTTGGCCCCTTGATCCCGGCATAGACCGCGCACGCGATCAGCGGCAGCAACTGTCCACCGATCCCCGCCAGCCGCCCGACGATCTTGGCGGCGGGATAGCCGCGCCGCAGCGTGATCGAGGTGAAGTTGGCGAACCAGAAAGCGTCGAACGTCGCCGGTGCGCTGGCCCAGAACCAGGCGACGACCGCGACCGTCGGCAAGAGTCCCATCGCCATCCAGCCGAGTACCGCGATCAGGACGACGCCGATCCTCGCCCGCGCCCGCCACAGATACCAGAGATGCGCCAGCCCGAAGAACGCCCCCTCGACCAGCGGGGTGTATTTGATCTGGATCGCGATGCCCGCCAGCAGGCATGCCGCCAGTCCGCTCAGCACGATGGCCCCCACCGCCCGTTCGGCGGCGCGGCGCGGCAATTCCAGGGTCAGGACCGCCGCTGCGGTCATCGCCAGATTGTAGAAGACCGGCGACTGGCCGCTGCCCCCGCTCAGCAGCGGCAACCACAGGATATAGGCGCCGCCCGCCGCCAAGCCGGCCGGAAAACCCAGTCCCATGCGTCGCGCCGCGAACCAGATCAGCCAGCCCGTCGCCGCCGTGCATGCGGTGCCGACTAGCTGATAGGCCAGGAACCCGTCGCCGGGCAGCAGGCGGAACCCGGCGAACAGCAGGAACAGCCCCGGCGGCTTGCGATCCCACAGATCGATGTACAGGCGCGCGCCGTGCAGCAGCCGGTCGCCGACCAGCAGATAATATTGCTCGTCGACATGCGCGACCGGATTGCCGAAATCCCGCATCCGGGTCAGCACCGCAAAGGCCAGCAGAAGCAGGGCGGCCCCCATCGGCCTGTCCAGGATCGGCCATATACGAGGGCCTGGGGGCGGAGCGGGGCGGGCGGTCGTCACGGATCGCCCCATGTCACCGCGCTCAGGGGCGGGCAAAGAAAATCGACATGGTTCCAGCGAGGTCGAAAAAAAGTTCGCGGGCATGTGCGGTTATCCGCGATCGGCAACGTCCTACCCATGAACCCCCGGCGATCGGCGCTTTGGCACCGCCATTTCCGGGGGCTTCGACAACGGGGGTTGTGAAGTCCAGTGGGCGGGAATCGATATGCTGCTTGATGCGGAGGGTGCGGCCTGGCGGAACGCCAATGCCTGTACCGGGGCGGGAAAGACGGATCAGGGGGGCGGCTATCTTGCGCCGTGCTGGACCGTCGTCGTGCCGTTCTTCAACGAAGAGACGCATCTGGCCGCAACGCTGGAGGGGCTGGCGGCACAGACGGTGCGGTTCCGGCTTGTCCTGGTCGACAATGGTTCGCTGGACGCCAGCGCGCGCATCGCGACGGAGACGTGCGAGCGGCTGGGGCTGGACCACATCCTCCTGCACCAGGGAAAGCCGGGGAAGATCAACGCGCTGCACCTGGGGCTGGCGCATGTCCATACCCGCTTCGTCGCGACCTGCGACGCCGACACCCATTATCCCGCCGATTATCTGGCGCAGGCGCAGGCGCTTCTGGAGAAGCCCGGCTGCGTCGTGGCGGGGGCCTATTTCATCGGGCCGCAGGACGGCGAGGCGGAGCGTCGTCGCGAGTCCGCCGCGATCCGGCTGGCGGGGCGCGTCCTGCCGCGGCAATGCCATGCGGGTGGCGCGGGGCAGGCCTTTCGCACCGAGGCGCTGAAGGCGGCGGGCGGTTTCGATTCGCGCCGCTGGAATTACGTGCTGGAGGATCATGAGGTCATCCACCGGGTGATGCGCCACGGGACGATGGCCTATGCCGATGGTTTCTGGTGCGTGCCCTCCGACCGCGAGCGGGATCGGCCGTCGATCCGCTGGACGCTGACCGAGCGGCTGGTCTACAGCGTGGCGGCGCCGTTCGCGGGGGACTGGTTCTTCTACGATTTCCTGGCGCGGCGGCTGAAGGCGCGGCGTCTGACCACCGAGCGGATGCGCGAGACGGCCTATCAGCATCTGGCGGGAGTCGTGGGTGAACCAGCTTATTCTTTGCGCTGACGATTTCGCCTTTTCCACCGAGGACAGTCTGGTCATCGCCGAGCTGCTGCGCTCGGGCAAATTGAACGCGACGAGTTGCATGACGCTGCGCCCCAACTGGCGCGAGGACAGTGCGATGTTGCGCGACCTGAACGCCACGGCGCAGATCGGCCTGCACCTGACGCTGACCGAAGAAGCGCCGATCTGGCCCAACGGTTTTACGCAAGGTGGGGTGATGCCGGGCATCGATCCGTTGACCCGCATGGCGGCGCGCGGACAACTTGATGCCGGAGAGATCCGGCGCGAGGTCGAGGCGCAATTCGAACGGTTCGAGGATGCGATGGGCCGCCCGCCCGCCTTTGTCGACGGTCACCAGCATTCCCATGCGCTGCCCGGCATCCGCCCCATCGTGCTGGAGATTACCCGCCGCCGGGCACCCGACGCCTGGCTGCGCACGTGTGAGGACCGGGTGGGTGCGCTGCTCGGCCGACCCTGGCGCGGCAAGGCGATCGGCAGTGCGTATCACTCGCGCGGGCTGACCCGTGCGGCAGAGGCGGTATCCCTGCGCTGCAATCGCGGATTTGCCGGGCATTACGGGTTCGACGGCCGCTTTGCCGAGGCATTGCCCTGCTTTTTCGACCGGGCAGGGCCGCGCCATCTGGTCATGTGCCATCCGGGGGCGGGCAGGCGGCCGGGCGATGCGATCGCGGCGGCGCGGCGCGACGAGGCGGATGTCTTGCGCGCGGTTTCGGTGTCTGACATGGCGGCGCAAAGCGGGTTGGCCTTCGCCGCCTGACGCGAGGGCGGCCGATTGGGTAGCGAGGGTCTGGAAGGCCGGTTCATGGAGGCGCGGCCGTTGCTGCGTCGCCTGCTGGTCGCCCGGCTCGGCTCGGCGGAGGATGCCGAGGATGCGCTTCAGGACCTGTGGATGCGCGTCGCCGACCTGGACGCCAGCCGGATCGACCAGCCCATTCCCTTTCTCTGCCGCATGGCGACCAACCTGGCGACCGACCGGCGCGTCGCCGCCGCCCGGCGCGGCGCGCGCGACGGCGCATGGGAAGAGGTGCAGCCGATCTCGGGCGAATATGCCGATCCCGAACGCGTGGCGCTAGGCCGCAGCGAACTGGCCCGCGCGCAGGCCCTGATCGCGCAGATGCCCGATCGGATGCGCGAGGCCTTCACCCTGTTCCGTTTCGAGGAACAGCCGCAGCGCGCCATTGCCGAGCATATGGGGGTCACGGTCAGTGCGGTCGAAAAGCTGCTGCGCCGCGCCTATCAATTTTTGCAGGAAAATCGTGAAGCCGAGGGTGCGGATCGGGAGCGACGGCGTCGTCATGAAGACGAAGGGAGCGTGGGCGCGTGACGCTGGAGGAACAGGCGATCGATTGGCACATACGGCAACGCGACATGAGCGCGGCCGAATGGGATGCCTTTGCGACGTGGCTGGAGGACAGCCCGGCGCATGCCCGCGCCTATGACGCCGTGGCGATGGCCGATGCGCTGCTGGTCGCCCCGGAGCATGTCGAGATGGAGGGCCCGACGCCCGCGCCTATCGCCGAGGTCGAAATTGCCGCCGCGAACGACAATGCCGGTTGGGGTCGCTGGTGGCTGATGGGCGGCGTGGCGGCAGCGGTCGCGCTGGTCGCTGGCCCTGTCGCGCTGCGCTATCGCCCCGACATCCGCATCGAACAGACCCGGCCGGGCGAGACGCGCCAGATCGCGCTGAGCGACGGCACCCGGATCGAACTGTCGGGCGGGTCGCGGCTGCGCTACGACCGCAACGACACGCGCACCGCGACGCTGGAGCAGGGGCAGGCGCTGTTCCGTGTACGCCACGATCCCGCCACGCCGTTCGAATTGCAGTCGGGGGCTGTCTCTATTCGCGACATGGGCACCGTCTTTGATGTGCGCCGCTTGGGTCAGCGGCTGGACGTCGCGGTGGCCGAAGGCGCGGTGTCGCTGGCGCCGCTGGGACAGCGGATCGCGCTGACCGCCGGACAGGCCATTCGCCTGGATGAAGGGCGACACCAACTGACCCGTGTGTCGGTCGATCCCGCGTTGGTCGGCGGCTGGCGCGAGGGCTATCTCGATCTGGACGGCGAGACGGTGGGAACGATTGCGGCGCGACTGCAATCCGCTTATGGCATGCGCCTCGCGGTGGAGGGGCCACTGGTCGATCGCAGCATCACCGGTCTGGTCCGCGTGACGGGCGATGCCGACAAGGACGTTCCGCGTCTCGCGAAGTTGATCGGGGCGGAGTGGCACCAGAGCGGTGGAAGATGGATTTTGCGGGCGTCGAACGAGGATCGTTGAACGCGGCCTGATGGTCGCGGCCGTTCTGTTCGTGCCTGCTCTCCTCGCGCCAGACACGGCTCATGCGCAGGCCAGCATGGTTGGAGGGCCCCGTCGCATCGTCCTGGCCCCCGCCACGCTGGATGTGGCGCTGCGCGAACTGGCGCGGCAGGGGGGCATTACCGTCGTCACCACCGACGCCCGCCTCCGCGGGGTGCGAACCCCAGCCTTATCGACCCGGGCGAAGCCAGCGCGCGCGCTGGCGCAGCTGTTGCGGGGCACAGGTTACCGGGCAATCGCGATCGACGACACCAGCTTTCGCGTCGTGCCCGCCCCCCGCATCGTGCCGCCCCCGCCGCGCCGCATCCTCGCCCGCGCGGCGGCGCCCGCCCCGAGCGGCAATGCGCAGGACATCATCGTCACCGCCAGCAAGCAGGGCACCGAGCTGGCGCGCTATCCGGGCAGCGTCTCCGTCGTCGGGCGCGGCGTCGCGCTGCCCAGTGGCTCGATCGACCTGAGCGACGTGGCCGGGCAGACGCCGATCCTCCAGACGACGGCGCTGGGGCCGGGGCGCAACAAGCTGTTCATTCGCGGCATCGCCGACAGCAGTTTCAACGGTGCGACGGAGTCCACCGCCAGCCTCTATCTGGACGAGGTCCAGATCGCCTTTGCCGGGCCCGATCCGGGCCTGAAGCTGTACGATATCGGCGAGGTCGAAATCGCGGAGGGGCCGCAGGGCGCGCTGCACGGTTCGGGGGCGATCGGCGGGATCATCCGCCTGACCTCCAACCCCGTATCGCTGGACCGCGATGGCGGTCGCGTCGAATGGGGCGGCGCGCTGACCGGGCAGGGATCGCCCAGCAACGACGTCGCGGTGGTCGCGAACAAGGTGCTGGTGCCCGGCACGCTGGGGGTGCGGCTGGTCGGCTATCACGTGGTCGATGGCGGCTATATCGACAATGTCCGAACGGCTACGAACGACATCAACCGCGTGCTGACCAGCGGCCTGCGCGGTACGCTGCGCTGGGACGTCGGCGATGGCTGGCACATGGAGCTGGGCGGGGGTGCCCAGTCGATCGTCGCACGCGACGCGCAATATGTGCTGAACGAGGACGTGTTGATCAGCCGTGCCGCAATGGCCCAACCCTCCTGGAGCGACATGCGCTTCGGTCGCCTGGTGCTGTCGAAGAACTGGGCGAGCGGGCTGCAATTCGTCTCGGCCACCGGCTATGTTCGCAGCTCCGCGTTCGAGGAGTTCGACGCCAGCGTGCTGGGCGCGCAGCAAAGCTATCAACTGGACGGCGAAAAGACGTTGTTCTCGCACGAAAGCCGCCTGTCGCGTCGGCTGTCCGGCGGCGGGTCCTGGGTCGTCGGGCTCAACCTGATATCCGACCAGTCGGTTATGGCGCGTTCGCTGACCCGGCGGCAAGGCGTTCGCCCGGTCATCGGCGTGACCAACCTCACGCGCAGCGGCGCGGTCTTTGCCGAGGCGACGCATCCGCTGACCGATCGCCTGTGGGTCACGCTGGGCGGGCGCGTGACGGCGGCGCGGGTCGATGGCGAGCCATCGATCCGGCCGCGCGCGTCCAGCTTCGTGCGCGGCCGCTCGACCGTCCGGGTCGACCCGACGGTCGGCCTGTCGTGGCAGCTGGGCGGCGACTGGACGCTGTTCGGCCGCTATCAATCGGGCTTTCGCACGGGCGGCCTGGCGGTCGCCGCCGGGGTCGGGCGGGTGGCCAATTTCGAGTCCGACTCGATCCACATGGTCGAGGCCGGCATCCGCCATTTGCGCCGGACGGAAACCGGGCTGTCCGCCTCGGTCAGCCTGTCGCGGGCACGCTGGACGGCGATCCAGGCCGACCTGCTCAACCGTGCCGGCCAGCCGGTGACGAGCAATATCGGCGATGCCCGCATCACCGCATTGGAAGGCTGGGCGGACTGGGTTCCACGGCGCGACTGGCACCTGACGGGGGCGGTGTTCCTGACCGACAACGAGGTGATGGGATCGACCGCCGCGCTCAGCCGGGCGCGCAACCGCCGCTTGCCCGAAACGCCCAGCGTGTCGGCGCGACTGGGCGTCGTGCGTGACGTTCATGTCGGACCGCGCTGGATATTGTCGGGCAAGGCGGAGGCGGCCTTTGTCGGTCCCTCGGTGCTGGGGGTCGGCGATTTCTTCGATGCGCGGCAGGGTGGTTACGGCGTCGCCAATCTGGGCCTGACCGCCCGGTCGGGGCGCTATGCGCTGGCCGCGACGCTGGACAATCTGCTCGACGAGCGGGGCAACCGGTTTGCCTATGGCAATCCGTTCCTGCTGGCACGACGCAACGTCTCGACGCCGGTGCGGCCGCGAACGGTGGGATTGCGGTTCAGCGCCGATTTCTGAGCGCGTGGACGCCGTAAGCGGCCAGTCCGCGCAGGACATGGCGCAGCCGAAAGGCGTGGAAATGCCCGATGCCCGCCACCGGCCCGGTGATCCGCGTGCCGAGATGGTTCAGGTCCTGCCGCAGCCACCGCACTGCGCGCGGATCGGAGCGGAGATACTTGGCGTAAAGCGCCCCGTCGCCAAAGCCATAGCCCGCGAGCAGCGCGATCGCCTCCTGCGTCTGGCGGCGGCCATGGTGATGGTCGACGACGAAGCCGGGATCGTAATGGAGCGCGATGCCCAGCGCCTGGGCGCGCAGCAGGAAGTCGGTATCCTCCGCCGCATGGAATGGCGCGCCCGCCCCGAAACGCTCGTCGAACGGGCCCACCATGGCGCGCACATCGGTGGTCATCGCCAGGTTTGCGCCCATGACGAAGCCACCGGGAAACTGATCGGGGGCGGCGATCATCGGGTGATCCTCCAGCTTGACCGTCACCGGCAGGTCGGCCGTGTTCCCCAGCAGGATGCGGCCGCCGATGATGACCGGGCCCGAACGGGCCGAGAAGGCCTCCGCCAGCCGCCCGAAATAGTCGGGATGCATGACGCAGTCGTCATCGGTCATCGCAATGATGCGCCCCCGTGCCGCATGAAGCGCCCGGTTGCGCGCACGGGCAAGGCCGGGCTGCGGCTCGGTCAACAGCCGGACGGTGAAAGACCGCTCGGTCGCCCAGTGGCGGACGATCGCGGCCGTGCCATCGGTCGAGCCGTTGTCGACCAGGACCAGCTCGATCCCGCCTGGACTTGCCCGATGGGCGGCCGCGGCGACCGATTCCAGCGTCGCGCCCAGGCTGCGGCTGCGATTGCGGGTGCAGATCAGCAGGCTGATGTCGATCATCCCGCCACCATCGCCGCTGCCTCCGTCGATGACGAAGCCTGGGCCACGCACGGATCGTCTCGCGTCCAGGCGGCGACATAGGCGCCCACCTTTCCATAGTCGTTGTCCAGGACGACATGCGGGATGCCCAGCAACAGGCTCAGGATATGGCCGTGCAGTCGGTCGGTCACGACCCGCTCGCCGCGCGACAACAGGCGCAGGCCGCGTTCGACCCGGACCTGTGCGCGTGCCGTGGGATCGCGCTGCGTCACGGGCGGCTCCTCCAGCCAGTCGTGCGCGATCGCCCCCGATATCTCGACCAGGGGCGTGTCATCGCGGTCTGCCCGCTCGGTATCGGTACGGAGCAGCAGGAGCAGCGGGTGATCCGGCCCGATCGGCCGGGCCAACGCGCCCAGCCCGAACGCCGAGTCCGGTGCCAACGTGACGGGGCATCCGAGATGGTGTCCCGCCAGCATCAGGCTGGACCGGTCCCGGACGTAGAGGTGAAAATCGGGATGCGCGCCTACGATGCGGGCAAAGCGCGACAGGTTGGCGGGATCGCGAAAATGGATCGACTGCGGCAGCTGGACGATCGTGCGATCGTGGAAGCGGGTCAGCAGATCCTCGCGAAACCGCTGGTGATGCAGCCAGATGTCGCCCAGATTGCCGCCGCCATGGATCAGGATCGGACCGGTGGGGCAGGCGGCGCGCAAGGTGGCTTCGTCGAAATTGTCCCAGCGCGAAACATAGGCGGGATCGCCAGCACCGACATCCCGGAGCAGCGCGATCTCGCCCAGCCAGATGGCACTGTCGCCGACATTGGCATGGTCGGGAAAGTCGACCAGCGCATAGGGCTCGCCGGGACGAACATGGCGGCGATAGAGGTCGGTCAGCGCGGCGCGCTGCCGGGCGATCGTATCGATGCTCACGCGGCCAGCGTGCTCGTCAGACCCGCACGGGCTTCGGCATAAAGCGCCTCGCACCGGTCGAGCCACAGGTCGCGGGCGAAATGCGTCTCCACCCGCTGCCGGGGCACCTGGCGCGGGATCGTCATCGCCTGGGTGATCGCCTGCGCCAGCGCGGGCACGTCCATGGCGGGGGCAACGCATCCCGCCTCGTCGACGACCTCGCTCGCTGCTCCCTGGTCGAAGGCCGCGACGGGCAGGCCACATGCCATGGCCTCGATCGCGACCAGTCCGAAGGGTTCGTCCCAACAGGGGGTGAAGACGAAGACCGATGCCTTGCCCAGCTCACGCGCCAGGTTCGCGCCGTCCAGATGCCCGCCATAGCGGATACTGCCGCCCAGCAGGGGGGCGACTTCGGCGGCGTGAAAGTCCGGGTCCTCGATCGCGCCGAACAGGGTCAGCGGAACACCGGCCAGTCGTGCCGCCTGGATCGCCAGATGCGGCCCCTTATTGGGTGTGATCCGTCCGCACCACACCGCCTCGCCATTGCCGGTGGCGACATAGGGCCAGGCGGCCGGGTCGACGGCATTGTGCAGTACCGATGCCTCGGGCGGCGCGCCGCTGGGCCACCACGCCGACAACTGACGGGCCGAGGTGACGGTCAGGCGGTGCGTCCGACTGGGACTGATCGTCACGAAATGATGGAGCGCGTCATAGGGGGGCACGTGCAACGAGGTGACGGTGGGCGTGCGTGCGGTGCGCGCCTGCTCCAGCGGAAAGCGGTGCAGGCTGTTATTGTGCAGCACGTCGAACCCGCCGCGCGCGATCCGGTCGCACGCCGCGGCATAGCCCGCATCGACATGCGCGATCAGCTCGGGCTTGCCGCGATGCTCGGCCCAGGGGAACACCGCCTCGTAATGGATCGGCAGGACCGGATCGAGCGTGAAGCGCGGGTCGCTGTCGCCGCTGGCGAACAGCACGACGTCATGCCCACGCGCCGCCAGCCCCTCGGCCAGATACCAGCCATGCGCTTCCATCCCGCCCAGAAAGGGCTGGCGGATCGGCTGGCGGACATGCGCCAGCAGGGCGATCCTCATGCCGCGACCTGGGCGCTCGCCGCGCGCTCCTCCAGAACGCGGATGACGCTGGCGGTGTTGGCATAGGGCTGGTGGCTCTGCTGCCCGGTCAGGGCCAGATCGTCGTCATCCGGACGTCGCAGAATACGGATCGGGCGGCCGGGCGTGTCGTCGATCAGGCCCATCAGGCGGAAGGCGTGCAGCCAGTGGCCCATGGTCCGATATCCCCATTTCGCCTCGAACAGTTCGGCATTGCGCACCACGCTGTCGATATGATGGACCGGCGGCATATGGTGGGGGTGATATTGGTGATAGGCCAGGCCGCCCTTGATCCAGGCGATGGGCACGCCCGCCTGGTCGATCAGCTTGCCGAAATCGGTATCCTCGCCGCCATAACCCGCATAGCGTTCGTCGAAGCCGCCGGTCGCCAGGAAGGTGTCGCGGCGCATCGCGAAGTTCAGCGACCAGAAGCAGCGATAATCCTCGCACCGCTCGATGCCCTGCGGCGGCGGCCCGCGCCGGTCCGAGTGGCGGACCGCGACGGCCGCGAAATCCTCGTACGTCCAGTCACCCTTCGTCGCGCCGCCGGGCAGGTACAACACCTCGCCCATCAACAGCCCGTCCTCTTGCGCGAGGCTGCGGTCATAGTCGGCCAGCAGCTCAGGCGTCGGGATGCAGTCCATGTCGAGAAAGACCAGCTTGTCGCCCGCCGCCGCCTTGGCCGCGGCATTGCGGGCGGTGGCCAGGGGCAGGCGCGGGCCCGACACCATCATCTGGCGGATGGGGAAGGGTGCCTCCGGCAAGTCATAGGGGGTGTCCTGGATGACCGCGACGATCAGCTCGGCAGGCATCATGGTCTGGCGCGACAGGCCGAGGACGATGTTGCGCAGATGATCGGGGCGGCCCCCGGCGAGCGTGACGACCGAGATCATGAAGAGGCTCCGGTGGATTGGGACAGGGAGGGAAGGGGTTTCTCGACCGGCCAGAGGCGTGTCGCCAGCGCCTCCAGCCAGTCTGCGGCGCGTTGCGCGGGCGCGTCGGCGATCATCGCGCGCTGGACGGCGGGACGATGCTGGCCACGGGTTTCGGCCAGCGCGGCGGTCCAGGCCTGGGCCGAGGACGGCAAATGCGGGCGGATACAGGCGACCCCGGCGGCGGCCAGCGCCTCGGCCTTGCGGTGTTGCTCGTCGAAATAGCGCCATTCGGGGATGGCGAGCCAGGGCCGGGCGGCGGCCAGGATCTGCTGGCAGGTGGTGTTGCCAGTCGATGCGATGACCAGGTCGGCGGCCGCGACATGGTCGGCGGCGTTATCGACCCAGCCGCGATGCTCGATATTGCCGGGCTCGGTCGCATGCCAGTCGCGCACGATGGGGCCGATCGTGATCCAGCGGGCGGCGGGGCGACTGCGCGCGCCGACGCCGAGCGGCGCCTGGGCAAAGCCGCCGCCGCCGCCGCCCGACAGAACCAGGATCATCTCCTCGTCCGCGCCGACGCCGATACGCTGCCGCGCCAGTTCGCGCTCGGGCACGCGGGTATCGACGCCCAGGCCGCCCGCGAAACAGGTTTTCGCGCGCATGGTGGCGTCCCATTCGGGCTGGGCCAGGCCTTCGTCGAACGCGGCGAGCAGCCCGGCGGCACCGTCAAAGGCGGCGCGGTGGCCGGGATCGGTGCGGTCGCCATGCTGCAGGATCTTCACGTGCGGCACCGAGCAGATGCGTGCCAGCTGCGCGATCTCGGCCGACACGTCGCAGATCATCAGCGCGGGGTTCGCGCTGTCGAACCAGCCCGCGATTGTCGCCATCGCATGGCGGATGCCGGGCCAGCCGAGCGGCGCGCAGTGCAGCGTGTCGGGTGTCGGCACCGCGTCCATAGCACCCGACTCTAGCCCCGTCGGCTCGAACAGGGAGGGGATGACGATCAGTTCGACATGGGGCGGCAGGGTGGGAAAAATGTCGTCGCGCGCGCAGAAGATGGTGACCGGGCGCTCGGACGGCAGGGCGTTTAGAATCGCGGCGCAGCGCTCGGCATGGCCACGCCCCTGATGATGGACGAAATAGCCGAAGGGACGGCTCATGCCGCGCTCGCATGAACGGGCGCAGGATGGGTCAGGCCCAGCCGGTCGAGACCTTCCAATACGCCATTGGCGTGATTGCCCGCCACCCGCATCAGGCCGTCGCGGACCGGCAGGCTGTCGAGTTCGTCGCTGGCGTTGCCCACCACGATGGCATGGCCGCAGCCTTCCAGCATATCGGTATCGTTGCCGCTGTCCCCGGCGGCGATGCAGGCCCCCATCGGCAGGTTCAACCGCCGCGCATAGGCGGCCACCGCCGCCGCCTTGCCACCCAGCGGCGCGAGCACGTCGATCAGCCGTCCGTGCGAAAAGACGGTCTTGGCGGACAATCCCAGTTCGGCCAGCGTCTCACGGACGCGCGCGGCATCCTCGGCAGTGCCGAAATAGCTGACCTTGTGCGGGCCCGCCGTATCGCGGGGCTGCGGACGCAGGCGGAGCGGCTTGAGCGCGGCGACCACGGCCTTGCGGTTCCAGTCCTGATTCAACCGGGCGGAGAAGTCCGGGCATTCCTGCCATCCGCGCTGGCTTTTCAACATGATGCGGGTGCCGACATCGGTAATGAAGGCATCGGGTTCGGGCAGCCCCCATTGCGACAGGATGGCGCGCGCCATCGAGAAACAGCGCCCGGTCGCGACGACGAAGGGCAGATCGCTGTTCTGGCGCCACTGCGCGAAGGCATAGGCACCGGCGCGACAGCCGGTCAGCGTATGGTCGATATCGCTGGCCAGCAGCCCCGGCGCGCGCGGCAGCCGGGCATAGAGCGCCACCGATTCCGCCGCATAGCGATGCCAGTCGTACCGTGCCGATCCTTCGCGCCCGGCCATGCTCATGCGCGCATGGCGCGCCGGGTCGGACAGGATGGCCAGACACGCCTTCGCGATGGCATCTTCGTCCCGTGGCTCGACCAGCAGGCCATGGTCGAGCGCGCCGACGATCTCGCTCGGCCCACCGTGGCGGGTCGCGACCACCGGCACCCCGGCGGCGGCGGCCTCGATCAGCGTCAGGCCGAAAGGCTCGTGAAGCGCGGCGTTGACGAACACGCCGCCCTTTGCCGCCCGGTCATACAGCGCGGCGACGTCATGGCCGTCATGATCGGGCGGCAGGACGAAGCGGCCACGCAAGCCCGGGCTTTGTGCGAGTGCCTGGAGTTCGGCCAGCACCTCATGTTCCTCGGGCGATCCTGGCCCGTCATGCTGACCGGCCAGGATGACCAGATTGGCCGCTTCCTGGAGCGCAGGCGAGGCGGCATAGGCACGCGCTAGTGCCCCTAGATTCTTCTTCGGCACCGGCCGGGCGATGGCGAGCAGCAGCGGCTTGGTATCGTCGGTCACCCATTCGCCAAGCCGATCGGCGAGCGTGGCGCGTCGCGCGGGGCTTGCATCGCGGCTGGGTACGCCGGGTGCGATCCGGTGGATGCGGCCTGCGACCGACACGTCATAGCCATGGACCTGACGCTCGGCCTCGTCCTGCGTCGATACGATCAGGGCATCGGCTCTTTCGATCGCCTCGCGCTCGGCGGCGATCCGCCCTTCCAGCGCGGGCGAGGCGCCGTGATGCTGGCGCTTGTCGATGCCCAGCGCATGGGGCGTATAGACGAAGGGAATGGCAAAGCGTCGACGTGCCTCGGCGGCGACCGCTGCGGCATCGGAGAAATGGGCGTGGATGACGTCGGGCAGGCGGCTCAGACGGGCCAGATGCGCGCAGAACGCCTCGGTAAAGGCGGACAGGTCGTCCGCCAGCGCTTCCTTTTCCAGATAGCGGCGATCGTCGGTGGCGATACGGTCGATAGTCAGCGTGTCGGACAGCCGCTCGCTGGGGCGGGCGTGATCCAGCGAAAGCCCCGCTCCCTCGAACAGTCGCGTGACGATGGACACTTGATCCACGTCAATATTAGCGGCCTGCGCTTGTGCTGCATCAAGAATATAGGCGATATGTCCGCCCGTGTCGGCGGTGATCCCGTAGTGCACGGGTGGGGATTTCAGGCAGCCGCCAAGTGCCAGATGCAGAATGAACAAAGTCGCCCCTTTCGTTATGGGAACGACAACGTTATTAATATTGATTGGGTCCAAGGGCGCGGTGGAAAGATTGGAGCCAGCCCATATCCGGCCCCAATCTTGATCTTCATCAATTCTGATCAGCTAAGCGGAGGCTGGCCGTTCGATGCGCTGAGGCCACCATCGACGGGCAGGTTCACGCCGGTGACGAAACGCGCATCCTCGCCGGCAAGAAAGGCGACCACGCCCGCGACATCCTCGGGCTGGGCGCCGCGCCCCATCGGGATGCGCTCCTCGAATTTGGCGATCAGCTCGGGCTGTTCCTTCATGCCAGCGGTCAGCGCGGTATAGGTCAGCGACGGATTGACCGCGTTGACGCGCACGCCGTTCGCTGCTTCGTCCATCGCCAGCGCACGGGTGAAATTGGTCACCGCACCCTTGGCCGCGCAATAGAAGCTGTGGTTCCAATCGCCGCCCAGGCCGGATACCGACGACATGTTGATGATGCAGCCCTTCGACGTGCGCAGATGCGCGATGGCGGCGCGTGCCATCTGGACGACGCCGTACAGATCGGTTTCGATGACCTTGGCAAAGGCCGAGAAGTCACCTTCGTCCAGCTTGCCGAGATGGTCGACCCCGGCATTGCTGACCAGCACGTCGATCCGGCCGAACCGCTCGATCGCCAGCGCGACCAGCGCCTCGCAATCGGCCATTCGCGACACGTCGCTTTCCTGCACGGCGACGGTGGCGGGGGCCAGATCGTCGGCCAGTTTCTTCAATGCGTCGCGGTCGGTGTCACCCAGCACCAAAGTCGCGCCATCGGCGGCGAAGCGGCGGGCAACACCCTCACCGATGCCGGAAGCGGCGCCGGTGACGATTACGATCTTGCCATCGAATGCGGCCATGCGGGGTCGTGCTCCTGTCCAAGAATTCGTGGTTCGCCCGCCCCGGCTCGCGCGTTCAACAGGCGACCTGCGACAGCGTTCCGCCCCGTCCGGCCAAAACGTCGAAATGCCCGGAAGGCTACGTCACTCGCGCCACTCCTCCTCGGGCAGACCGGCAAAGCTGGACCTTTGGCCCAGCGCGTCGCGGTTCGTCGCCAGCCATTGTTCGGCCTGGGCACGGCCCATCGCGCGCAGGTCCTGAAGCACCGACCAGCGGGTGTCGACCTTGCTCGTCCCCGACCGACCTGCCAGTTCGGGCGGTGGCGACAGGAGGTGGAGGTTCACCCGCGCGACCGCCCGCATCCGGGGATCGCCCGAGCTTTCGGCGCGCGCCACGTCCTGCACCTCGCTCAGCGCGCGCAGGTCGCGACGCAGGCAGGCGTTGAAGCTGATGTCGCTCACCCGCCGCATCACATCGCCGACCGACCCGCCGATCTCCTCGACGGTAAAGGGGGTGATCTGCACGATCAGCATGTCGGTCGCGCCGATCGCCTCGGACAAGAGCGGCTCGAGCGCGGGGTTGGCGGTAAAGCCGCCGTCCCAATATTGCTCACCCCCGATCTCCACCGCCGCGAACAGTTCGGGCAGGCAGGCGGAGGCCATCAACGCGTCGAGCGTCACATCGCTGCCGGTGAACAGTCGTGCCGAGCCGGAGGCGATATGCGTCGCCGCCACGAACAGCGGCAAGGTCGTCTGGCGCGCCAGAAGGTCTAGGTCGATGCTGTCCTCCACCGCGCGGCGCAGCGCGCTCATGTCGCGGACGCCCGGCAGGAACGGCGCGACATAGCGGCTGGACAGCTTGGCGAGCTCCAGCGAGCGACGCAGCAGCGATTCGTAAAAGGGACCACCCAGCGCCCCGACATCGAGCGGCGCCAGTGGAGAGGCATCCGCGACGCGATCCCAAAGTCGCTCCAGGGTCGCCCGCGCGCCCGCCACCTCGTTTGCGGCATAGCCCGAGACGAGCGCCGCACCATTCATCGCCCCGGCGCTCGCACCGCTGACGCCGACCAGCGCGATATCCTCGTCCAGCAGGCGCTCGATCACGCCCCAGCCATAGGCACCATGCGCGCCGCCGCCCTGGAGCGCGAGGGCGACACGCGGACGGGAATGCGCGACGGCATCGATCATGGCAACGACTCCCCGAAATGAAGGTCATGCGGAAATGCTGCAATGCATCATAATTCGCATAAGCGACAAACATGAATTTATTTTCATCATGACGGAGCCCTTGCGCCGCGTCGTGCTTTTGGCTGGCATCGACGGATGATGGAGATGTCATGACGGATCGGCAAAAGGCGCGCCGAATAGCGTGCGCAGTGGCATTGGCGACGGTCGCGGTGGCGGCGCAGGCGCAGAACGGACGACCGCTCGAAAAAGCGCCCGGCGCAGACCGCCCGATCCTGGGCCTGACCGAGACGGATGCCCCCTTCGCGACCGAGTCGGCGATGGTCTACCCCAAGACGATCGGCTGGCCCGAGGGGCGTACCCCGGTCGCGCCGCGCGGGTGGCAGGTGACGAAGTTCGCCGGTGGACTCGACCATCCGCGTCAGGCGCTGATCCTGCCCAATGGCGATGTGATCGTGGCCGAGGCACGGACGCAGTTGAAGCCCGATGTCGAGCCCGAACAGGCCCGCGCCCGGCATATGGCGCGCGGCTATGGCTTTTCCGCCAATCGCCTGACCCTGTTGCGCGACGCGGACGGCGACGGGATCGCCGAACAGCGCCATGTCCTGCGCGAGGGGCTGAACCAGCCGTTCGGGATGCAATATGCCGATGGGCGGCTGTACGTCGCCAACACCGATGCGGTCCTGAGCTTCCCCTATCGCCCCGGCGAAACGCAGATCGCGGGGACGCCACGCACGGTCGTGTCCTTGCCCGCTGGCGGTTACAACAATCACTGGACCCGCAACCTGCTACTCTCGCCCGATGGCCGGACGCTGTATGTCTCGGTCGGCTCGGCATCCAACGTTGCCGAGAACGGGATGGACGAGGAAAAGCGGCGCGCGGCGATTCTGGCGGTCGATCTGGCGAGCGGGCGCGAGCGGCTTTACGCCTCGGGCCTGCGCAACCCGGTGGGCATGGACTGGGCGCCGGGGTCGGGCACGCTGTGGACGGCGGTCAACGAGCGCGACCATCTGGGCGACGACATCTCGCCCGACTATCTGGTCGGGGTGCGCGAAGGCGGCTTTTATGGCTGGCCCTATAGCTATTATGGCAGGCAGGATCCGCGCCACGCCAACAACCGGCGCGATCTGCTGGCGACGACGCTGTTGCCCGATGTCGCGGTCGGTGCCCATACCGCCGCACTGGGGCTGGCCTTTGCCAAGGGGACGCCCGCCGACAGCCAATATGCCTATGTCGCGCGGCACGGGTCGTGGAACCGGTCGAGCCTGAACGGCTATGACGTGCTGGTCGTGCCCTTTGCACAGGGACGCCCCACCGCCGCGCCGCAGCCCTTCCTGACCGGCTTCGTCGCCGATGCCAAGAAGCGCGAGGTGTTCGGTCGGCCGGTCAGCATCCAGACTCGCACCGACGGCGCGATGTTCGTGGTCGATGACGCGGGTGATACCGTCTGGCTCGTCCGCCGCGCCTGATGACCATCCGATTGGCGGCGGCTGCCGCCGCATTATGCGTGGCCACGCCCGTCTGGAGCCAGAGCGTGCCGCTGGTCGATACCGAGGATGCGACGCTGTCCTCGGTATCGGTCGGCAAGGGCATGGTGCACCCCATATTGACGCTCGACGTGCGCAACGGCGATTATGCGCGGGCGGTTTATGACGCGGACGGTCCGGGACTGAACCGGGTGCCGGTCCATGTCGCGATCGGGCTTGCGGTGGTGCTCGACCGCGATGCGGGCGGGCGCGGGCGGTGGTTCCTGACGGCGCAAAGCTCCAACGGCTTCCACGGCCCCTCGGTCGAGGAACGCGCCGCACCGCGCGCCTTTTACGAGAGCAACAATATCGCGGCGCTCGCCTGGCGGCCGGTGGAGGGGCTGACGGCGGCGCTGGCCTATACGGTCAAGACCAGTCCCAACGGCATCGATCCGACGACGCAGGAAGCCAGCGTTTCGGTCGCCTGGACCGGCAAGGACGTGCTGGGCGAGCTGGGCCCCAATGTCGCCATCACCCGGCGGACGCAGGGCGATGGCGGCGTCTTTACCTTGGCCAGCCTGTCGCCGTCGCAGGCGCTGGGGAAGGGCGAAGGGGCGGCGAAGCTGTCGCTGCCGCTGGCGCTGGGCATGGGATGGGACGGCTTTTACGGACCAGGATCGGGCGACCGCGCCTATGGCAGCGTCGGCATGGCGCTGTCGCAGCCGCTCCGGCTGGGCGGCGCGAAGGCGACGCTGCGTGCCGAGATACTGGCCTTGATCCGCGACGGTGCCCTGGCTGCGGCCGAAGCCCCGGACGCGACGACCGACCGGGTCGTGCCGCTCGCCACCCTGTCCCTGCGGATGGGGTGGTGAGCGGCCACGCCGTCACCGCCTGGTGAAGCCGCCGATCCCGGCGATCGCCAGCTTGGCGGCGGGCTTCGACATTTCGGCGAAGGTCAGCCGCAGATAGCGGACCGGCCGGACGCTGGTGAAGGGCAGGCGCTGGGTCGACAGCGCATAGGCGATGTTCGAGAATTCGCCCGTGCCCGCCGGGGTCCAGCTCTTGCCGTCAACGCTGGTCTCTGCGACATAGCCGCGCGGGGGGGCGGCATCGACCATCACCTGGCGCGAGGGCGTCAGGCTGAAGCCCGCGACGTCGCGGACCTGGCCCATGTCGACCGTGACGCTGGCGGGCTTGCCGGGGGTCGGCGCCGCCTGGGTCCAGATGGTCTTGGCGTCGTTGTCGAGCAGCTTTTCGGCCCCCGGTGCGGTCGCCGAGACGATGGTCCAGTCGGTCGTCGCCAGGACGGTCGGGTCACTCGACACGATGGCGGGGACGGGGACCGGCGCGACGCTCTTGAACAGCGACATCTCGCTGATCGCCGGGCAAACCGGTGCGTCGACGATGCGCAGGCGAACGCGACGCGCGGTGACGGGCCTGGGCAGGCGGATGATCCGCTGCGCGCTGATGCATTCATGCTCGGCGAGTTGCTGCCAGGCGCCGTTCACTTCGGCGTCGACGGCGAAGCGCGTGACGCGGACGCCGAGCGGGAGGTATTCGCGGATGCGGATCAGGTCGAAACTGCGGCCCGGCGGCAGGTCGAGCGTCAGGCTGGGCGTGGTCACCCCGTCCGGCGCGGACCAATAGGTGTCGCGCTGGCCGTCCAGCACCTTTGCGGCCTCAAAGCCTTTGCCGCGCACATGGCTGGCATGGGCCACCGCGCCCTTGGCCAGGTCGGTTGCGAAGCTGGCGCGGATCGCGTCGCCGAAGCTCTTCAGGATCTTCACGTCCTGATCGGGAATCCGCCCGCGCCGGTCGGGCGGCAGGTTCAGGTTCATATTGGTGCCGCGCGCGACCGAGGTGTCGAAATAGCCGACCAGATTCTCCGGCGAGCGGACCTTGGAGTCCTCGTCCGCGTGATAGAACCAGCCGGGCCGGATCGAGGTGTTGGTCTCGGCGGGCCACCACAAAGCGCCGCCGCGCACGCCCGAATTGCCCTCCGACTGGACATAGGGGTGGTTCGGCATGGTCGGCCAGCAGGGATCACCCGCCACACCGTCCTCATTGCCGACCCAGCGAATGTCCGCGCCCAGCGGATCGAAGGTGCAGGCCATGGGCTGATGCTGGTGCACCAGCGCGATGATCGAGGGCCAGTTGTAGTATTTCGGCGCATCGATCTGCCGCGTCTCGCGCGCCCCGCCATAATAGCCGTCGCCGCCATTGGCCCCGTCGAACCAGAATTCGAACAGCTCGCCATAACCGGTGCAGAGCTCGACCACCTGCTTGCGGAAATAGTCCACGTAGGACGGGCGGGCATAATCCGCGCGGTTGCGGTCCCAGGGCGAGAGATAGATGCCGAAGGCGAGCCCGGCGCGCTTGCAGGCGTCCGACATCTCGCGGACGATATCGCCCTTGCCGTCCTTGTACGGCGAGTTGCGGATGCAGTGTTCGGTCAGCTTGGTCGGCCACAGGCAGAAGCCATCATGATGCTTCGCCGTCAGGATGATGCCCTTCAGGTTCCCCGCCTTGGCCGCGCCGACGATCTGGTCGGCGTTGAAGTCGCTGGGGTTGAAGGTCCTGGGGTCTTCGTCGCCATAACCCCATTCCTTGTCGGTGAAGGTGTTCATCGCGAAGTGGATGAAGGCATATTGTTCGCGCTGGTGCCAGCGCCACTGCCGCGCCGAGGGGACTGCGCCATAAGGTGCGGGCGCACCCGCCCCCTTTTGCGCGAAGGCGGGTGCGGCGGAGGCGACCAGCCCGGAGGCGAGGACGGCGCGGCGGGAGAAATCGGTCATCTGCAATGCGGCTCCGGGAGGGATCAGGCGAGTTGGTGGTCGAAGGACGGCGGTCGATCCTTGGGATCGCGGCCAAAGGCGGGATTGGGCTTCGCGCCCATGGTAAAGGACAGGGTGCCGCCCTTGGACAGGGTGGCATGGTCGATCCAGCTCTTCGTCCAGGGGCGACCGTTCCATGTCACCGACTGGACATAGGGCGTGTCGGGGCGATTGCCCTTCGCCTCCACGACCAGCGTCCTGTTGCCGCCGACCGTCACCTGCGCACGCTCGAACAGCGGACTGCCGAAGACGTACGCGCCGCTGACCGGATCGACCGGATAGAAGCCGAGCGACGAGAACAGGAACCACGCGCTCATCTGGCCGCAGTCATCATTGCCGATGATGCCGTCGGGGGCGTTCTTGTACATCTCGGTCAGCAGGCGGCGGACCATGGCCTGCGTCTTCCACGGCGCGCCGACATAGGCGTAGAGATAGGCGACATGCTGGTCGGGCTCGTTGCCATGCGCGTACTGGCCGACCAGACCGGAAATGTCGGGCGGCGCGTTCTTCGGCAGGGTCGAGGGCGCGTTGAACAGGCCGTCGAGCTTGGCCTCGAACTTCGCATCGCCGCCCATGTGGCGGATCAGGCCGTACACGTCGTGCTGGTTGAGGAAGGTCGCCTGCCAGCCATTCGCCTCGGTATAGTCGCGCCACCAGGGCTTGGGCATGTGGCCGAGCTGGATGGGATCGTAATCCTTCCACCAGCTGCCGTCGTCGAAGCGCGGGCGGGCGAAATTGATCGTGGGGTCGATGACGTTGCGCCAGTTGCCGGAGCGCTTGAGCAGGCGGTCGGCCTCCGCCGTCTGGCCGACACGACGCGCGATATGCGACGCGGCCCAGTCGTCATAGGCATATTCCTGGGTCCGGCTGACGCTTTCGAACCATTTGTCGGCGGGGACATAGCCCTTGGCGTCGTACAGGTCGCGGCCCTTGCTATTGTCCAGGTCGGGCGCGGAGAAGTCGAAGCTGCGCTTGGCGATGCCGGGCCAGGCGGCGGCGTAATCGGCGGGAATGCCCTTCACCATCGCCTCGGCCATGATCGGCGTGCCGTGCCAGCCGATCATGATGCCGGTCTCCTTGCCCTGCAGCGTCCAGACCGGCGGGCCGTAAACGCTCTGCTGCGTCTGGCGGATCACGTCCTCGATCAGCTTCCTGGCCTGGGTGGGCTGGGTCAGGATCAGCCAGGGGTGAAGTGCGCGGTACGTGTCCCAGGTGGAATAGGTGCTGTAGGCGAACTGCCCGGCGGGGGCCGTGTGCACCTGTCCGTCCAGCCCGACATAGCGGCCGTCCACGTCGGAGAAGAGCGTCGGCGCGATCAGCGTGTGATAATTGGCCGACGCCATGATGACCCGCTGGTCGGTGGTGCCGCCCTCGACGCGGATGCCCCCGCTGACCGCCGCCCAGCGATCCATCGCGGCCCGACGGGTGCGGTCGAAGTCCCAATGCTTGGCTTCGGCGGCGAGGTTGGCCTTCGCCCCCGCGACATCGACCGCCGAGATACCGCAGCGGACCAATAGCGGCGCATCGCCGAGTTCGTCGAAGAACAGGGCGGCCTTCAGGCGGTTGCCCTTCACGGAGGTGCCGTTCGCGGGCGCATCGCCGTCGCCGTAAAGCTGGATGCGGCTGGGTTTCTTCGACAGTTGCATCGCAAAGAAGATGCGCCGCCCCTTCGCCCAGCGGAATACGCGGCGGGTGCCGGTGATCGTGCCGTCCGGCTCGATGGTCAGTTCGGCATCGGTGATCAGCGCCTTGGCGTCGCTCTTGTCGAGGACGAGGTGCGACAGGTCGACCAGCACATGCCCCGGACCCTTTGGATAGGTATAGCGGTGCCAGCCGGTCCGCTCGGTCACGGTCAGCTCGGCAAGGACGCCGGACTCCAGCTTGACGCGGTAATAGCCGGGCTGCGCCTGTTCTTCGGAATAACGCTGGCGATAGCCTTCATCGGGGTTGGCGAGCGGCCCCGGCGTCAGCTTCAACGCCCCGCGCGTCGGCACGACCAGCACGTCGAGCATGTCGCCGATGCCGGTCCCCGACAGGTGCGTATGGCTGAACCCCATGATCGAGCCATCGCCGTGATGATAACCCGAGCAGGTGTCCCAGCGTTCGACATCGGTATCGGGGCTCAGCTGCACCATGCCGAAGGGCATGACCGCGCCGGGATAGGTGTGGCCGTCGCCACCCGTTCCGATGAACAGGTTCGGTAGAACCGGCGGGGTGACCACGCGAGCGGCAAGCCTATCGAGCGGCAGGGTGGCGAGCGCGGTTCCGGCGAGGAGCGAGCGGCGGCTCAGGATCATGCAAACGTCTCCCGCAGAACTTCCGGCCTGGTGGCCGCGACATGGACGACCAGCTCGCCGAACAGGCCATTGGCCCAGGCGAACCAGTCGCGCGTGAACTTGGTGGGATCGTCGATATCGACCCCTTCGTGAATGAAGCCCGTACCGCCATGCGATCCACGGATCATCGCCAGGCTGGCGCGTAGCAGCGCAGGGTCGGTCGAGGTCAGCGCACGGGTGATGACCGACATCGGCCAGACCTGGCCCGGCCCGGTATGCGGACCACCGATGCCGCTGATCGCGCGCCCCTCGAAATACCAGGGATTGTTCCGGCTCCAGCAGGCCGCGACGGTGCGCTGCCACAGCGGATCGGCCGCGTCGACGCAGCCCAGATAGGCGAGGCCCGACAGCGACGGCACATTGGCGTCGTCCATGAAGACGGTGTTGCCAAAGCCATCGACCTCATAGGCCCATACCCGCTCGCCGCCGGGCAGCGTCATCGTGCCGAACTGCCTGAGCGCGGCCTCGACCTCGGCGGCGAGGGCGGTGGCGTCCTGCGCCAGCGCGGCCTCACCCACCGCGTTCGACAGGGCGGCCAGCTCGCGCAGCGTGGTCATCGCGAACAGGTTGGCGGGGATGAACTGGCCATAGAGACAGGCATCGTCCGAGGGGCGGAAACCCGAATGGATCATGCCGTTCGGCCGTGTGCGCAGACCGGTGCCGCGATACAACGTCTCGGTCGGCTCGGGCGCGGAGCGGCGGAAGCGATAGGGGCCAGGGCCGTCCTTGCGCTGCTGCTCGCGGAAGGTCTTCACGATCAGCCGTGCGGAGGTTTTCCACTCGGCATCGAACGGCGTGGTGTCGCCCGTCTCGCGCCAATAGCCATATGCCAGCCGGATCGCATAGCAGAGCGAGTCGATCTCCCACTTCCGCTCGGCGACGCCGGGCTTCATGTCGGTATCGTCCTTCAGCGCCCAGCTCAGGTTCGTCCGGGCGGTCGGGTCCTGCATGAAGGCGTTGGCGTAGGGGTCGATCAGGATCGATCGTGCCTGTCGCCCGATCAGCCCCCGGAACAGCCGCCCCAGAGCCGGATCGCGCTTCACGAGGTGCAGATAGGGCCGCAACTGCGCCGCCGAATCCCGCAGCCACAGGCAGGGGATGTCGCCGGTGATGACGAAGGCGTCGGGCTTGCCGCCCACCTCGCCGAGCGACAGCACCGTGGTGTCGAGCGTGTTGGGATAGCAGTTCCCGAACATCCAGCGGAGTTCGGGATCGGCGATCATCTTCGAGATGCGGGTAATCTCCGCCTCGACCGCTTTCGATACGAAACGGCGGTCGGCGACGGCCGGGCGCTTGCTCACGAAGCCGGGTGCGGCGGCGAAGGCCGGGGCGGCGGCCAGCGCCGCACCCCCGGCGATCAGTTCACGACGGGTGGGCGTCACTTGGGCAGGTCCTGTGCCTGGCCGGTCACGGTGAACTGCGTCCACTGGCCCGCCCCGTCACCCGGCTGGCCACCGCCGATATAGAGCTTGTAGGTGCCCGGAAGGATGCGCCGCGTGCCGTCGCGCCATACTTGGCTCATCAGTCGCGGATCGATGGTGAAGCGGGCGGTGCCCGCCTGGCCGGGCTTCAGCGCGACACGGGTGAAGCCGACCAGTTGCCGCTGTAGCACGGGATCGGTCAGGATCAGCTTCTCGTCGGTCGCGGGCGGCACCAGATAGGCCTGCGTCACCTCTTCACCGGCACGCTGGCCGATATTGCGAAGCTGCACCGCGACCTGGACGGGCTGTCCCGCCGCGACGCTGGCGGTCACGGTGGGCTGGCCATAATCGAATTTGGTGTAGCTGAGGCCATGGCCGAAGCCCCAGGCGGGCTTGCCGGTGAAGTAGCGATAGGTGCGCTCCTTCATGCCGTAATCGGCAAAGGCGGGCAGGTCGGCGGTCGAGTGATAGATGGTGACGGGCAGGCGGCCCGACGGGTTCACGTCACCGGCCAGGATCTCGGCCAGCGCGGTGCCGCCCTCGGCGCCCGGATAGAAGGCGGCCAGCGTCGCGGCGGGCTTGATCTCGCCCAGCGACACCGCAGAGCCCGATACGACGACCGCGACCACCGGCTTGCCGGTCGCCTGGAGCGCAGCGAGCAGCTTGCGCTGCATCTCGGGCAGCACGATGTCGGTGCGGTCGCCGCCAGCGAAACCGGGCACCGAGACGCCCAGCGCCTCGCCCTCCAGATCGGGCGACAGGCCGACCACCGCGACCAGCACATCGGCGGTCCCTGCGACCTTCAGCGCCTCTGCGGTCAGCGCTTCGGCGGGGGGCAGCCATTGCAGGCGGAAGCCTTCGTCGCCGCCCTTGTGGTCGATCTCGACGCGGATGCGGCGCGGTGTGCTGCCGTCGATGATCGTCTCCAGCTTCTTGCCGCCGATCACGTCGTCGATGACCAGCTGATCGTCGATATACAGCTTCACCGCGTCATGCGCGGGGCAGGCATGCCAGCAGGCCGGACCGTCGAGGCGCAGGCGATACTGGCCCGGCCCCGGCGGGGTCAGCGTGCCGGTCCAGCGACGCTGGAAGGGTGCGGTCTTGGTATAGTTGAAGTCGATGCGGCGATCCTGCCCGGCCGCCGACCACTGGCCGTTCGCGCCCATCGTCTCGACCGCGAGGCCGGTCTTGCCGTTCGCCGACAGCGCGGTTTCGGGGACGCCCACGAACGCGCCCTCGGCCAGCACCGAGCCTTGCGCATAACGAATGTCGCGACCGAACTTCGCGCGGATGCCCTCCAGCGGCGTCACCGGGTTGATCGCGGTGCCGTGGTAATTACCCTCCAGCACGCCCAGATCGTCGGCATTCGCGCCGAACACCGCGAGCGTCTTGCCCTTGAGCGGCAGCAGGTCGTTCGGATTGTCGAGCAGGATGATGCCCTTGCGCGCCGTCTCCAGCGCCAGCGCGCGGTTGGTGGGGGTGCCGAGCTGGTCGGGCTTGATCCGGTTCCATGGCGAATCCACGGTCAGCATCCGCCGCACCGCCAGCGCACGGGCCAGCGCGGTGTCGATCTCACCCTCGGTGATCAGGCCGCGCGTCACGGCCTCGGGCAGCGCCAGATAGGCCTTGCCGCAGTTCAGGTCGGTGCCCGCGCGCAGCGCGACGGCCGCGGCGGCGGGGGCATCCGGCTGGGCATGGTGGAACATCCAGATATTGCCGACCGCGTCGCAGTCCGACACGACGAGGCCGTTAAAGCCCCAGTCGGTGCGCAGCCGCTGGGTCAGCAGCATCGGGTTGGCGCAGACCGGCGTGCCGTGGATGGCATTGTACGCGCACATCAGCGACAGCGCCTTGCCCTCGGTCACGGTGGCGCGGAAGGCGGGGAGGTAGGTCGCCTCCAGATCGCGCGGGGACACCATCACGTCGAAGCTGTCGCGCCCGCCCTCGGGGCCGGAATGGACCGCCAGATGCTTGACGGTCGCGATGACCTTCGGATGCTTCAGGTCGGGACCCTGCAGCCCGCGCACGAAGGCGATGCCGATGCGGCTGGTGAGGAAGGGGTCCTCGCCATAGGTTTCCTGGCCCCGGCCCCAGCGCGGATCGCGGAAGATGTTGATGTTGGGGGACCAGATGGTCAGCCCCTGGTACAGGCCGCGATCGGCGTTGATGGGCTGCGTGTTGAACTTCGCGCGTGCCTCGGTGGCGACGACATCGCCGACCTTCTGGATCAGCGCGGTGTCCCAGGTCGCGGCCATGCCCATCGCCTGCGGGAACACGGTCGATGGCCCGTTGCGCGCGATGCCGTGCAGCCCTTCGCTCCACCAGTCATAGGCGGGCAGGTTCAGCGCGGGCTCGGCGGGGGCCTCGTTGACCAGCTGTGCCGCCTTTTGCGCGACGGTCAGCGTCTTGGCTTCGGCGGGCAGGGCGGGAGCGGCGGCCTGACCGGCGGCGGCGAGGAGAAGGAAGGGGATCACTGGGCGTCCTTCGGACCGAGGGTGTAGATTTTGAGCTCACGCGCCAGGGTGGCGGCGTCCGCGTCGCTCTGGATGGTGAGCGTGATGCTCTCGCCGGGCAACAGGTCGAAGCCATCGTCGGACGGTTCGGCCGGAGTGGTGCCGAAATTCACCTGTACCTGCCGCGCGAGGTTGCGGGCGGTGAGGGTCAGCTGCTTACCCGCCCAGCGCGCGGTGATGCCCGGCGCGGGGTAGAGCATGTCGCGCGGCACCTTCCGCTCGACGATCTGGCGGGCGATCACCTTCTCGCCGTCGAACAGTTCGGCGACGGCATAGCTGCTCTGGGGCGCGGCGGCGTTGAACAGTGTGGCGTCGGGGATGGTTGCGACATCGCTGGCCGAGGCGGCGGCCATGGTCACGCTGCCGCTTTGAGAGCCCAGCTTGGTGCCGTCCATCGCATAGCCGGTCACGCGCCAGCCCAACGGCTTGGGTGTGGTCGCGTCGGAGATCAAGGCGATCCGCGTCGCGCCGGGCCTGGTCTCGGCGACGATGGTCTGGGCCGCGAAGAAGCGACGCGCTTCGTGCTGGAGCATCTTGTCATGCCCGGTCCAGTCGATGCTCGACCAGCTGATCGCGGGCCAGCTGTCGTTGAGCTGCCAATAGAGCGATCCCAAGGTCACCGGGCGGCAGGCGCGGTGATGGCGTGCGGCGAGGCCGATGGCGCGGGCCTGCATCGCCTGGGAGAGGTAGACCAGATCGGCGAAGTCGCGCGGGTCGCGCAGATTCTGCTTCAGATAGAAGGTGATCCGGTCATTGCCTTCGCCCGCCAGGAATTTCTGGTGCGCCTTCATCACCGGGCTGTCGATGCGGAAGTCCGCCGGATCGGCAAAGGTCGCGATGGTCGACAGGTCCGGGAAAGCCTGGAAGCCATATTCGGACATGAAGCGCGGGCAGCTGTCGGTGTAGCGCTCGACCGGCTTGGAGCCCGACCAGACGTCCCAGAAATGCCGGTCGCCATCCTTGTCGGTGTCGGTCGGCCCCTCATAATCGGTCGAGGGCGAGCCCGGCCAATAGGGGATGCCCGGCGAGTTCTTGATGACCGCATCGCGCAGCACCCGGTCGAACAGCACGGCCATGCCAGTGCCGATCCGCTCCTGCTCGTCCGGGCCGACGGCCTTCTTGAACGCCTTGCGATCCGACCAGTTTTCCCAGCCCGACAGCACCTCGTTATTGCCCGCCCAGATGACCAGCGAGGGGTGCGATTGCAGGCGCGCGACCTGCTCCTCCGCCTCGATGCGGACATTCTCGCGGAACTTGGCGTCGGGGGGCGTCACGCTACCTCCGAACATGAAGTCCTGCCAGACCATCAGGCCCAGCTCGTCCGCCGCATCGTAGAAGCTGTGCTCGGGATAATAGCCGCCGCCCCAGATGCGGACGATGTTCATGTTCGCAGCGACGGCCTTTTCCAGCATCTGTCGCTCGGTCGCGGCCGAGACGCGCGCGGGGAAGGCGTCGAAGGGGATGACGTTGCTGCCCTTGGCGAAGATCACGTTGCCGTTGATCTTCAACCCGAAGCTGCCGTCCTTGCGCACCAGTTCCACGGTGCGCAGGCCGGTGCGCTTCTCGACCGCATCCGCGCCCGCCAGCGCCGCGTTTACGGTGTAGAGCGGATGCGCCCCGAAGCCGACCGGTTGCCAGCGCTGCGGCCTGGTGATCGCGACGGGCACGACCACGTCATTCTCGCCCGGCTGGAGCGCCACGTCGCGGCGCACCCGGATGCGCTTGCCGTCGGGGCCGGTGACGGTCACGTCCATCCGCCCCGTCTGCGCACGGTCGGCGACGACCAAGGCGCGGGCCAGGATGCGCGCTTCCGCATCGGTCAGCGCCTCCTGCTCGATCCGCAGATTGTCGATCCGCGCGGCGTCCCATGCCTCCAGCCGGACCGCGCGCCAGATGCCGATATCGACGATGCGCGGCGCCCAGTCCCAGCCATATTGGTATTTCGGCTTGCGGATATAGGGCGAGGTCTGGACGCCCTTGGGCTCGTCGCCATAGGGCGAGTCATATTCGCCGGGCAGCGGATGCTTCTCGGCCAGCACCATCGGCTGGAGCGTCTTGATCGGCGAGGCGAAGGTGACGACGATCTCGTTCGCGCCCGCCTTCAGCAGCGGCTTGGCATCCGCGCGCCAGCGGCGATGCGCATTGTCGGCGGCGAGCAGCGTCCGGCCGTTCACGCTGACGGTCGCGAAGGTGTCGAGCCCGTCGAACACCAGGTCCAAGTGATCGCGGCGCAGCATCTCGGGCGTGACGTCCAGCGATGTCCGATACTGCCAGCCGGTCAGGCCCGCCCATTGGATCGGCGCCTCGTTCGCGCCCTTATAGGGGTCGGGGACGATCTTCGCGGCGATCAGGTCCTGCTGCACGCTGCCCGGCACGGTCGCGCTCAGCCAGCCTGCCGCCTGCGGATGGGCGCTGGCGGCGGCGGCGTCCTTCGGGTCGATCCGCACCTGCCAGCGGTCGAGCGTCGCCACCGTCTTGGGCGCGGCCAGCGCTGGGAAGGGGAGGGCGAGCGCGGCCAGGATCAGGCCGAGGCGATGTTTCAAGACGATGTCCCCGAAAGCTGCATGTTCGCCCACGCCGGGCAGGGCATGGCAAAGCGGGTGGAAGGAATGTGGTCACGATCGGGGCAAAATGCGGGGCGCGCGGAGACGACGGGCAAAATCCCCCATTTCGTCAGGCTGTTGCGCGCCATCCTTCATCCCCGTTACCCACCGGCTTGTCGTATGCCGGTATTCTCATGATATGCTTTGGTATCATGACAAGGCAGGCGGGGGGCGTCCACCCATTTTCTGCGTCCGTGCGGGCCCGTCGGTAGCCTGCAACCGATTGGCTGCTCAGTGCGCCAGGCCGAGCGCCAGAAGACCGGTGATCCAGATCAGCAAAACGGTCATCGCCATCAGGCACAGGACCAGCGTCATGATCAGCCCCGATGCCCAGCCCAGACCATAGGCTCCCCGCGTCTGGCGCAAGAGGTGGACCGGAAAGGCCAGCATCAGCCACGCCACGCCCGGCAGATGCGCCAGCTTCACCCACAGGATCATGACCACCGTCAGCAGGCTGACGAAGCTGAGCGAATAGGTGACGAAGACCGCATGGTCGAACATCGCGACCCCGCGCTTCCAGACGAAGACCAGCCCCATGAAGGGCATCGACAACAGGATCAGCGCCCAGGAAAATTTATAGCCATTGGCCTCCATCTTGAAGAGGAGGAGTTCGGGATCGCGCACGGCATGGGCCAGTTTCGCGTCGAGCGATTTGGAGCCGGTGATGACGGGATTTCCGGCTTCGCCATGACCGGACGCTTCGGACACGCCGCCGCCCAGCGCATTGCTGGTCAGTTCGAGCTGACGATAGCGTTCGGCCAGTCGTGCACGCTCCGCATCGACCACCGCGACATTGCCCCTGGTCGCAACGATGGTCGCACGCTGTCGATCGAGTGCGGCGATCTGCCCTTGCGTCTTGAGGGCCTCGGCGTGGATTTCGGTTGCGGCCTGACGCGCATCGGGGGCCTTCAATGTCCCGATGCCGCCGAATATGGAATAGGCGATGTAGAGCAGGAAGACGCTGAACAGGTACAGCGCCAGCGGGGACAGGAAACGCCGCCGCTCCCCCGCGATATAGCGGCGGGTCAGCTCGCCGGGGCGGGTGACCAGCATCGCCATCGTCCGCCACACCTGCCCCTCGATATGCAGGACGCCGTGGCTGAAATCATGCCACCACGCGCCCAGCGTGCGATGGATATGCGACGACTGCCCACAATCATGGCAATATTCGCCGACCAATGCGGTGCCGCAGTTGCGGCAGCTTTCCCCGACCTGTGCGTGCATCCCACCCCCGACGCCGATCCCCATTGGCAGGACACGATAATTTTCGGGGCCGCGCAAGGACAAACGTCGCTGGGGTTACGGGCCTCAGCTTTGCGCGGACAGGCGGGTGTCGACCAGATCAAGCTCGCGACCCAGCCGCTGCGCCGTCTCCGAGCCGATCGCGCGGGCGTTGAGCAGTTCGAACACCGTCCGACGCTCGGCCCGGATCGCGGCCAGTCTCATGCGCCGCTCGATATCCTCGAACCGGCGCGCATCCGGATCGGCATCGCCTTCCAGCGTGTCGATGCGGCTGCGATATCCGTCCATCAGGCGCGAGGCGATCTCGACATATTGGTCGGCATCGTCGCGCCCCTCGGCCATTTCGTGCTGGAGCCGCTCCAACTCGGCGATGGCGGCCTTCGCGGCGGCGACGCGGGTGTGGTCGACCTCGCTCATGCCTTCCTCGACCGGCAGGGCCAGACCGCGCAGCAGCAGCGGCAGCGTCAGGCTGGCGATCACCAGCGACGACAGGATCACCCCGCACGCCAGGAAGATCACCAGGTCACGCGCCGGAAACGGCGTGCCGTCGGTCAGCGTCAACGGCAGCGTCAGGGCACCCGCCAGCGTGATCGCCCCGCGCGCGCCCGCGACCGACATGGCGGTGATGACCCGGCGCGGCGGGCTGGTGCGGTTGGGCAGGTTGCGCTGGCGGAACAGGGTCAGGCGCAAGGCGACCCAGGTCCAGGCGAAGCGAAGCGCGGCCAGCCCGGCGACGATCGCCACGACATAGAGCCCCAGCCACCACAAGGATGCATGGCCGGTCAGCATCACCGTGTCGCGCGCGCCCGCAAATACCTGCGGCAACTGCTCGCCCAGCAACACGAAGATGATGCCGTTCAGCGTGAATTGCAGCATGTCCCACACCGCCTGGCGCCGGATGCGGATGGCGGCCTTCACGCCCGACGAGACATTGGTGAACGACATGGTGATGCCCGCCGCCGCCGCCGCCAGCACGCCCGAACTCTCAATATGTTCGGCCACCAGATAGGCGGCGAAGGGTATCAGCAGGCTGACCAGGATGTTCGACCCGCTATCGTCACCGAAACGCCGTGCGAAGCGGTTCTTGGCGGTCACCGTGCCCCAGGCGATGGCGACGCCCAGGCCCACGCCCGACACCGCCATCCAGACGAAGGTCACCCCCGCCTGGCCCAGCGAAAAGGTGCCGGTCAAGGCGGCGGCGACCGCAAAGCGCAGGCACACCAGGCCCGAGGCATCGTTCAGCAGCGATTCCCCTTCCAATATGTGCATCATCCGCTTCGGGATCGGTGCCTTCTGCGCGATGGCGGACACGGCGATCGGATCGGTCGGCGACACCACGGCGGCCAACGCGAAGGCGACGGCATAGGGGATGGCCGGGATCATCCAGTGAATGAACAACCCCATGCCCAGCACCGTCAGGAAGACCAGGCCCAGCGCCAGCCCTAGAACCGCGCCCGCGTCGCGGAACAGTTCGTCCTTCGGGATGCGCCAGCCATCCAGGAACAGCAGCGGCGGTACGAACAGCAGGAAGAAGATTTCCGGGTCCAGTTCGACACGGATTTGCGCGATGCCGCCGATCACCGCACCCAGGGCGATCTGGACGAGCGGGCGGGGCAGGGCGGCGGGCAACAGGCGGGAGACGACCCCGCTCAGCACGACGGCGAACAGGAGGAACAGGCTGAGCGTAATGACGTCCAATCGGGGACCTTTCGGGTTCGGCGGTTGGATTGGCCATGGCGGCGGGCGGCACGACCGAAGATCTGCGAGACGATAATCGAATCGCGCGAGGCCCCATGAATGACATGAGGCGGATGGGTGGTTCAACCCGTTAAACGAGTTTTACGGGATGATGTACGTGGTCGGTGGCCCTTCATGGGGGCAAGAGGGTTGCGCAGGCTGAGTGCCGATCGACATTTCGGTCGCCCCCTATCTGGGCGGCTTTCACGAAGCTCATTCCTTCCCACCCCGGCGGAGGCCGGGGTCCAGTTGGCGTACGATGGCCAGTAGCTTTGATCGCTTCCCAACTGGGCCCCGGCCTTCGCCGGGGCGGTCCATATTTTTGAGCGTCGCACCGACTTTCCCAGAGGAATCTATCCAGGACAGGAATTAAGTGAATGTCGATCGACCATGGGCTTTGCGTGCGCCATACCGTCGCCCAAGCTGTTCCAACAAGTAGAGCTGGTGGACACCGTCCGCCCTCTCCTTTGCTCAAGGGACAAGTAAGAAATAGAAACTACGCCGTGCCCGACAGAACTTACGCCGCCGCGCGCATCGTCCGGTCGATGGGCGCCAGCGCCGCCAGGAACTGCTCCGCGCTGGCCCGCCAGGTGAAACCCTGACCATAGGCCGCACAGGTCCGACGATCGAGCGTCAGGGCACCCGCGATCGCCTGCTCCAGCACCTCGTTCATCACCCCCACTTCGGGGCTCAGCACGTCGATCGGTCCCTGGACCGGCAGCGCGGCGACGGGCGTGCCGCAGGCGAGAGCCTCGATCATCACCAGTCCGAACGTATCGGTCCGGCTGGGAAAGACGAAGACGTCCGCCGAACGATAGACGGCGGCCAGTTCCTCGCCGAACTTCGCCCCCAGGAAACGGACCTCGGGATATTGCGCGGCCAGGCTGGCGCGGGCGGGGCCATCGCCGACCACGACCTTGGTGCCCGGCGTCGTGGTATCGAGGAAGGCCGCGATGTTCTTCTCGACCGCAACGCGACCGGCATAAAGCTGCACCGGTCCGGGAAGCGCCGCCACGGCCGCATTGCGCGGGCCTTCGGGGTGGAACAGGGCGGTATCGACGCCGCGCCCCCAGTGTCGCGTCTGCGGCAGGCCATGCGCGTTCAGCGTCGCCGCGACACTGGGCGTCGAGGCCAGGATCGCCGCCGAGGGGGCATGGAACCAGCGGACATAGCGCCAGACAAATTCGGGACTGACCGCCTTTACCCGCGCCGCGACATAATCGGGAAACTGGGTGTGATAGGCGGTGGTGAAGGGCAGACCGTTCGACAGGCACCAGCGTCGGGCGAGCAGGCCGAGCGGCCCTTCGGTCGCGATGTGCACGGCATCGGGCGCGAACCGCTCCAGTGCGTGGCCGATTGCACCCGGGCGCGGCAAGGCCAGCCGGATTTCGGGATAGGTGGGGCAGGGCACGGACGCATAGAGATCGGGCGACAGGATCGTCAGTTCATGGCCCATCGCGCGCAACTCGGCCGTGACCGATTGCAATGTGCGGACCACGCCGTTGACCTGCGGGCTCCAGGCGTCGGTGACGATCGCGATACGCATGTGCCCGAACCTCTCGTATGTCAGGCGGCGATGGCGGCGGCGACCGGACGCTGGCGCCGGGCCTCCATCTCCTCGCCCCAGTGCAGGATTTCCATCGAACCGTCGAAATGTTCGACCAGCGCGGTGCAGCCCTCCACCCAGTCGCCGTCATTATAATAGGTGACGCCGTTGATGTCGCGGATCTCGGCGGTATGGATATGACCGCACACCACCCCGTCGACCCCGCGCGCGCCCGCAGCATGGGCGACGACTTCCTCGAAATGCGAGATGAAGGCGACGGCGTTCTTCACCTTGGCCTTGGCGTGCTTGGACAGCGACCAATAGGGGCGCTTCATCCATCGGCGGACGATATTCACCCAGCGGTTCACCTCCATGAGCGCGGTATAGGCGAAGTCGCCGACATGGGCGAGCCAGCGATGCGCCAGTGTGATCGCGTCGAACTCGTCGCCGTGCAGGACCAGCAGGCGGCGGCCGTCCGCCGTCTCGTGGATCGCCTTGCGACAGATGGCGATGCCGCCGAAATCCATGCCGGTGAACTGACGGAAGATCTCGTCGTGATTGCCGGGGATATAGATGACGCGGGTGCCGCGCTTGGCCCGCTTGAGCAGCCGCCAGACCACGTCGTTATGCGCGGCGGGCCAGTAGAATTTCTTCTTCAACCGCCAGCCGTCGATCATGTCGCCGACCAGGTACATGGTGTCGCTGTCGACGTGATCCAGAAAGTCGATCAGCATCTCGGCATTGCAACCGCGCGTGCCGAGATGGACGTCCGAGATCCAGATGGTGCGGTAACGGCGGCGCTCCTGCCCCTCGGGCTCTGGCGTCACGGGCGCGCGGGGGATGAAGTCGAGGATGGCGGCGTTTTCGTGCAACGAACCATCGATCGGAATGCTGGTGATCGGCATCGGCATAACCCCACGCTTGGCGTTGCGCGTGTCATGCCCGTCATCTGTGACGCCCGCGTCGCAGATCGATGACAGAGGCAAAGCACTTTGATGACGGGGGCAAGTCAGGGGTGAGGAAAAGCCCGCCGATCCTGGGGACCGGCGGGCTTTTTACGATGGGCTGAACGTCGTGTGCCTCACGCCCCTCCCGCAGGCGGGAGGGGATGGGGGAGGGAAAGGCCGCAGGCTTTGGTCTCGGTGAGACTTCATTCCCTCCCCTCGATCCCCTCCCGCTTGCGGGAGGGGATGCAGAAGGCAGTCTTAGAAACGCACCGCGACCGAGGCTGCATAGGTCCGGCCGTTCTTGTAGAAGGCGGTCGGACGGTCGGGCGTCGCGTTATACTGATAGTAGGTCTCGTCCAGCAGGTTCTGGGCGTTGACCGACAGCGTGATCTCCTTGGTCAGGTTCACACCTGCCGAGAAGTCGAGCTGGCTGTACGGCGCCACCATTTCGCGCGAGCCCAGGCGGCCGATCGTGCGGAAATAGCTCGAACGGTAGTTGTAGCTCAGACGCGCCTGGAAGATGCCGCTCTCGAAATACGGGATCACGTTGACGGTGTGACGCGACAGATATGGCAGGTTCAGCGCCGCACCGGTCGTGTCGACCGACGAAGTCGAGCTATCCTGGTACGAATAGTTCGCCTGGATGCCGAAGCCGCCCCAGATTTCGGTCTGACCCGAAATCAGCGCGCCATTGACCTTCGCCTTGCCGCCGTTGATCGGCTGGTTGACGTTATAGGTCGTCAGGGCGCCCGCCAGCGTGTTGAAGTACACCGCGTTGGTGCGCGTGTTGATGATGTAGTTCGAGATGTCGCGACGGAACAGCTCGACCGCCACCAACGAGCCGGCGCGCGGATACCATTCCGCGGTCAGTTCGTAGTTGGTCGACTCATACGGCTTCAGGTTCGGGTTGCCGCCGCCGCCATCGAGCGTGACGTTGTTGAGCGACAGCGACGCCGCCAGGTCCTCGTAGCGCGGACGCGAGATCACCCGGGCCACCGCACCGCGCACGATCACCTGCGGGCTGATCGAATAGGCCAGGTTCACGCTGGGCAGGAACTTCAGGTAATCGGTGGTGGTGGTGGTGGGCACCGGCACCGGATTGGCCAGGTTGCTCTGCGTCACGGCATAGCTGGACTGGTCGCGAGTATAGACCAGACGTCCACCGATATTGCCGCGCAGGCCACCCTGGTCGAAATTCGCCTGGATGTACGACGCCATCACGGTTTCGCGAACGCGGGTCGATGCGCCGATCTTGTTGACCAGCTGGCTGTTGATTGCCTTGGACAGGATGTCGATCACGGCCTGGTCGGGCAGGTTCAGATACTGGGTCGCATTGCCCGAACCGCCGGTGCCGTCGAACACGCCGCCCGGCGTCGCCAAGGTGGGCACGCCCAGCTGGTTCACCGTCATCGAGGTGGTCATGTAGGTGTTGATGCCACGCGCATCGAGCCGGTTGACGTGGTCGGTCACGCGGCTGCCCAGCAGGATCTGGGTGAAGGGGCCGAACTCGACCGGGATGGTCGCGTCATAGCCGCCGAAGATGTCGCGGTCGGTGGTGACGCTATAGTCCAGGCCGCCGATCTGCGCAGCAATCAGGTTCTGGCCGTTGACGACGACCGGACGGCCCTCAATCGTGGCGGCGTTGTTGTTCGGGTTGGTGAAGTAGTTGGCGGGGTTGGTCGGATCGCCGACATAGTTGACCGTCGCCGACTTCGGACCGAACGAATAGCTGAACGGCAGCTTGGTCTGTACGTTGAACAGATATTCCGGGTTGCGGCCGCCGGTCGCGCGCGACCAGCCACCGGCGAAGCTGACCTTCGCGCCGTCATCGCCTTCCCAGTCGGCGAAGAAGTTGAGGTTGTCGGTCTTCAGCTTCGACTTGCGGACCAGCGTGTCGAGCTGCGACGCCTGGTTGGTCGCGGCGCCGAACGAGGCCGAGTTGACCACGCCGTTGCTGATATTGGCGGTCTGCAGCACGTTGCCGGTCCAGGCACCCGGAATGGTGTACATCGACTGGCTGTAGTTGTTGTAGTTGCCGTCGATGTGCAGCCCGTTCAGGGTCAGCGTCAGGTTGTCGGCCGGGCGATACTGCACGGTGCCCGACACGCTGGCGCGCTCGCGGGTCTGCTGGAAATAGGCATAGTTGATGCCGAAGGGCGACGCGGCCTTGTACAGGTCGGCGATCGTGCCGCCGGTGATCGTCGCGTTCGGGCTCTTCAGGCTGAGCGCGCCGTTCGAGCAGTTGACGAACGGGCTGCTGTACGGACAGGAGGTGCCGGGTGCCGACGGGGCGGCATTGTCGTAACCGAAGAATTCGACGCCCGCGCGGGTCAGGCTCTGCTTGTCATAGGTCGCGGCGACCAGGAAGCCGAAATTGTCGGCCTGGTTGTGCCAGCTGTACAGGCCCGATCCGCGGATATTGGCCTTCTCGGAGCGGTCGTTATACGACACGCCGCCGGAGGCGAAGACCGAGTTGGGGTCGAGGTCGAGCGGGCGACGGGTGCGCACGATGACCGTGCCGCCCAGGCTGCCTTCCTCGATGCGCGGTTCCGGCGACTTGTAGACTTCGAGGCGGTCGACCAGCTCGGGTGCGAGCAGCGAATAGTTGAAGGTACGGCTGGAGGGATCGTTGTCGTTGCCGCCCCAGTCGGCCGAGGCCAGTGCATGGCCGTCGAGCAGCATGCGGTTCAGCGCCGGATCGGTGCCCAGGATCGCGACCTTCTCGCCCTCGCCGAAGCGGCGGTCGATGCTGACGCCCGGGATGTGCGACAGCGACTCCGCGACGTTGCGGTCGGGGAACTTGCCCACGTCCTCGGCGGTGATTACGTCGACGACGGCGTTGGCCTCGCGCTTGACGTTGATCGCGTTGCGAAGGCTGGAGCGGATGCCGGTCACGACGACGTCACCGGTATCGGACTGGTCACTGCCGGGGGCGGTCTGGGTCGGTGCGTCGGTCGGCGCGGTGGCCGTCTGCGCGAAGGCGGTGCCCTGAATGCCCGCGAGTGCGGTCGCCGTCAGAATCATGCCGCGAAAGCTCAACATGCTCAAATCCCCCCAATTCCTGTCGCGCCACCCCGCACGTTTCGATCATTGCGATACCGGGGAAGACAGGTGGGTTCCTCCCCTGACGAGCTTGTTATACGATTTGCTCGGACTACCAACCTGTAACCAAACTGACATTGGTCCGTAAACGGAAAAAATATGACTTTTCTGTTATGGGACCATTGGACTGGCAAATTGCGGTTTGTGATGCTTAAATGACGCACTGACGGACTCCTTCGCTTCGGGGCGGGGCGCAGGGGCGGCGAAATTCAGGGGGAGCGGATGATGGCGACACGACCGGCCGGGCAAAGGCCGCCGCTGCTGGAAATCTGTATCGACGACGCCGAGGGGATCGAGGCGGTCGTCCGGGCTGGCGCCGATCGGATCGAGTTGTGCGGCGCGCTGGGGCTGGGTGGTCTGACCCCCTCGGCCGCATTGGTGGCGCAGGCGGTCGCGTCGGGCGTGCCGGTGCATTCGATGGTGCGGCCGCGCGACGGCGACTTCCGCTATGATCCGGCCGATGTCGCCTTGGCCACCGACGAGATCCGGCGCATGGTGGGGCAGGGCGTTGCAGCTGTGGTGGTGGGCGCGATGGGCGACGACCAATCGCTGGACCTCGATCTCCTGGCGCGCTGGCGCGACGCGGCGAAGGATGTCGCGATCGTGCTCCACCGTGCGGTCGATCTGGTTGCCGACCCGGTCGCCGCAGTCGAGGCGGTGGCCGCGATCGGCTATGACCATATCCTGACGTCGGGCGGCGCGCCGACCGCCGAGCAGGGCGCGGACGTAATCGCCAGGATGGTCGTGGCGGCACGCGGGCGGCTTTCCGTCATCGCCGGATCGGGTGTTTCGGCGGAGAATGTCGCTGCGCTCATCGCCCGGACGGGGATCGATGCAGTCCATGCTTCTGCCAGTATCCGCGAGCCCTGGACCGATCCGCGCATCGTCGAAATGGGCTTTGCCGCCGGGCCGAGACGCCGGACGAGCACCGAAAAAATCATCGCGCTGCGGCACGCAATCGGAGAGGAATAAAAATCCAATGTATGCCAAATATAATACCTGTTGCCGGGTTGGTCATGCTGCGATAAGCCTCGTATCGAAGCGGGGCGTGGCATGAGCGACGCCCGGGCAAGGGGAGATGGCGCGGCCATGACATTCTCGGCGCAGGTCGGTTCTTTCCGAAAGGGAAATCCCGCGCCGCTGTACCTCCAGCTTCAGCAGTTGCTGCGCGATGCCATCACGAACAATGTGCTGGCCGAGGATGATGCGATTCCCGCCGAGCGCGACCTGGCGATCGAATATGACGTGTCGCGGATCACGGTGCGCAAGGCGATCGGCGGCCTGGTCGAAGAGGGTTTGCTGACGCGTCGTCGCGGGGCGGGTACCTTCGTCGCGGGGCGGGTCGAGAAGAGCTTTTCCAAGCTGTCGTCCTTTTCCGAGGACATGATCGCACGCGGCCGCACGCCGAGCAGCCAGTGGGTCAGTCGCGCGCCGGGCACCGTCACGCCAGAGGAGGCACTCTCGCTGGGCCTGTCGCCGGGCGCGCCGGTGTACCGGTTCCAGCGCGTGCGTTTCGCCGACGAAGTGCCGATGGCGATCGAGATTTCGACCATCGCCGGTTTTGCGCTGCCCGGGATCGAGGCGGTCGACCGCTCGCTCTATGCGGCGCTCGAGCGCGCGGGCAACCGGCCGGTGCGCGCGCTCCAGCGGCTGCGTGCGGTGCCGTTCGGGGCGGACCATGCCAAGATGCTGAATGTCGATCCGGGCCATGCGGGCCTGTTGATCGAACGGCGCGGATTTCTACGCGATGGACGGGCGGTGGAATATACCCAGTCCTTCTATCGCGGCGATGCCTATGATTTCGTCGCGGAGTTAACCGATGTCTGATGTGATGACCGCCGGTCGTGCGGGAACCGGCACCCTGATGGGAGCGGAAGCGGGGGAGGCGCCGGAGGCGATCGCCCGTCTGCTCGCGCGCAATGCGCCGACCGTCCGGGCGCTGGCCGAGCGGCTGCGTGCGGCCCCGCCGCCGGTGATCATCACCATTGCCCGCGGCTCGTCGGATCACGCCGCGACCTATGGCAAGTATATCCTGGAGACCAAGACCGGCGTGCCGGTGTCGTCGGCGGCACCCTCAGTCGCGTCGATCTTCGAGACGCCGATGAAGGTGCAGGGCGCGCTGGTCATCGCCATTTCGCAGTCGGGGCGCAGCCCGGACCTGCTGGCGACGGTCGAGGCGTACCGGGCGGGCGGCGCGCATATCGTCGCGCTCGTGAACGATGAAGAGTCGCCGCTGGCGACCGGCGCCGACACCTTCCTGCCGCTGTCGGCCGGACCCGAAAAGGCGGTCGCCGCCACCAAGTCCTGCCTGACCGCACTGGCGGGGCTGGCACAGCTCGCCGCCGCCTGGGCGGGCGACGAGGCGCTGGATGCCGCGCTGGAAGACCTGCCGGGCCAGGTCGAACAGGCGCTGGGCCTGGACTGGTCCTCGGCGGTCGAGGGCCTCCGCGGCGTCAGCCAGATGTTCGTGCTCGGTCGCGGTTACGGCTACGGCGTGGCGCAGGAAGCCGCGTTGAAGCTGAAGGAAACCTGCTCGATCCAGGCCGAGCCGTTCAGCGCCGCCGAGGTACGTCACGGCCCGATGCGGATCGTCGAGCCCGGCTATTCGGTGCTGGGCTTCGCCACCTCCGACGTGGCGGGCGAGGATGTGAAGGCGGTCGCCGACCAGTTCGAGGCACGCGGCGCCAAGCCGTTCGTCGCGGGGCAGGGCGGTGCGCTGCCCATGGTCGCCGGCCACCCCGCGCTGGAGCCGATTGCGATGCTCGCCAGCTTCTACCGCATGGTCGAGGCGCTGGCGCTCGCCCGTGGCATGGACCCCGACTCGCCGCCGCATCTTCAGAAAGTGACCCGCACGCTATGACCCGTTTCCGTTTCGTCAACGGCCATGTCGCGACCCAGGGCGGCGTCCTGCCCGGCGCGGAGATCACCGTCGATGGCGATCGTATCGCGTCGATCGGCGCGGTCGATGGTGCTGGCCAGGGTGGGGGCGACACGATCGACCTGAACGGCGGATGGGTCGTACCCGGCTATATCGACACCCAGGTCAACGGCGGCGGCGGCGTGTTGTTCAACGACCGTCTCGACGTGGACGGCATCGCGACCATGGCGGCGGCGCACGCCGTCTATGGCACCACCGCGATGCTGCCGACCCTGGTCAGCGAAACGCCGGACAAGATCGCCCGCGCGCTCGACGCCATCGACGAGGCGATCGAAGCCAAGGTGCCCGGCATCGTCGGCATCCATGTCGAGGGACCGGTGCTGAACCCGGCGCGCAAGGGTATCCACGATCCGGCGCGCTTCCGCGACCTGGACGAAGAGATGATCGCCGTCCTGACCCGCCCCCGCAAGGGCAAGGTCATGCTGACCATCGCGCCCGAGCGTGTGCCGGTGGCGACGATCCGCCGCCTGGTCGAGGCGGGCGTCCTGGTCAGCGCCGGACATACCGAGGCGAGCTATGAACAGGCGATCGCGGCGTTCGACGCGGGCCTGGTCGGCGTCACCCATCTCTACAACGCCATGCCTGCCATGCAGCAGCGCGTGCCGGGGCTGGCGGGCGCGACGCTCGACGATCCGCGTCCCTATGCCGGGTTGATCATCGACGGCTTCCACGTCTCCGCGCCGATGCTGCGCCTGGCGATGAAGGCGCGGCCGTTCGACCGGATGATGCTGGTCACCGATGCCATGTCGTCGGTCGGCGCGGTTGAAAAGGACTTCGTCCTCCACGGCCGCCACATCGACGTGTCGGGCGGCAAGTGCACCTACACCGACGGTACGCTGGCGGGCTCCGACCTCGACATGGGCTCGGCGGTCGCCAATGCGGTCGAGCAGCTGCGTATCAGCGTCGATCAGGCGGCGGCGATGGCCGCCACGAACCCGGCGGCGTTCCTGGGGCTTTCGCATGAGCGCGGCGCGCTGGCGACGGGTCTGCGCGCCGACTGGGTGGTGCTCGACGCGAGCCTGAAGCCGGTCGAGACGCGGATCGCGGCGGCGGAGCCGGTCGCGGCATGACGGTCGCGCGCCGCGACCTGTTGCTGGGCAGTGCGGTGGTGGGGCTGGCAGGCGGGATCGCGCCTGCCCGTGGCTTTGCCGCCACCGCCGTCCCGGCGAATGGCGCGGGCGCGCTTCCCATGCCGGCCCCGACCGACCGGCTGCCCGCAGCCCTGCCGGTGCAGGATGCGGCGCGCGTGCTGATGGATCGCGGCTGGCTGTTCCATGAGGGCGATATCGCGCCCGCCCCGCTCGACACGCACAACGCGACCTATGTCTCGGTCAAGGCGGGCAATGCGCGCGGCGCGGCGGCGGTCGATTATGACGATAGCGACTGGCAGGCGGTCGACCTGCCGCACGACTGGGCGTCGTTCCAGCCTTTCGTGAAGACCGCCAATGTTGCGCAAGGATATCGCCCGCGCGGCATCGGCTGGTATCGTCGCAGCTTCCGGCTCGATCCGGCACTGCGCGGTCGCCGGATCGAGCTGGAGTTCGGCGGCATTGCCACCAATGCGACCCTATGGGTCAATGGCAGCGTCGTCGCGCATAACTTCTCCGGCTACAACGCCATCCATATCGACCTGACCCCGTTCGCGCGCTTCGGAGACGAGGCGAATGTCGTCGCGGTCCGCGTCGATGCCGAGGCGATGGAGGGCTGGTGGTATGAAGGCGCCGGGCTCTATCGCCATGTCTGGTTGGGCGATTATGCGCCGGTGTCGATCGCGACCGACGGCGTGCATTGCGATCCGCGCAAAGGTGCCGATGGCTGGCACGTCCCCGTCACTGCCACGCTGACCAGCATCGCCGCGAGCGAGGCCGGCGTGACGGTCGAGGCGCGGCTGCTCGATCCGCAGGGCAAGGTCGTCGCGCAAGGGCAGGCGACCGCAACGGTCCCGTCGCTGGACGAGGCGACTGCCCATCTCGACCTCTCCGTCACCGATCCGGTACTCTGGTCGATCGAACGGCCGGTGCTGTACACGGTGCAGGTACGGCTGCTCCGCGACGGACAGGTGGCGGACGAACGGCGCGTGCCGATCGGTTTCCGCACCATCCGCTTCGACGCGGCCCGAGGCTTTTTCCTCAACGACAAGTCCGTCAAGCTGAAGGGCATCTGCCTGCATCAGGATCATGCGGGCGTGGGGACCGCGATCCCCGATGCGTTGATCGGCTGGCGGCTAGAGCGGCTGAAGGCGATGGGCTGCAACGCGGTGCGCTCCAGCCACAATGCGCCGACGCCGGAGTTGCTCGACTGGTGCGACCGGCTGGGCCTGGTCGTCATGGACGAGAATCGGCAATTCAATCCCGCGCCCGAATATCGCGCGCAGCTGGAGTGGCTGGTCCGCCGCGACCGCAACCATCCCAGCGTCATCATGTGGTCGGTCTTCAACGAAGAGCCGATGCAGGGCACGCCTTCGGGCGTCGAGATGGTCAAGCGCATGGCGCACTGGGTCCGCGCGCTGGACGACAGCCGCCCGGTGACGGCGGCGATGAACGGGGCGTTCTTCGATCCGGTCAATGTCGCGCAGGTCGTCGATGTGACCGGGTTCAACTATTATCAGGGCGATTACGACCGCTATCACCGGCTGAACCCGACCAAGCCGATGACCAGTTCGGAGGACACCAGCGCCTTCATGACGCGTGGTGCCTTTGCGAGCGATCCGGCGCGCCATATCGCGTCGAGCTATGACGACGAGGCGGCGAGCTGGGGCGACACGCATCGCGGTGCCTGGAAGAAGATCGCCGAGCGGCCTTACGTGGCGGGCGGGTTCGTGTGGACCGGCTTCGACTATCATGGCGAGCCGACGCCCTATGAATGGCCGACGATCGCCAGCTTCTTCGGCATCATGGATTTGTGCGGTTTTCCGAAGGTCGCCTTCGACATTCACCGTGCCGCCTGGGTCGATGACGAAGCGGTCGTCGCGGTCGCGCCGCACTGGAGCTGGCCGGGGCGCGAGGGGCAGCCGACCAAGGTCATGGTTCTCTCCAATGCCGAGCGCGTGGTCCTTCGCCTGAACGGCAAGACGGTGGGCGAGGCGGCGGTCGACCGGCTGATGGGCAATGAATGGACGATCCCTTATTCGCGGGGTCGGATCGAGGCGATCGCCTATCGCAGTGGCCGGGAGGTCGCGCGCGCTGCGCACGAGACGGTCGGAGCGCCGGTCGCGCTGCGGCTGACCCCCGCGCGCACCGTGATGGCGGGCGATACCGAGGATGCGCAGGCCATCACCATCGACGCGGTGGACGCCAGGGGGCGGCACGTGCCGACCGCGAACCTGATGACCCGCTTCGCCGTCGAAGGCGGCGCGATCATCGGCGTCGGCAATGGTGATCCCAATAGCCACGAGTCCGAAAAGGCGAGCGAACGCTCGCTGTTCAACGGCCTGGCGCAGATGATCGTACGACCCGATGCCGGGCGGGGACGGATCACGATCCGCGCGACGGCGGATGGCCTGAAGCCTGCGACGCTGCGGCTTGACCGGCTGGGCGTGCCCGCGCGCGCGCAGGTGCCGGTGATGACGGCGGAGACGGATGTGCGCGACTGGCGGCGCTCGCCACCGCTCGCCGCCAAGCCTTCGCCCGATCTCGCGCCCGCCGCCAGCGACAATAACGGCTGGGCCTTTGTGCGGGCCGGCACGCCCACCCCGGCGGAAGCGGCGGGGTGGCGGGTCTATCGCGCCAGCGTCACACCGCGGCGTGCGGTGGCGGCGCGTGGCGGTACGCTGCGTCTCACCTCGGTCGGCGGCATGGCGAGCCTGTGGGTGGACGGCGTGATGGTCGCCGAGAAACGCGATCCCAAGCCCGGCCCGATGACGGCGACTTTGCCGTCGGGGGCGGGCAAGCGGACGATCGTGCTGATCGTCGCGGGGCTGGGCAATATCGAGAGCGGTCTGCTGGGCCGGGTGACGGTGGCTCCGCGCTGAGGCCGGGGACATCGCTCGCGGGGAATAAATGCAGTTTGGCGAAAGTGACGTGCGATGAGTGAGCTGATCGTTGTGGCCCCGCTGGCGGGCTGGGTGACGCCGTTGCCCGAGGTGCCGGACCCCGTCTTTGCCGAAAAGATGCTGGGCGACGGCTTGGCCATTGATCCGGTCAACGATACGCTGTGCGCGCCGTGCGATGCCACCGTGCTGACGGTGCATGAGGCGGGGCACGCGGTCACGCTGCGCAGCACCGACGGTTATGAGCTGATCTGCCATATCGGCGTCGACACCGTGTCGCTGGGCGGCAAGGGGCTGACCCCGTTGGTGACGGCGGGGGCCAAGGTGCTGGCGGGCCAGCCGCTGATCCGCTTCGATCTCGATTATCTCGTCCAGAACGCGCCCGCCGTCGTCACGCCCATCATCGTCGCCGATGCCACCCGCTACGGCGTCGAGCCGATCGCCAACGGGCTGGTCGCGGTCGGTGATCCGCTGCTCCGCGTCGTGCCGCTGGTGGTCGAGGCGGTGGTCGCCGATGCCGGTGGCGAGACGCTGGTCGAGGAAATGGTCGTCGCGCTGTCGCACGGGCTTCACGCCCGTCCGGCCGCGCGGCTGGTCGAGGCGGTGCGCCGTCATGCCGCGACCGTCACCCTTCATCATGGCGATCGTCACGCCTCGGCGCTCAGCGCGGTCGGGTTGCTGGGCCTGGGCCTGGGGCATGGTACCACGGTGCGGATCGAGGCGAGCGGGGCAGAGGCCGCCGCCGCCATGGCCGAGGTCATCGCGTTCCTGAACGACGCGACGATCAAGGATACGCCGATCGACGTGCCCGAGCCGGTGCGTGGCGAGGGCCCCGGACTGGGCGGCGTGCCCGCCGCGCCGGGGCTGGCGGTCGGCCCGATCCACCGCCTGACCCGCGCCGCCATTCCGGTTGAGCTGACGGCCGGGCCGGTCGCGGAGGAGCGTCAGCACCTGGCCGACGCGCTTGCCCGCGTCCGTGCCGGGCTGGCCCAGGCCGCCGAGGCCGGTGGCGCGCGGGGTGGGGTGATGGCCGCGCACGCCGCGATGCTCGCGGACCCGACGCTGGGCGATGCGGCGCTGGCCGCAATCGACCGGGGGTTGAGCGCGGGCGTGGCGTGGCAGGAAGCCATTACCGAACAGGTCGCAGTCCTCGTGGCGAGCGGCGACCGCCGCATTGCCGAGCGCGCGGACGACCTTCGTGATCTGGAACGCCATGTCCTGGCCGCCCTGGCGGGTCTGCCCATCGAGGGGCCGAGCGTGCCCCGGGGTGCGATCCTGGTCGCCGAGGATCTGCTGCCCAGCCAGGTCGCCGCGCTGGATGCCGCCGTCGTGGCGGGTATTGCGCTGGTCAAGGGCGGGCCGACTTCGCACGCCGCGATCCTGGCGGCGGGCATGGGCCTGCCCATGGCGGTGGCGTTCGGCGAACCGCTGGCGGCGCTGGAGGATGGCCAGGTGATCGTGCTCGACGCCGATCGCGGGCTGATCGACCCCGAGCCCGACGCCGATGCGCAAAGTGAGGCGCGTGACACCATCGCCCGTCGCAAGGCCGAGACCGAGGCGGCGCGCGCCGCGACCGGACCCTGCCGGACACGCGACGGCACCCGGATCGAGATGTTCGCCAATCTCGGCTCGGTCGCCGATGCCGAGGCGGCGGTGATCGAGGGGGCGGAGGGCTGCGGCCTGCTGCGCACCGAGTTCCTGTTCCTGGAGCGCGAAACCGCGCCGACCCGCGACGAACAGGCGCGCGATTATCAGGCCATCGCCGATGCGCTGGGTGATCGGCCGATGATCGTCCGGCTGCTCGATGTCGGCGGCGACAAGCCCGCGCCCTATATGGACCTGCCCGTCGAGGAAAACCCGGCACTCGGCCTGCGCGGCATTCGCGTGTCGCTCGCCGATCCGCAACTGCTGGAGGATCAGGTCGGCGCGATCCTGTCGGTGCGCCAGCCGTGCCGGATCATGGCCCCCATGGTCGCCAGCCTGTCCGAACTGGAGGCAGTGCGCGCCGTGGTCGAGCGGCATGGCCGAAAGGCCGAGGTGGGCGTGATGATCGAGACGCCCGCCGCCGCGATTTCCGCCGATATCCTGGCGCGCAAGGCCGACTTCTTCTCGATCGGCACCAACGACCTGACCCAATATACGCTGGCCATGGACCGCGGCAACGCGGCGGTGGCGGCGGGGGTGGACGGGCTTCATCCGGCGGTGCTGCGTCTGATCGGCGCGACTTGTGACGGTGCGTCCCGGCACGATACGCCGGTCGGCGTCTGCGGTTCGCTGGCCGCCGACAGGCTGGCGGTGCCGATCTTGCTGGGGCTGGGCGTCACCGAATTGTCGGTGCCGCCCGCGCGTGTCGCGGCGATCAAGGCGCTGGTCGGCAAGCTGGAGATGGCCCGCTGCCGCGCGGCGGCCATCCATGCGCTGGCGCTTCCGTCGGCGGCGGCGGTTCGTGCCCATATCACCACGTTGCTTCAGGAGATCGGCGCATGAGCTCGCCCATGGCCTCACTACAATCGCTCGGGCGGGCCCTGATGCTGCCTATCGCGGTCCTGCCGGTGGCCGGACTGCTGCTGCGCCTGGGGCAGGCGGATATGCTGAACATCGCCTTCATGGCGAATGCGGGCAATGCGATCTTCGACAATCTGGGCCTGCTGTTCGCGGTCGGCGTCGCCACCGCCTTTGCCCGCGACGGCAATGGCGCGGCGGCGCTGGCGGGCATCACCTGTTATCTCGTCACCATCAAGGGTGCCGAGACTTTGGTCATGCCCCCGGCCGATCTCGCCAAGGGGCTGGCCACGGATATCGCGGCCACCGTCGAGGCTGCATGGCGGGCAAAGTCGATCCACCGGTTCGACGTGCCGATCGGTATCGTCTCCGGCCTGATCGGCGGCAGTTTCTACAACCGCTTCGCCACGATCAAGATGCCGGAATATCTGGCCTTTTTCGGCGGGCGTCGCTTCGTGCCGATCATCTCGGGCATTGCGGGCCTGGGTCTGGCCGCGCTGCTCGGCGTGGCGTTCGGGCCGGTCAATGCGGGCATCGACGGCCTGAGCCAGGGCATCGTGCAGGCGGGTGGGCTGGGGCTGTTCGCCTTTGGCGTGCTCAACCGCCTGCTGGTCGTCACCGGCCTGCACCACATCCTGAACACCGTCGCCTATTTCGTGGTCGGCGATTATCACGGCAAGACCGGCGACCTGACCCGCTTCTTCGCGGGCGATCCGACTGCGGGCGCGTTCATGAGCGGCTTCTTCCCGGTCATGATGTTCGGCCTGCCCGCCGCCTGCCTCGCCATGTACCACGAGGCGCTGCCCGAGCGGAAAAAGGCGGTCGGCGGCATGTTGTTCAGCCTGGCGCTGATGTCGTTTCTGACCGGCGTGACCGAGCCGATCGAATTCAGCTTCATGTTCCTGGCGCCGGTCCTCTACGCCTTCCACGCCATCCTGACCGGCCTGTCCGAGGCGTTGATGAACGCGCTGGGCGTCCGGCTGGGCTATACCTTCTCGGCCGGTCTGTTCGACTATGTCATCAACTTCGGCAAGGCGACCAAGCCGCTGATGCTGGTGCCGATCGGGGCGGTCTATGCGCTGCTCTATTACGGCGTCTTCCGCTTCGCCATCCGCCGCTGGAACCTCCAGACGCCGGGTCGCGAGGCCGAAGAGGCGTCGGGTGAGGACGTCATCGTAGAGGCCGGTGCGGCCCCGACGGCGGGTGGTCGTGGGGCCACCTTCGTCGCGGCGATGGGCGGCAGCACCAACCTGACCGAGATCGCCGCCTGCACCACGCGTCTGCGCCTGATCGTCGCCGACCCGACGCAGGTCGACGAGCCCGCGCTCAAGCGGCTGGGCGCGCGGGGCATCCTCCGCCCGTCGCCCAGCGGCGTGCAGGTGGTCGTGGGCCCCGTCGCCGACACGATCGCGATGGAGATGCGCGAGGCGATCCAGGCCGGACCGATCGCCGCGACCCGGCAGGCGGTGACAGCTGTGCCCGTCGCTGCTTCCGCCTCGTCTGTATCGTCCGGAGCGCCGGACGTCTCCATACCCAAGGTCGTGCTGGACGCGGTCGGCGGAACGGCGAACATCGCCTCGGCCAGCCACCATGCCGGACGCTGGCGGATCGTGCTGGTCGATCCGTCCCGTCTGGGGACGCTGTCGGACGCGCAGATCCGCACAAGCGTGCGCGTGGCCGACGATACCGTGCACGTGCTGATGCAAGAAAAGGTCATCATCTGATCGACAGCCATGTTGCCGCCGGTCGAACAAAAAGTGTAGGCAATTCCTAATTTTGTTTAAAACGGTCGCGACACAAAGCGTCGACGATCGCGAGGGAGGATGTGTTGCCAATCGAACTGGCAAGCGGCGTCGATGACAAGCGTTTGTACCGCGCGCCGGCGCTGGAAAAGGGGCTCGACATCCTGGAGCTTCTGGCGGGGGAGGAGCATCCGCTGACCATGAGCGCGATCGTCGCCCGGCTGGGCCGATCGACCGGCGAGCTGTTCCGCATGATCCAGGTGCTGGAGCATCGCGGCTATGTCGCGCAGGGTGCAGACGGCTATGTCATGACGCCGCGGCTGTTCCATCTGGGCCTGAAGCGCCCGCCGGTTCGTAGCCTGATGGAGCAGGCGCTGCCCGAGATGCGCAGGCTGGCCGACGATATCGGGCAGTCCTGTTATCTCGCGATTCCATCCGGTGCCGATTCCTCGGTGATTGCACGGATGGAGGCGGACACCTCGGTCGGGTTCTCGGTGCGGGTCGGGTATCGCCGTTCGCTGCACGAGACGCCGTCGGGCCGAACCCTCTACGCCTTTCAGTCGGAGGCCACCCGGCGCGAGTGGGAGTCGCTCTTCGATCCGCCCCTGTCGGACGAGGCCCGCCAGGCGCTGCGCCAGGATGCCGAGGCGCTGTCCACCCAGGGTTTCGCCCGGTCCGACAGTGCCGAGCTCCTCGGCATGGTCGAGCTGGCCTGTCCGATCATGCGCCAGGCCCGGGCCTGCGCCGTCCTGACCGTGCCGTTCATCCGCATCACCGATGCCCCCGTCGGCGAAGACGAGGCGCTGGCCCGGTTGCGCGACACCGCCCGAGTGATTTCCGACCATTTGATCGGCAACGACGCCCGCATCTGATCGCGGCCCAATCGGCTTGTCCGCGCCCGGCTTCACGGCGATAGAGCGCCGTTCCCGATTGAACAAATCCGGCGACACGGGACTTTACCGTTCGGGTCGCGGCATCGCCGAGCAGGCGACCGTCGGGACGGATACAGGTCGGGAACGATACAGGGGGGCCGTGGGTGCTGCTGAAATACTATAAGGGTTCATTTATCTTCACCGCGCTCTGCTTGGGCGTCGCCGCCTGGCTGGGCTTCCAGAGCACGGGGACGTTGCCGGGTACGCTGGGCATCCTGTGGATCGTCCTGGTGCTGGGCGTGCTGGAGGTATCGCTGTCGTTCGACAATGCGGTCGTCAACGCGACCGTGCTGCGCGACATGGACGACAAGTGGCGGCACCGCTTCCTGACCTGGGGCATCGTCATCGCGGTGTTCGGCATGCGGATCATCTTCCCGCTCGCGATCGTCGCGATCGCCGCGCATCTGGGGCCGATCGAGGCGGTGAAGCTGGCGGCGGGCGATCCGGTCCGGTACGAACAGATCATCACCTCCGCCCATGTCGGTATTTCGGGTTTCGGCGGCAGCTTCCTGGCCATGGTCGGGCTGAACTTCTTTCTCGACGACGAGAAGGACGAGCATTGGATCGCCGTGATCGAGCGCCCGCTGGCGGCGCTGCGCAGGATCTCGGGGCTGGCGACCGGCATCGTGCTGCTCGCGCTCTACGTCATCTCGCGCTTCATTCCGGCCGAGGAGGCGATGACCTTCATCACCTCGGGCATCTTCGGCCTGCTGACCTATATCGCGGTCCATGCCATCGGCGTGGTGCTGGAGGGTGACGGGGACGCCGCCACGGGTGCCGCGGCACGGTCGGGCTTCGCGGCGTTCCTGTATCTGGAGGTGCTGGACGCCAGCTTCTCGTTCGACGGGGTGATCGGCGCGTTCGCGCTGTCGAACAACCTGTTCATCATCGCGCTGGGCCTTGGCATCGGGGCGATGTTCGTGCGTTCGATGACGATCATGCTGGTCGAGCATGGCACGCTGGCGCAGTATCGCTATCTCGAGCACGGGGCCTTCTACGCCATCGTCGCGCTGGCCGCGATCATGCTGCTGTCGGTGCGTTTCCACATTCCAGAGACGATCACCGGCCTGATCGGGGCAACATTGATCGGTCTGGCCTTCTGGGCTTCGGTGCGCAGCAACCGCAAGCATCCCGAGCAGGCGCTTGCCGATGCCGAGCCGGTTCACCCATCGGGCAAGCCTATCGGCGATTGACCGTTCCGGGGACGTGACGATGGAACCGATCGGCCCGGCGGGGATTGGCCTTTCCATACGCTGGGTGAGGGATCCAAGTCATGTCGGTATCTGCCATCGATACCTTGCGGCGGGAACGTTCGCCGTCCGATCGACCGCTGTTGACCGAGCTGTTCCTGAAGGAACGCGGGCGCGACACGATGACGCCAGAGGATATCGCCACGCTGGAGGGCAGCATCGACGAGGTCCGCGCCATACCCGCGCGGACCATCGTCGTCCGCCGCGAGGAGCGGGTACGGTCGAGCAGCCTTTTGCTCGAAGGGGTGATGTGTCGGTACATGGACGATCGCCAGGGCAACCGGCAGATCGTCGCCTTCCATGTGCCGGGTGATTTCGTCGACCTGCACGGCTTTGCCATGCGGCATCTGGATCACGATGTCGCCGCGCTGACACCGGTACGCGTGGCGATGGCCGGGCATGACCGGCTGGGGCGGATCGTCGCGGGCTATCCCCGGCTGACCCGCCTGTTGTGGTTTTCGACGCTGCTCGATGCCGCGATGCACCGCGAATGGGTGTTCCGGCTGGGGCGGCTGGAGGCCGATGGCCGTGTCGCGCACCTGTTCTGCGAGCTTCATGCGCGGCTTGCCATGGTCGACATGGTCCGCGACGGCACGTTCCGCTTTCCGGTGACCCAGATCGATCTGGCGGAGGCCACCGGGATCACACCCGTGCACCTCAACCGCGTCCTGCGGTCGCTGCGCGAACGTGGATTGATGACCTTTCGCAGCGGCGAGGTTCATATCCTCGACCTCGACGCGCTGGCGGCGCTTGCCGATTTCGACCCGGCCTATCTCTATGGCGGCGGGCCGACGCTCGACCAGGCGGGGTCATGACGAGCCGCGGCGTGCCGTCGCATGTTCACGACGATGCGGGACAGGCCACCGCCGAGCAGGGGATCGTCATGCTCGACGGTCCCAATGGCGTGGCGGTGGCGATGACGCCGGGGGCCGCGCGGCAGACCGGCAAGGAGTTGCTCGCCGCTGCCGTCCGGGCCGAGGCGCAGCTGGGCGACGCCTGATCACCCGGTTCCCGTGGCCGGACAGTGCTTTACCCCTTCGATCAGAGGCCTATGATGACGCACGTTTCATGAACGGGAGTGTTTCTTGCGTCATCCGTCCCTTGCCGTCGTCCTGTCGACCCTGATGAGTACATCCGCCCTCGCAAGCGGCGCGGCCATGACCGCCGCCCCGCAGGCGGCGCAGGCCCCCGCCACCAATCCGCTGCTCAGCCCATGGACCGGCCCCTATGGCGGCGTACCCCCCTGGGACAAGGTCAAGCCCGAGCTGTTCCCGGCGGCGTTCGAGGCCGCGCTGGCGGAGCGTCGCGCCGACTATGACCGGATCGCCAATGATCCGGCCAGGCCGACCTTCGCCAACACCTTCGTGCCGATGCAGAATGCCGGGCAAACTCTGAACCGCGTGATGACGATGTTCGGGGTGATGACGGGCAATATGAACACGCCCGCCTATCAGGCGCTGGACCGCGAATGGTCGCCCAAGCTGGCCAAGGCGTCGGACGAGATCACCTTCAACCCCAAACTGTTCGCGCGGATCGAGGCGATCTACAAGGCGCGCGACACCAGCGGGCTCGACGCGCAGCAGAAGCGGCTGGTCACGCGCACCTATGACAGCTTCGTGCGGCAGGGTGCCAAGCTGACCCCGGCGCAGAAGGCGGAACTGTCCGCCTTCAACCAGAATCTCGCGATCAACTTCAGCGAGTTTTCCCAGCGACTGCTGGCGGACGAGGGCACGGCGATCATCGTCACTGACGAGGCGCGGTTGGCGGGCCTGCCTGACAGCGTGAAGGCAGTCGCCAAGGCGGCGGCGGCCGAGCGCGGGCAACAGGGCTGGGCGATCGTCAACACCCGCTCGGCGGTCGATCCGGTGCTGACCTTCGGCACCGACCGGGCGCTGCGCGAGCAGGTGTGGCGTGCCTTCACCAAGCGCGGCGACAATGGCGACATCAACGATACCAAGGCGACCATCGCCCGGATCGTCCGCCTGCGCGCCAACCGCGCGCACTTGCTGGGCTTCAAGACCCATGCCGACTGGCGGATGCAGGACACGATGGCCAAGACCCCGGCCGCCGCGATGGACCTGATGATGCGCGTCTGGCCCGCCGCCAAGGCCCGCGTCGCCGAGGAGGTCCGCGACATGCAGGCGATCGCGGACGCCGCTGCCGCCAAGGGGGAAGGGGCCAAGATCACCATCGAGCCCTGGGACTATCGCTTCTACCAGGAGAAGGTCCGCAAGAGCCGCTACGATCTCGATCAGGCCGAGTTGAAGCCCTATTTCGAGTTGAACAACATCATCCAGGGGTCGCTCTACGCAGCGAACCGGCTCTATGGCCTGGAGTTCAAGGAGATCACCGGCACGGTGGCGGTGTTCGAGCCGAACATGCGCGTGTGGCACGTCACCCGCAACGGCAAGGAAGTGGGCCTGTTCTACCGCGACGATTTTGCGCGGACCGGCAAGCGTTCGGGCGCTTGGGCGAACACCTATCGCGGCCAGCGAAACCTGCCGCCGGTGCAGAATGTCCTGTCGTCCAACAACAACAATTTCGCCAAGGGCGCGAAGGGCGAGCCGGTCCTGATCAGCTTGGACGATGCCGAGACGCTGTTCCACGAATTCGGCCACGCCATCCACGCGATGTTGCAGAACGTGACCTATCCGGGGCTGGCGGGCACGCCGCGCGACTTCGTGGAATATCCCAGCCAGGTGAACGAGCATTGGCTGCTGACCCGCGACGTTCTCGACAAATATGCCCGTCACTACAAGACCGGCCAGCCCATGCCGCAGGCGCTGCTCGACAAGATCAAGGCGTCGGAAACCTTCAACCAGGGTTTCGCGACAACCGAATATCTGTCCTCGGCGATTCTGGACATGAAGCTGCACACCATCCCGGACGGCGTGGTCGACCCGGCCGCGTTCGAGGCGACGACCTTGCGTGAGATCGGGATGCCGAAGGAGTTGGTGATGCGGCACCGCCTGCCGCAGTTCAATCACCTGTTCTCGTCGGACAGCTACTCGGCCGGTTATTACAGCTATCTCTGGTCGGAGACGATGGACGCCGACACCTTCGCGGCGTTCGAGGAAGCGGGCAGCCCGTGGGACAAGGCCACGGCGGACCGCTTCGCGCGGATCCTGTTGTCGACGGGGAACGAAACCGACCGCGCCGAGGCGTATCGCGCGTTCCGGGGGCGTGATCCAGACGTGAACGCGCTGCTGAAGCAACGCGGCTTTCCGACGAAGTAACTCCTAAATCCTCCCCAAGCTCTGCTTGGGGAGGGGGACCATCGCGAAGCGATGGTGGAGGGGCTAGGGGCGGATGCCCCTCCACCACGCCCTGCGGGCGCGGTCCCCCTCCCCATCGGAGATGGGGAGGAATGGGGCGTTACAGCGCCTTCAACCGGATCGCCTGGCCGCCGCCGGGGGCGAGCGACAGGGTCAGCGTGTCGCCCTTCTTCACCCGCTTCGTCTCGAACGCGATCGAATGCCGCGCGTCGGTGGCATAGGTCGCGCCGGGGCCGTCCTCGTAGACCTGCGCCTCATAGCTCTTGCCCGGATCGAGGAAGTCCAGCGTCACGGTCAGGTCGCGCGCATTCTCGTCGGTGATCGAGCCGACATACCAGTCCCGGCTCTTGCGGTCCCGCCGCGCGAAGGTGACGTAATCGCCGACCTCGCCGTTCAGCACGCGACTATCCTCCCAATCGACGGGCACGTCCGCGATGAAGCGGAAGGCCTGGGGGTATTTTGCGTAATTCTCCGGCGTATCGGCCGCCATCTGCACGGGGGAATAGAGGACCACGTACAAGGCGAGTTGCTTGGCGATGGTCGACTGGATCGGGCTGTCGTCGCTGCCGGTCAGGCTGAGCACGCCGGGCGTGAAGTCCATCGGACCCTCCAGCATCCGGGTGAAGGCCAGGTTGACCTCATGCTCGGGCGGGTTCTTGCCCGGCCACGCGTTATATTCCATCCCCCGCGAGCCCTCGCGCGCCAGCCAGTTCGGATAGGTGCGGCGTAGGCCCGTATCCTTGACCGGCTCGTGGCTGTCGATCGAGACCTTGTATTTGGCGGCCGCCGCCAGCACGCGCAGATGGTGGTTCACCATCCACTGGCCCTCATGCCATTCGCGGCTCACCGAGCCGTCAGGGTTCACCCGCTCGATCTGCCCAGCATCGGCGACATAGCCCGTCTTCACCACATGCTCGCCATGATCGGCGGCGAATTTGAACGCCGGGTCGAACTGGCTCTCATAATGGCTGACCGCGCCGCCCGTCTCGTGATGGCCGATCAGCGAGACGCCCTTGGTCCTGGCATACTTCGCCAGCGCATCGGCGTCGAAATCCTCCGCCGGGGTCGCGAACTGCATCGCCGAGCCGTTGCCCGCCCAGTCGCCGTCCCAGCCGATATTCCACCCCTCGACCAGCACGCCGGGAATGCCGTATTTGGCGGCGAAGTCGATATAGGTCTTCACATTCGCGGTGGTGGCGCCGTGGCGGGGGCCACGCGCCCAGCTCCACTCGCCCTTGATCATCTTCCACCAGACGCCGACGAACTTGCCCGGCTTTACCCAGGACACGTCGCCCAGTTTGTTGGGCTCGTTCAGGTTGAGCATCAGGTGGCTCATATAGAGCCCGCCCGCATCGGGTGCGATCAGCAAGGTCCGCCAGGGTGTCGTCCACGCGCCCTTCTTCACCACCTTGGGCGCGCCCGAGCCGGGGGTGAGGACCGCCTTGAAGCTGTTCCCCTCGGTCTTCATCACGGCCATGCTGGCATAGTCGACCAGCGCCGCCTCATGGATAGCGATGTGGGTGCCGTCGTCCAGCTTCATGGTGATCGGCGTCGCCGCCGTGCCGACACCGGACAGGGGCGTGCGGTTGTAGAGATATTCCTCGCGATTCCACAGGAAGGCGGGCTTCCACCAGGCGGTGCCGCCTTGCGCGATATTGAACTCGGTCAGTTCCTCGGCGATGTCAACCTTGGGCATCGCCTGCTGTTCGGGGAATTCGTAGCGGAAGCCGACGCCGTCATCCTGCACCCGGAACACCACGTCATAGCGGCGATGGAGCGCGCTCGACTCCATCAGGCGGACGCGCATCTCGCGGTGATTGTCGCGGATGGTGCGCCATTCGCCCCAGGGCTGGGTCCAGCTGGTGTCGGACTTGGCGTGGCTGACCGCCTCGATCTTCATGCCGCGCTCGATCTTGGGCGCATCGGTGAACATCATGCCCAGCCGCGAGGGGGCGACGATCGCCTTGCCGTTGCGGGCGATCATATAGACGGCGCGGCCGTCATTGTCGGTCGACACCTGCACGGTGATCTGGCCGTTGGGCGAGGTCTCGACCGCGTCGGGTTGCCCGGCGGGCCTGGCGAATTTGAACGTCTCGTTGACCGCCGGATCGGCGGGGCCGTTCTGGGCAGAGGCGGCGCTGGCGATCAGGGCGCCTGCGAGAATGGGCCCGATGGCAATGGTCGTCTTCATGCAGTCATCTCCCGGATCGCCGCCCCGAACGCGCCCAGGCGTTCGTCGGTGGCGTTATTGATTGTGACCAGCACCCGCTGCCCGCGCGGCAGGACAGGAGGCAGGGTCACGGGCGTGTCGCCCAGATTGAACAGGCAGAGCAGTCGCTGCGATCCCTCGCGCCGCTCGAAGGCGAGCAGTTGCTCGTCGGCGTGCAGCAAGGTCAGGTCGCCGACCGCCAGCGCGGGCGTCTCCGCGCGAAGGCGGACGAGGTGCCGCGTCAGGTTCAGCAGCGAATCGGGGTCGCCGTCCTGCCGGTTGACCGCCAGCGCGGCATGATCGGGGCCGGTGGGCAGCCATGGTTCGGCGTCCGAGAAACCACCGTTGATGGCATTGCTGCTCCACGGCATCGGCGTACGCACCCCGTCGCGCGACAGGGTCAGCGGCCAGTTCGCGATCGCCTCCGGGTCCACCAGCCGCTCGAACGGCACATCGACCTGGGTCAGGCCCAGTTCCTCCCCCTGATACAGGAAGGCATTGCCGCGAAGCGACAACAGCAACAGCATCTTCATCCGGGCAAACGCCTCGCGATGCTCCGGCGTGGTCCAGCGTGACACGGCACGCGGGGCGTCGTGATTCTCGAACGCCCAGCTCGGCCAGCCGACACCCGGCGCGGCGGGCCATTTCGCCAGCGCCTCGGCGACGATGCGCGGCGTCAGCCGATCGGCATAGAGGAAGTCGAAGCCATAGGCGGTGTTGAGCCGATGGTCCCCGGCCGTGAACATCTTCATCTCGGCATCCGCCTCGTCGCCGCCGACCTCGGCCACGGTGAAGCGGGCGCCATAATCGTCCAGCGTCGCGCGGATACGCTCCAGGAAGGGGACGATATCGGCATGGCTCTGATTGTAGAGCTTGAGCTGGAAGTCGAACGGCCGGGTCCGCGTCTTGCCCGTGTCGGGCGCGGGCGGGTTATCGCGCAAGCTCGGCTCGTGCATCATGAAGTTGATCGCATCCAGCCGGAAGCCGTCGACGCCCCGGTCGAGCCAGAAACGCGCGGTCGCCAGCAACTCGGCCTGCACGTCCGGGTGATGGACGTGAAGCTGCGGCTGCTCCTTCAGGAAATTGTGCAGATAATATTGTCCGCGCCGCGCGTCCCAGGTCCAGGCGGGGCCGCCGAACACCGACTGCCAGTTGGAGGGCGGCGAACCGTCGGGCTTGGCATCGGCCCAGACATACCAGTCGGCGCGGGCGTTGGTACGGCTCGACCGGCTTTCCGTGAACCACGGATGCTCGTCGGAGGTGTGGCTGTACACCTGGTCGATGACGACCTTCAGCCCCAGTTCGTGCGCGCGGGCGACCAGTGCGTCGAAATCGGCGAGGCTGCCGAAGATCGGATCGACATCGCGGTAATCGGCGACGTCATAACCGAAATCCTTCATCGGCGAGGTGAAGAAGGGCGACAGCCAGATCGCATCCACCCCCAGGCTGGCGACATGGTCCAGCCGCGCGGTGATGCCGGGCAGGTCGCCGATGCCGTCGCCATTGCTGTCGGCGAAGCTGCGCGGATAAATCTGATAGATCACCGCGCCCTTCCACCAAGGACGGGGGGCGGTGGGTATGGTTTCGGTCATCGACGGCTCTCCGCCGCGCAGACGGCATAGCCGAAGGCGGGCAATTCCAACATCAGGCTCCCCGGCGCGGCGGCGGTCGGGGAACAGGCACCAGCCATGGCGGTGAAACGTTGCGATGCCGTTTCGACCTGCACGGCCTGGGTGATCGCCTTGGCCGAGGTGTTGAAGGCGATCAGATATTCACGCCCCGTGGCGGGGTCGAAGCGCGACACGGCGAACAGGCCCGGTGCGTCGCCGCGCGCGCGGATCACCTGACGCCCGCGCGTCAGGGCCGGGTTGGCGACGCGCAGGCGGGCGAGCGTCGCGATCTCGCGGTAGAGGGGGTGGGTGGGCACGAAGCTGTCGGTCGCGGTGGTCTTCGAGGTGCCGACCAGCTTGTTGTCGTTATAGCTGGCGACCCTGCTCGCGAACATGTCCTCGCGCGCATCCTGATCGTTGCCGTCGCCCGCGAAACCCTGTTCGTCGCCCGAATAGATGGTCGGCACGCCGCGCAGGGTCAGCAGCATCGCGTGGCCAAGTTCGACCCGCTTCAGCATTTCCTCGTCCGAGGCATGGGGGTTCGCCATCCGAACGTCGCGTGCGAAGCGGCCATGGTCATGATTGCCGAGGAAGGTCGGCAGGATGTCCGCCGTCGCCTCGCCCCTGGCATAGAGGACATCGCCCTCGAACAGGCTGGCGAGCGTACGGGTCGGCTTGTTCTCGGCAACCGTCTGGATCACCGCGTTCATGAAGGCGAAATCGAGGACCGCCGGGTAATCGGCGATCTTGGTCCAGCGCGCGAGATAGCCGGGCTCCATGCCCGCCGTCACCTCGCCGAAGATGTGGAAGTTCGGGATGCCCTTCGCCTTGGCCCGGTCCAGCATGGCGGGCACGAAGCGGCGCCAGAATTCCGGGTTCACATGCTTGGCCGTGTCGATGCGAAAGCCGTCGACGCCGAAGCGGTCGATCCAGCTGCCGTAAATGTCGATCATACCCGAAATGACGCGCGGATTTTCGGTGTAGAGATCGTCCAGCCCCGAGAAATCGCCGGTGGTCGAGCTTTCGTCCTCGAAGGTCGTATTGCCGCGATTATGATAGTAGATCGGGTCGTTGAGCCATGCTGGGGTCTTGGCGTTCTTCTCCGCCGCCGGGACGTAAGGCGTGTATGCGTAGTTCGGATCGGTCAGATGCGCGAAGTTCGCTGCCGTCTGCACGTCATCGCCGACAAAGCCGGCATTGATCGGCCTGCCGTCCACGCCTCCGCGCCTTTGATACGGATAGGTCGCACGGTCGCGATAGGGGCAGGGTGAGCCCTCCGCGCATTCGCGATACTGGATCACGTCCGCCGTGTGGTTGACGATGATGTCCATATAGACCTTCATTCCCCGGCCATGCGCCGCCGCGATGAAGGCGCGCAGATCGGCTTCGCTCCCCAGATGCGGATCGACCGTGGTGAAGTCGGTGATCCAGTAACCGTGATAGCCCGCGCTCTCCTCGCCCTTGGCGCCCTGCACCGCCTTGTTCCTGAAGATCGGCCCCAGCCAGATCGCGGTCGCGCCCAGCCCCTGGATATAGTCGAGCCGCTTCGTCAGCCCCTTGAGATCGCCGCCATGATAAAAGCCCTTGTGCGTCGGATCGAAGCCGGTGGTCAGCGGCCCGCCCTTCAGGCCGCCGCGATCATTGGCGGTGTCGCCATTCTCGAACCGGTCGGGCAGGACGAAGTAGATCACCTCGTCCTGCGGCAGGCGCTGGCGATAATCCTGCGCGGCCAGTGGCGTCGCCGTGGCCAGGAGCGCGAGCAGCAGTTTCTTCATGCGAAAACCTTTTGAACGGGCGCGGCGCAATGCGCGGCGAGAAAGGCGTCGTGCGTCGGCAGCCGGGCGGCCACCTGCGCGGCATGACGCCGGGTCAGCGACAGGAAATCGTCGAGTTCATGCGCCGACAGGGTATCGGCCAGCGCATGATGGCCGCCGGGCAGGATATTCTGGCCGATCATCACCTGCACCCAGGCCGGCTCGGCGAACAGCTCCTCGCCCTCGCGCCGGAAACGCCCGTTTGCGCGGAACAGGGCGATCCGGGCGGCCAGGCTCTCGGGCAGCGGCGTCGCGCGCCGTTCGGTCCAGAAGGGCTCGGTTCGCGCATTGGCGTGGTAATGGAGGATCAGAAAATCGCGGACGCCCAGCCATTCAGCCGCCGTCTCGGCATTATAGGCATCCATGTCGACCGGCTGGAGCGTGCCGCCGGGCCAGAAGTCCAGCAGCCGCGCGATTCCCGACTGAATCAGGTGGATGCTGGTCGATTCCAGCGGCTCCAGAAACCCCGCCGCCAGTCCCAGCGCGATGCAGTTGCCGACCCAGGCGCGCCGCCGCCGCCCGGTGGTGAAACGCAAGGGGCGGGGATCGCCGACCGCCTCGCCGCCCAGCGCGGTCAGCAGGCGGTCGGTCGCCTCGTCATCCGACAGATGGCGGCTGTCATAGACCAGGCCGTTGCCGGTGCGATGCTGAAGCGGAATACGCCAGCGCCAGCCCACGCCATGCGCGATCGCGCGGGTATAGGGAGGCAGGGGGCTGGTCCGTTCGCTCGCTACCGCCAGGGCGCGGTCGCAAGGGAGCAGGTCGGACCAGTCATCGAACGGCTCGGCCAGCGTCTCGCCGATCAGCAGCGCTCGGAAACCCGAACAGTCGATGAAGAGGTCGCCCGCATGAACCTCGCCCCCGTCCAGCACGACGTGGTCGATCCGCCCGGCCTGATCGTGCGCGACCGAGGCGATGCGTCCCTCCACGCGCGCCACGCCCGCGCTTTCGGCATGGCGGCGGAGCAAAGCGGCATAGAGGCTGGCGTCGAAATGATAGGCCCAGGCCAGGCCACTGGGCAGGTCGGGACGGCCGGGATCGGGGGCGAAGCGGCCCGCCATCGCCGCCTGCGCGCCCGGCATATGGCCCCAGAGCGAGGCCGGGTTCGCCGCCCCGCCGCCGCGCAGCCAGTAATGATGGAACGGCGCCAGCCCCAGGCCGCGCCCGATGCTGCCGAAAGCATGGAGATAGCCGCTGCCTTCGCCCGACCAGCCCTCGAACCTTATGCCCAGCTTGAAGCTGCCGTTGGTGGCCCGGAGGAACTCGGCCTCGTCCAGCCCCAGCATCTGGTTGAACAAACGGATGCCGGGGATGGTGGCCTCGCCCACGCCGACCGTGCCGATCGCGTCGGATTCGATCAGGGTGATCCGCGTCGAGGCGGGGACGAACCGCGCAAGGGCCGCCGCCGCCATCCATCCGGCGGTGCCGCCGCCGACGATCACGACCCTTTGGGCGATATGGTCTACGGCGGGGGGGGCGTCCATGCGGCGTCTCACATTCGGGATTCCCGCGCCGGCAGTTGGGGGACCGGCGCGGGAAACTGGCATCAGAAGCGATAGGTAAACCCGGCCAGGAACCGGCGGCCATAGCTCTGATAGTCGATCACCTCGTCGCGGCGACCGCCATTGGTGGTGACGAAGGGCGTGTCGGTCAGGTTCTGGCCCTGCACGAACAGCGACAGGCCCTTGAACGTCCCCTCCTGGAAGTCATAGCCGATCTGGCCGTCGACGATGGTCTCGTCGATCGCGCGGCGGCGGATGCGGTTGGCGCCGAAGCCCGACAGCTCACCCACGAAGGTCGAGCGGTAGCGGACCGATCCGCGGATGTTCAGGCCCCACTTCTCAAAGAAGGCGGTGCCGTTCGCCACCCAGCGCGAATAGCCGGGAATATCCTCGGGGGCGCCACCCGGCGTCGGCGTGATCTCGGTCTTGGTATAGGAGCCGCCGCCCGTCAGGCCGAAGCCGTCCAGGAAACCGGCCAACTGGCCGAGCGGCAGCGTACCCGCCAGCTCGACGCCGTAAATCGTGCCGCCGGTGCCGTTGATCGGCCGGGTGATCCGCCCTTGCGTGGGCGTGCCGATCGGCACGGCGGCGGGCAGGGGCAGGCCGGTATAGTCGTAAGGCTGCTCAAGATTGTAAACGAAGCTCTTGAGATCCTTGTAGAAGCCCTGCGCCGCCAGATAGCCGCGCGTGCCGAAATACTTCTCGACCGTCACGTCAACCGAGTTCGAACGGATCGGGCGCAGATACGGATTGCCGCCGTTGCCCGAGATGATGCCCTGCGCCGTGTCGAAGCCATAGGACAGCGCGACCCGCATATCGTCGAAGCGCGGACGCATCATCTGGCGCGCGGCGGCGACCCGGAACACCCAGTCGCTGGGCAGGCGAAGCGACAGGTTGGCGCTGGGCAGGATGTCCCAGTAATCGTCACCCTGCACGATGTTGGTATAGCCGGTGCCGTTATAGATCAGCCCGCGCGATTTCTGCTCGGTGCCGACCGCCTGCACACCCAGATTGCCGGTCAGTTCCGCCGCGCCGATCTGTGCCTTCAGGTCCGCCTGGAGATAGGCGGTCATCAGATGCTCGGTCGTGGTATAGGCCTTGGCGGGCACGTCCGGGCTGGTGTTCGGCGTCAGGACGATGACCCCGCCTGCCAGCAGCGCGCGCGGATCGTAGCTGAGCATCGGTCCCAGACCCAGATAGGTCAGGTCGGTCGGCGTCTGGCGATATTGCTGCGGCAGCGGGGCGATGGTCGCGCCGTTCGGCAGCGTGACGAAGGACTCGTTGGGCGCCAGCGACTTGGCGTGATCGGTATAGTTCAGGCCGAAGCGCAGCGCGCTGACGATCGGCGTTTCTACTTCGCGTTCGATCTCGACGCGGTATTGCTTGATCTCGTCGGTGATCTTGCGATCGTTGAAATAGCCCGCCTGGCGCGTGCTGCCACCCCAGCCCAGCGGGTCGGTCAGTTGGATCAGATTGGGGTCGGAATAGTTCAGCGTCGGCTTGAAGACGGTGCCGGTATTGCCGGTGGTGAAGCCGATCGTGTCGGTCGCGCCGACGCCCTGGCCGTATCCGGTGCCGCTATAGGTCTCCAGCGTCACCTCGTCGCGGTCGGTGCGCGAATAGCTGAGGTCGATGAACGCGCTCCAGCCGTCATCGCCCTTATACTTGCCGTTATAGCCGAACGAGTAGAGCTTGGCCTTGCGCTGGAACGAGTCGTTCCGGATCACGCCCTCGACATTGTTGAACGTGCCCGAGGTGATGAGGCCGTTGTTCACCACCGCATTGGTCAGCGTCGTGCCTGTTCCCGAGGCCAGCGGCAGCTCGATGCCGCGCTTGATCTGGTCGTCGTTGAAGTCGGAGTAAAAGCCGTCGAGCGTGCTGGTGAAAGTGTCGCTCATTTTCCACTGCAGCGTGCCCGAAAGGCCCAGCCGCTTCAGCGTGGTCGAGGTGACATAGGATTTCGATCCGCCGACGACGTCGACCGTCTGGCCGCCCACGGTCGTCTGGGCATAGCCCCAGGCATTGCCTTCCTGGATCTGGTACGGCTCGTTGAGGTAGCTGGCGGACAGTGCGACGCCGATCGTATCATCGGCGAACTGGTCGACATAGGTCGCACTGGCGCGATAGCCGAAGTCCTTCGATCCCGCATTCAGCTTGCCGATATCCGCATAGGTGCCGCGTGCACCGACCGAGATCACGCGCTTGCCGTAATCGAGCGGGCGGATGGTCTTCAGGTCGACGGTGCCCGACAGGCCCTGGCCGATCAGCCCGGCATTGGCGGTCTTGTAGATCAGGACCTGGTTGACGACCTCGGCGGGGTATTGGTCATATTCGACCGCGCGATTGTCGCCGGTCGAGGTCTGCTCGCGACCGTTCAGCAGCGTGGTCGAGAAGTCGGGAGCGAAGCCACGGATCGAGATGGCGTTGGAGCGGCCGTTGACCCGCTGCGACGTGACGCCGGGCAGGCGGGCGATGGACTCGGCGATCGACGCGTCGGGCAGCTTGCCGATATCCTCGGCCGAGACGGACTCGACGACCAGGTCGCGGTTCTTCTTCTCGGCGACGGCGTTTTCCAGTGCGGCGCGGAAACCGGTGACGACGATGTCGCCGGGCTCGGACTCGGCCTGGGCCTGCTGGGCCGCCGCGTCGGGGGCGGCGGGGGCGGGGACGATAGCGGTGGTCTGCGCAAGGACCGGCGCGGCGATGACCATGGCCAGCGTGCTGACCCCGAGCTTCAGGAACGAGCGCGCGGCATCGGCCGGCGCCACTGGGCGAACCGTCATGAAAATCCCCTCCGAGAAACCCCGTCTTCGTTGAAAGGACGGGTATGGTTGTTGCCCCTCCTGTGAAAGGACGCGCGTCGAAAAGGAACAAGGCCGCATACGTATTCAATGCGGCCGGTCCGGCCTGTTGCATTATTACGACAGCGCTTCGGCTTAACCCGGCTTGTGAAAGCCGGTAAGCGGAGTGGAGAGGAGGAAGCACAGATTTGGCCGGTCCGCGTAAGCCCACATCGTTCGACATCGCGCAAATGGCGGGCGTATCGCAACCGACCGTCAGCCGGGCGCTGCGCGGCAGTCCGTCGGTCAGTGCCGCCACCCGCGCGCGGATCGAGGCGATCGCGAAGAACCTCAACTACTCGGTCGACCGTGCCGCCTCCAACCTGCGCAGCGGCCAGACGCGAACGCTGGCGCTCCTCCTGTTCCGCGATCCCTCGCCGGGGCGGACGCTGATCAATCCGTTCTTTCTCGGTATGTTGGGGTCGATCATGGAGAGCTGTGCGGAGGTCGGGTACGACCTGCTCGTCTCGTTCCAGAACCCGACCAGCAACTGGCAGGCGGATTATGAGGACAGCCATCGTGCCGATGGCCTGATCCTGCTCGGTTACGGCGATTACGCCGCGTATCGCGAACAGTTGGAGACGCTGGTCGCGCGCGGCACGCATTTCGTGCGCTGGGGCTCGGTTGCACCGGGGCAGCCGGGGTTGACCATCGGATGCGACAATCATGCGGGGGCGCTGGCGGCGACGCGGCATCTGGTGGCGCAGGGGCGCAGGCGGATCGCGTTCCTGGGCGACGCGACCGACCATTATCCCGAATTCCACGACCGCTATCGCGGCTATTGCGACGCCCTGTCCGAAGCGGGGCTGCCATGCGACCCCGCGCTTCAGGTCGGCGCGATCTCCAGCGAGGAGCAGGGGGAGCGGGCCGCGCGCGAGTTGCTGGTACGCGGCAAGCCGTTCGACGGCATCATGGCCGCGAGCGACCTGATCGCGCTGGCGGCGATGCGCGTCCTGGCGGAGGCGGGCCTGCGCGTGCCCGCCGATGTGTCGCTCGTCGGGTTCGACGATATTCCGGCGGCCAGCTTCGCGCATCCGCCGCTCAGCACCGTGGTGCAGGACGCAGCAGCCGCAGGCCGGTTGCTGGTCCGCGCGCTGCTCGCGGAGATTGCCGGCACCGCACCACCACGCAATCTGTTGCCCGCGACCCTGGTCGTGCGCGGGTCGAGCGTCAGGCCATAAAATATAACGATAACAAAAATCTGGGAGGGATTATGGAGAAGCCGCGTCAAGGCTTTTGGGGGCTGTGGAACACCTCGTTCGGCTTTTTTGGTATCCAGATCGGCTTTGCCCTGCAAAACGCCAATGTCAGCCGCATCTTCCAGTCGCTGGGCACCGCCGAGAAGGACCTGGCCTTCCTGTGGATCGCGGCGCCGCTGACCGGGCTGCTCGTCCAGCCGGTGATCGGCCATTACAGCGACCGCACCTGGGGACGGTTCGGGCGGCGGCGGCCCTATTTCCTGGCGGGTGCGGTGCTGGCGACGCTGGCGCTGCTGGGGATGCCCAATGCCGGGGGGCTGCTCGCGGCGGCGATGCTGCTCTGGCTGCTCGACGCCTCGCTCAATATCTCCATGGAGCCGTTCCGCGCCTTTGTCGGCGACATGCTGCCCAGCCGCCAACGGACGGCGGGCTATGCGTTCCAGACCGGCTTCATCGGGGCGGGCGCGGTGCTGGGGTCGCTGGCACCGATGCTGCTGACCGACGTGTTCCACGTCGCCAATGTCGCGGGGCCGGGCGAGGTGCCGCCCTCGGTTCGCTATGGCTTCTATATCGGTGCGGCGGCCTTGTTCGCCGCAGTGCTGTGGACGGTGATGACGACCCGCGAATATTCGCCCCGACAACTGGCCGCCTTTGCGGATCACGACGAGGGGCAGGCGGTGCATGGCGATGCGGCCCCCAGCGAGCGGATCGGGGCTGCGCCGCTCTGGATCGCCGCCGGTGCGCTGGTCGTCGCGGGTGTCGGGTGGCTGGGGCTCGACAAGCCGGTCTATCTGCTCGGCGGCGGCCTGATCGCCTTCGGCCTGGCCAAGATCGTCAGCGCCGGATTGGTGCGGGGCGGGCGGGGCGGTAACGCGTTGAGCCAGATCCTGGCCGACCTGGCGGCGATGCCCACCACGATGAAGCGGCTGGCGCTCGTCCAGTTCTTCACCTGGTCGGCCCTGTTCATCATGTGGATCTATACGACGCCGATCGTTGCCGAGCGGGTGTTCGGCACCACCGACGCCAGCAGCGCGGCGTTCAACGAAGGCGCCAACTGGGTCGGCGTGCTGTTCGCGGTCTATAGCGGCGTCGCCACCCTCTGGGCCTTTGCATTGCCGCCGCTGGCCAGGGCGATCGGGCGGCGCAACACGCATATCCTGGGGCTGCTCTGCGGAGCGGCGGGCTTCGCTTCGTTCCTGGTCATTCGCGACGCCTGGTGGCTGATGGCGTCGATGGTGCTGGTCGGCATCGCCTGGGCGTCGATCCTGACCATGCCCTATGCGATCCTGTCGGCTGCGCTGCCGCCCGAAAAGCTCGGTATCTACATGGGCTTGTTCAACATCTTTATCGTGTTGCCGCAGCTGATCGTGTCTTCGGTGATGGGGGCGATCGTGGGGCATTTCCTGGGCGGCCATCTGGTCTGGACGATGGCGATCGCCGCCGGGGTGATGGGCGTGGCGGCGCTGGCGATGCTGCGGGTGGCGAAGGAGGCCTGATCGTCCCCGGCATGGGGGATTTAGGCGCGGGGCAGGGTGATCGTCGCGGCCAGCCCGCCTTCGGGGCGATTGGCCAGGACGATATCGCCCCCCGCCTGTCGCACGATCGAACGCGCGAGCGCCAGGCCAAGGCCGATCCCGCCCGTCTCGCGATTGCGCGAAGTTTCCAGTCGGGTGAAGGGATCGAACACCGTCTCCAACAGGTCCGGCGCGATGCCGGGGCCGATGTCGGCGACGGTGATCGCGATCCGGTCGGCGCGCGCGTCGATGCGGACATCGGCCGAATGCCCGTACTTGACCGCATTCTCGATCAGGTTGCGTACCGCGCGACGCATCAGCGTGGGGCGCAGTTTCAGGCGCAGCCGTCCGCCTTCCTCGAAGGTCACGTCTTGCCCCAGATCGTGGAAATCGGCCACCACCGCATCGACCAGTGCGTTCAGGTCGACATCGGTTTCCATCTCGCTGGGGCGTCCCATCCGCGCGAGCGACAGGATGTCCTCCAGCGTCTTGTTCATCTCGGCCACGGTATCGGCCATGCGCAGCCGGTCCTGCTCGTCCTCCACCGACTCGATCCGTACCCGCAGCGCGGCCAGCGGCGTGCGCAGGTCGTGCCCGATCGCGCCCAGCATCCGGTCCTTCTCGTCCAGCATCGCCCCAATTCGCAGGCGCAGGGCGTTGAATGCGGCGATCAGCGCGGAGACGTCGAGCGGCCCCTGCTCGGGGATCGGCTCGCCACGTTCGCGCGGATCGAAACGCTCCGCCGCGCGCGTCAGGTCGCGCAAGGGCCGCGAGATGCGCCGCCCGATCCACAGGACGGGCAACAGGATGATGCCGTACAGGATCAGCGTCTGGGCGATCAGCCGCCAGACCAGGGTCATTTCATCGCTGGGCCAGAAGGATCGCGTGACCAGCCAGCCGCCGCGCGTGCGCTCGACCGCGATCAGCAGTTCCATGGCGGGATGCCGCTGACGATCCATCCTGCGGCGCGGCCAGTCGAAATCCTCGGGCTGGAAGGGCCGCACGCCGGTCACGACCCGCGCCACGGGATGCCCGGCCTCGACCAGGCCGTTGCGGATCAGCGCCTCGACCTCGGGCACGCGCGGCAGGTCGGCGCGGATAGGATTTCCGGCCGACGCCCGCACCCGCCCGCGATCCGGCGGCAGCGGCTTGCCGCTGGCGGTCCGGTCGATCGCATCGTTCAGCCGGGCGATGGCGGGCCCCGACGTCTGCTCCAGGATCAGGCTGCGGCGTTCGCGCAGCAGCAGGGTGAAGTTGATCGCCTGGGCGACAAACAAGGCGATGGCGAGCAGAAGCGCCATCTGCGCTGCCAGCCGATGTGGCCAGAAACGCAGCTTCACAGGCGCGTGACTTCGGCAGCCAGCGTATAGCCGCCGCCCCAGACGGTCTTGATGATCTCGGGCGATTTGGGGTCCGCCTCGATCTTGCGGCGCAAGCGGCTGACCTGGTTGTCGATCGCCCGGTCGAAGGCGGCGGCCTCGCGCCCCTGCGTCAGGTCGAGCAGTTGATCGCGGGTCAGCACCTGGCGCGGACGGCTGACCAGCGCGAGGAGGAGGTTGTACTCGCCGGTCGACAGCATCACCGACACGCCCTCGCGATCGACGAGCGACCGCTCGCCCGATTTCAGCACCCACCCCGCAAAGGCGTAGGAGCCGCTGTCGGGCGCGTGATGGCGCGTGCCGCCAGCTTGCGTCCGGCGCAGAACCACCTTGGCGCGGGTGGCCAGCTCGCGCGGGGAAAAGGGTTTCACGACATAATCGTCGGCACCCATTTCCAGCCCGACGATCCGATCGGTTTCCTCGGCCCGCGCGGTCAGCAGGATGACGGGCACCTCGCTGGTCGCCGCGATATGGCGGCACAGCGACAGCCCGTCCTCGCCCGGCATCATGATGTCCAGGATGACGAGGTCGATCGCATAGGCGGCCAGCCGGGTGCGTGCCGAAGCGGCGTCGCCGGCTTGCGTCACGCGAAAGCCCTGTTTGGTCAGATAGACGGCCAGCGGCTCACGGATCGAACGCTCGTCGTCGACGAGCAGCAGATGCGGCGTATCGGACATGGGGGAAGGGTCTAGCATGGCGCGCGGACCTCGCAAGCGTGACGGCCGGTGGGAGGATCGGTCGCCCCGCCTGACGACTCAGTCGCCCTGCGTGGCCGGCTGAGAGGTGGGGGCCATGGAGCGGCGGCCGAAACGGGGGGCTGCGGCACGTTCGGCGGCATCGACCTTGCCGTCACGATTGGTGTCGAGCCGGTCGAACATCGCCAGCGCACGGGCACGATAGGCTTCGGCGGTCACCGGCTGCGGCGCCGGGCGGGCGGGGCGGTCGCCGCGGTCGGCGCGCTCCGTATCGCCCTGGCGGCGCTGCCATTCGGCGCGACGCTGTGCGCTATAGGCCTGCATCTCCTCCGGCGAGATGGTGCCGTCATGATTGGCGTCCATCGTCGCGAAACGCTGGTCGGCCGCGGCGATCGCGGCAGCGCGGGTGATGTTGCCGCTGGCATCGGGCTGCAGACCCATCAGGCCGCCGCCCATGCGCGCAGGCGGCGGGGGCGGCGGGGCGGCCGTCTGCGCTTCGGCGGCGGTGGCGGACAGCATCGTGAACAGGGAAAGGCCGATCAGGGTCTTTCGCATGGGGTGGGCATCCTCTTTCCCGGAAGCGGGACGATCCCTTTCCGAACGATCCCCCTTCTGCCGCCCGCCTGTCGCCCCAACATGTCGCGGCACCGCCGGATTTGTCGCAAATTGTCTGGTCAGCCCAGAAATCGGTCGTCGAACATGCCGTAAAGGACGGTGGAGGCGTAGAGTGCGATCGCCTGGGGCCGCTCCATCGTCGCGGCCCATTTGCGCATGTCGAACGCGGCGTTCTGGAGCGCCATCAGCGCCTGCGCCGCGATCAGCGCGTCGACCGCGCGTACCGACCCTTCCGCCACGCCGTCCATGATCGTGCCCGCATAGCGCCGGGCGATCCGGTTCGACCGCTCGACCATCTGCGCGCGAACCTCACCCGACAGGCTGGACAGCGCACTGGTGCGCAGCAGCGGCCCGCGCTCGGCGAACTGGATATCGAGCAGCGTGGCGATGGCGCTCGACAGGCGGTTCCAGTGGCTGCCCCCGGCGGCATCGGCCAGTTGTTGCGCGGCGGTGATCGTATCGAAGCTGCGGCCGTAACAGGCGGCGACGAGGTCGTCCTTGGCGTCGAGATGGTGGTAGAAGCTGCCCTTGGTCACGTTCAGTTCGGAGGCGATGCGGGTCACGCTGGCGCCGCGATAGCCGAGCTGGTTGATCAGCCGGGTCGCCGCCAGCAGGAACGCCTCGCGTCCCGGCTCGCTGCTGTCGGCATCCCGTGCCGCCAGGTCGAGCATCATCGGCGACCAGGTCGCGCCCGGTGCGGCGACGCCATGGGTCAGCACGTCGAGCAGCCGTTCCCCGACCCGGTCATATTGGTCGGGTTCGTACCGGACCAGCCAGATGGGCAGCCAGAAGGTGTTCTCGAGCAGGACGTGCGCCCGCGCGCCGTACAGGTCGGTATGCGCGCGGGTGGGGGCGGGGCCCCACAGGCTGCGAGTCGCGCGGAACACCTTCTGCCATCCCGCCATCAACTGGCCGCGGATCGGTTCTTCCATGGCGCGCAGGTCGGACAGGACGGCGAACGGGGTTTCCTCGCCACGCTCGATCCGGGCGAGCCGTGCCATGTTGATCGACAGATACCGGGCGACCCGCTCCTGCGGCGTCGGGGCCTCGGCGGCTTCGGCCAGCATTTCTAGCAGCCGGTCCAGCGTATGTTCGAACGCCGCCGCCGCCAGCTCTTCCTTGCGGCGGAAATAATAGGTGACGCTGGTGGTGTTCAGCCCCACGCGTCGCGCGACATCAGCAAAGGTCATGCCCTTTGCCGATTGTTCGTTGATCGCCTGGGCGGCCGCCGCCAGGATGGCGTCGCGCTTCTGACGAAAACGCGCGGTATTCTGTCCTTCACCGACGGGCGTCGCCGTCATTTTGGTCATTCCCTCGATCATTCGCCCGGCGCGCTCGCACCCTCGGAATCGCGCTTTAAAAGAAAAAGTATTGCGGGTCACCGCACATTTCGCGATCCCGGCCTCGAAAAAGCGGCGAATGGTCGCGCGTGTCCAAAAGCCGGTACGGTCCGCCAAGCGGTCAGCCGCTTCCAGCATGCAACAGTATGTATAGCACATACTTAACGATCGTTTAGGCCATTGTGGGCAATCAAGGGGCATGATCGCCGCCGAAGCCCCGTTCTGTCCAGACCAGATCCGGCAGAGAAACGATCCGGTTTTCCGGGCGATCGACTCTGCCCAGCTCATGGCGGTCCTTGATGCCGGCGGAGCGATTCTGTGGGCAAACGCCAATTTCCGCCGGACGTTCGACGATGCCGCTTCGGATTTGACGGGGGTGGTGCATCGCCAGCTTTGCCCGACCGATATCACCCTGTCGCGCGATTATGACCTGTTCTGGCAGGCCTTGCTGCAGGGGGAGTGTCAGCAGGGGACCTATCGCCACGTCGATCGGCAGGGGCAGGCGGTGTGGATCGAGGGGGGGTATGCGCCGATCCTCGACGACGGGGGCGCGGTCACACAGGTCCTGATGACCGGCACCGACGTGACCGAGCGACATCGCCGCGATGCCGAGGCCTATGGCAAGCTGGCGGCGATCGATCGGTCGCAAGCGGTCGTGGAGTTCGATCTCCAGGGCTATGTGCTGGCGGCCAACGACATGTTCCTGTCGCTGATGGGGCATAGTCGCCGGGTCACGATCGGCGTGCATCACAGGCTTTTCTGTTTGGACGACTATGTCCGTTCGCCCGCCTATGCGCGGCTATGGTTGGATCTGGCGGCGGGGCGGTACATTTCCGGACGGTTCGAGCGGCGGCGGGCGGACGGTTCGCCGATCTGGCTGCACGCGACCTACACGCCGATCCTGGACGCCGACGGCGTGCCCTACAAGGTGGTGAAATTCGCCCGTGATGTCAGCGACCAGGTCCAGTTAGAGAACGAGGCGGCCATGCGGCTGGAGACGGCCGAGCGCTTCCGCCTGATGGCCGAGGAGCGCCAGGCCGCGCTGGAGACGATGCTTCGCGACATGGAGGCGATGGTCGACCGGATCGCAGGGATTGCGGGCCAGACCAACATGCTGGCGATCAACGCCAGTATCGAGGCGGCGCGCGCCGGACCCGCAGGACGCGGCTTCGGTGTCGTCGCCGCCGAGGTTCGCAAGCTGGCCGAGGATACGCGTTCCGCGACCCGGTCGGTGCGGGAGATGCTGCAACGCTGAACCGGCACGGACGCGTCAGGCGATCGGTGTGCGCAGCCGGATCAGCCCTTCCTGCGTGACGCTGGCGACGAGCCGCCCGTCCGCCGAAAAGATCCGGCCCCGGTTGAAGCCGCGCGCATGGCCCGCCCAGGGGCTGTCGGTCGTGTAGAGCAGCCATTCGTCCGCCCGGAACGGCTCGTGCAGCCACAGTGCATGGTCGAGGCTGGCCGTCTGCATGTCGTGGATCAGCCAGCTCACCCCGTGCGGCAGGGTGGAGGTGCCGAGCAGTGCGAAATCGCTGGCATAGGCCAGGATCGCACGGTGGAGCGCGGGATCGTCACCGATCGGGGCGACGAGCCGGAACCAGATCGCCTGGAAGGGCTCGCGCGGTTCGGGGCTAAGCATCTGGCGCGGATCGACCGGGCGAAGCTCTATGGGGCGGGGCCGTTGCAGAAAGGCGCGCATCTGCGCGGGCACTTGGTCGCCCAGCCGCGCCAGCAGTTCGCGCTCGGGCGTCAGCGTCTCCGGCATCGGCACGGCGGGCATCGCATCCTGATGGTGCAGGCCGTCCTCGGGCGTCTGGAACGAGCAGGCGAGGTTCAGGATCGGCTTGCCCTTCTGCATCGCGATCACCCGGCGGGTGGCGAAGCTGCGCCCCTCGAAATCGCGCTCGACGCGGTAGATGATCGGATAGCGCTCGTCGCCCGGCCGCATGAAATAGGCGTGCAGCGAATGCGCCGTGCGTGGCCCGTCGGTCGAGCGCTGCGCCGCCTGGAGCGCCTGGGCGATGACCTGCCCGCCGAATACGCGACCCTCGCCGCCGGGACGGCGTGCGCCGCGATAGAGGTCGGTGTCGATCTCCTCGACATCGAGCAGCGCGATCAGGCCCTGCGCCAGCGCGTCGGGCGTAGGGAGCGTAGGGGAGGGCGTCGGATCGGTCATGCAACGGGTGATGGTTGCCGCTGACGTAAACGTCAATGGCCGGCATGGCCGCGAAAGATACTTTCGCGGCATTTGGAGCCTCGCTACACATGCCGCGTCGATCATGGCGTATGGGAGTAGGCGATGGACCCGTTGAACGAAGATGGTGCCTCCGAGCGGGCCGAGCTGCATTTCCTGGCGGCGCTGACTGACGAGTTGATGCGGCACCTGATGGATGCGGGCGTGTTGAGCCGGACCCAGCTTCAGTCGATCGAAAATGCCGTCGCCGAGCGGACCGGCGGCATCCCGCGCGCCTGGTAAGGTACCGCGCACGGCGCCCGATCGGCGCTTCATGACATAAACGTCATCCCCGCCCGGCGTTAGCGGCTTTCCTGCCGGTGGAAAGCCGCTAACGTGCCGGGCATGAGTGATGTGCATGACGATCCGGTCGAAAAGATCCGGACAGAGGGCGATTCGGTCCTGGGGATGCCTGTCGGCATGAAACCGGCCGATGCGGTGCGGATCGCGATGCGCCGCGACCGCCTGCTGGCCGGGCTGACGCTGACGGCGGGGGCGGGCTTCATCCTGGCGTTGCCCTTCGCCCTGAAGGAGGGGGCGGAGTTCTTCCTGCCACTGACGACCGCGCTCGTCATCGCCATCGCGCTCGTGCCCGTGCTGGAATGGCTGGAGCGGCGGCGCGTGCCGTCGCCGCTCGCCGCGCTGATGTGCGTCCTGCTGTTCCTGATCGTCGCCAATATCGCGCTGGCCGCGATCATCGTGCCCGCCACCGACTTCTTCCGCCTGCTGCCCAGCCGGATCGGGCGTATCCAGGACAATCTGGCGCCGCTGCTCGACCTGTATTCCAACCTCGAGCGTTACGTGAACAAGGCGCTGCGCCAGGTCGCCTCGACGCCGATCCGCCAGCCGCAGACCGCCGCCGTCTCGCCGCCCAGCTCGATCCTGGAGCTGGCCGCGACCTCGGCCCCGACACTGATCGTCCAGTTCCTGTTCGGTGTGCTCGTCGTGTTCTTCGTGCTGTCGGGCTGGACCCGGATGCGGCGTGAGACGATCCGCGGGCGGACCAGCTTCGACGGTGCCATGGCGACCGCACGGGTCATCCAGGAGGTTGTGGACGATGTTTCGGCCTATCTGGGGACGATTACTATCATCAACCTGGCGCTGGGCGGGGCGGTGGCGGGGGCGTTGTCGCTGTTCGGCATGCCCTACCCGCTGATGTGGGGCGGTATCGTCGCGCTGTTGAACTACATCCCCTATTTCGGGCCGGTGATCGGCGCGATGCTGCTGGCGATTGGTGGCCTGATGACGTTCAGCGACATCTGGATCGCGCTGGCCCCGCCCGCGATCATGTACGGGATGCACCTGATCGAGGCGAACCTGATCACCCCGCTGATCGTCGGCCACCGCCTGACCATCAGCCCGGTGATGATCCTGGTCTCGCTCAGCTTCTGGGGATGGGTGTGGGGGACGGTGGGCGCGCTGCTGGCCGTACCGCTCCTGATCATCCTCCAGACCGTCCTGAAAGCCGCCGGAAAACCCGATATCGCTGGCTTCCTGTTCGAGCATGGAACGCTCACCCATCTCGACCGCGAAAGCGATCCGCCAGACGTTCCGCAAGAAAAATGAAATGATGCGTTGACAGCTTCGGAGCCCTCGCCTAGTTGGCGCGCCTCGACGCTTTCAGCGGGTGTAGCTCAGTTGGTTAGAGCGCCGGCCTGTCACGCCGGAGGTCGCGGGTTCGAGCCCCGTCACTCGCGCCACTCCCTTCCCGGGAATGGCTGAAGATATCGAAATCCCCTCTAGGGGCCGATGCCGATTTCGGTGGGCATCACATGGCTTTCAAGCGGGTGTAGCTCAGTTGGTTAGAGCGCCGGCCTGTCACGCCGGAGGTCGCGGGTTCGAGCCCCGTCACTCGCGCCATCCTTCGGGATGGCGCTTTTGTTTCCAGCCTTGGTCGTCTTGAGTGGTTGGCGCGCGCTTCGCCGAAACCGGCGTATCCGCCGAACGCTCTGCGGCTAACCTGTCTCCCCAAATTCCCTACCTCCGTTCGGCCTGCGAGCCGAAGGCCAAGGGAACCCCTATAGTTTGATCCAGCCAAGCTGAAGCACCACCCAGGCGGAGGCCGGGGTCCAGTCGGGGGTGCGGTTGTGATGATCCAGTGCGCTTCATCGCTGAAGCCTTCGCAACTGGACCCCGGCCTTCGCCGGGGTGGTAGGGCAACAGTTCAGGGCAGGTGGATCAAAACCCTAACCCCGTCCGCCTTCCATCCAGCGCAGCAGCGGCTTCATCGGCGTGATCCATACGATCCCCGCGACGACATAGAAAGTCAGTTGCAACACCCAATGCCACTGGCCGACCACGCCCGACAGGCTGGCGACGAGCATCGCCCAGACGATGATGATCGCGACGATCAGCAGCATTCCGGCGGGTTTGCGCCAACTGGGGGTCATGGGACGATCCATTCCGTTTCGGTGGCGATGGCGTGGAGGGGCATGTCCCAGCTGTCGGGCACCATCTCCTCGACCTCCTGCACGCCCCAGGCGATGCCCACGCGCCAGGCGTAGGGGTTGGCCGCGAAGGCGCGGTCATAATGCCCTGCACCCTGTCCCAGGCGATTTCCGTGCCGGTCGAAGCCGACCAGTGGGGTCAGGATGATGTCGGGGCGGCATTCGGGTGCGTCGTCGGCGGGCTGGTGCAGGCCGAAGGCGCCCACGCTCAGCTCGGCGCCGTCCGCCCAGGCGAGGAAGCGGATCGGGCTGGCACGATCGGTGACATGGGGCAGGGCGATCGTCGCTCCCACATGAAGCGCCGCCTCGACCCAGAGCGCCGGGTCCGCTTCGGCACCCAGCGGGCGATAGGCGGCGATGACCTGATGGGGGAGCAGCCGATCGAGAAAGGGGCGCGCCACCGGCAACAGGCCGGGGCCATGGACATCGCGAACGGCGCGCATCCGCGCGCGCAGGGCGCGCTTGGCGATCATGTGAAAAGAAGGCGGGTGGCGGGACCGCCGTGGCCGTTTGCCGTAATATCCACCGACGCTCGATACGTCAGGTGGGGACCATGTACGTCGGACCAGGGTCCGGGCAGGGACAGCCCCCTTGGATGAAGAATAGCCTCAGGGATTATCGTAGCTCGTACCGGGCAGAACCCGCCGCCAACCCATGTAGGCGAGGGGGGGCGTTTACTCAAGAGCATCCCCGCGGCTTTCGGGCTCCAGCACGTCGGCCAGCGCCTCCAGGCGCTCGGCGATGCGGGCCAGCGCCGCCTCGCTGACTGCGGCACCGGCGGGCGGACGCCGCTCGGCCTCTTCCAGCGCATCGGCCAGCATCAGCGCCACGAACAGCAGCGCGCGCTCGCCATTATGGCCGCCCGAGGCCCGCAATGCCGCCGACCAGCGCTGGTCGAGCATCTGGCCCAGCATCCGGACGCGGGCTTCGCCGCCGTCTTGGCAATAGACGGTGTGCGGGCGGTCGCCGACCAGGATCGTCACTTCGGCCATCAGACGGCGCTCCCCCGGCTGATGACATCGTCAAGCGCGGTCACGGCCTCGGCCATGCGCGCCTTCAGCGCGGCGTGACGGCGGGCAAGCGCGTCTTCCTTGGCGGCGCGGGTTCGCATCGCCCGTTCGATGCGGGCAATGGCGTGGTCGATCCGGTCGACGGAGGAAAGGACGTCGTCGGCAATAGGTTCGGGCATGAAAGGGGCTTAGCAGGCTGGTTTTATGCGGCAACCCGGAATTGGGCGATCCGGCGCACTCGAGCGGTTGACAGACACCCGCGCGGCTCCGAAAGGCGTGGGCGCTTAGAGACGGAATCGCGATTTTCGTGATTTTCTTACCCGGGGCGATGCCGCTCAGGCATCGTGGCAGAGACATACAGGAGATTGCTGGCATGACGGTCAAGGTTGCAATCAATGGCTTCGGCCGCATCGGCCGCCTGGTCGCGCGTGCCATCCTCGAGCGTGGCGACAATGCCCTCGAACTGGTCGCGATCAACGATCTGGCCGACGCCAAGTCGAACGCCTGGCTGTTCAGCCGCGACAGCATCCATGGTCGTTATCCGGGCGAAGTCGCCGCCGAGGGCAACGACATCGTGATCGACGGCAAGCGCATCCGCGTCACCGCCGAGCGTGATCCGGCCAACCTGCCGCACAAGGAACTGGGCGTCGACCTGGTCTTGGAATGCACCGGCTTCTTCACCGACAAGGCGTCGTGCGAAAAGCACATCGCGGCAGGCGCCAAGAAGGTGCTGATCTCGGCCCCCGGCAAGAATGTCGACCTGACCGTCGTGTACGGCGTCAACCATGACAAGCTGACCGCCGACCACACCATCGTGTCGAACGCCTCGTGCACCACCAACTGCCTGGCGCCGGTCGCCAAGGTGCTGAACGACGCCATCGGCATCGAGCGCGGCCTGATGACCACGGTCCACGCCTATACCAACGACCAGAAGATCCTTGACCAGATCCACCCCGACCTGCGTCGCGCCCGCGCCGCCGCCATGTCGATGATCCCGACCACCACGGGTGCCGCCCGTGCGGTGGGTGAGGTGCTGCCCGAACTGAAGGGCAAGCTGGACGGTTCGGCGATCCGCGTGCCGACCCCGGACGTCAGCCTGGTCGACCTGACCTTCACGCCCGCGCGCGACACGACCAAGGAAGAGGTCAACGCGATCCTGAAGGCGGCGTCGGAGAGCGAGGCGCTGAAGGGCGTGCTGGTCTATACCGACGAGCCGCTGGTTTCGATCGACCTGATGCACTCGCCGCAGTCCTCGACCGTCGACAGCCTGGAGACGGCGGTGATCGACGGCAAGCTGGTGCGCGTCGTGTCGTGGTACGACAATGAATGGGGCTTCTCGAACCGCATGGTCGACACCGCGACCGCGATGGCGAAGTTCCTCTGATGACGGACGGGCGGGTGATGACCGGGCGTCTGGCCGGCATCGCCCGCCACGCCGTGGCGAAGGGGCCGATGGAGGTGATCGACACCGCCATCGTCACCCCGGACGGCGGAGTGGAAGGCGATGCGCGCGGGCGGATCAAGCCCGGCGGGCGTGGCAAGCGTCAGCTGACGTTGATCGAGCGTGCCGACTGGGACGCCGCCATGGCCGAGATCGGCCGTGACATCCCCTGGCAGGAGCGCCGCGCGAACCTGCTGGTCGAGGATTTCGACCTTCCCCAAATGTCGGGCACCCGGCTTCGTATCGGGCCCGTGCTTCTGGAAATTACCATCGAATGCGATCCGTGCCACCGCATGGACGCGATTGCCGACGGCTTGCAGGCCGCGTTGAAACCCGACTGGCGCGGCGGCGTATGTACCCGCGTGATCGAGGGCGGCACGATCCGCATCGGCGATACAATCAGGATCGAGGAATCATGACCAAGGCTTTCAAGACGCTCGACGACATGGGCGACGTCCAGGGCAAGCGCGTGCTGGTCCGCGAGGATCTGAACGTGCCGATGGCCGATGGCCGCGTGACCGACGACACTCGCCTGCGCGCGACGATCGCGACCGTGACCGAACTGGCCGACAAGGGCGCGATCGTCCTGATCCTGGCCCATTTCGGCCGCCCCAAGGGGCAGCGTAACCCCGAATTCTCGCTGGCGATGCTGACCCAGCCTTATAGCGATGTACTGGGACGCCCGGTCCGCTTTATCGACGATGTTGCGGGCGAGGCGGCGGAGGCGGCTGTCGCCACGCTGAACCCCGGCGATATCGCGATCCTGGAAAACACCCGCTTCCATGCTGGCGAGGAAAAGAACGATCCCGAATTGGCGGCGCAGATCGCCAAGCTGGGCGACTTCTACGTCAACGACGCCTTCTCGGCCGCGCACCGTGCGCACGTCTCGACCGAAGGGCTGGCGCGCCAGCTTCCGGCGTTCGCGGGCCGTGCGATGGAGGCCGAACTCGACGCGCTGGAAAAGGCGCTGGGCAAGCCCGAGCATCCGGTTGCGGCCGTGGTCGGCGGCGCGAAGGTTTCCACCAAGCTCGCCGTGCTGAAGCATCTGGTCGGCAAGGTCGATCACCTGATCATCGGCGGCGGCATGGCCAACACCTTCCTCGCCGCGCGCGGCGTCGATGTGGGCAAGTCGCTGTGCGAGCATGACCTGACCGGCACCGCCGAGGAAATCCTCGACGCTGCCGACAAGGCGGGCTGCACCGTCCACCTGCCGTATGACGTGGTGGTCGCCAGGGAATTCAAGCCGAACCCCGCAACCCGCACCGTCAACGTCCACGAAGTCGCTGCCGATGAAATGATCCTCGACCTCGGCCCCAACGCGGTCGAGGCGCTGGGCGATGTGCTCAAGAACTGCCGCACCCTGGTGTGGAACGGCCCGCTCGGCGCGTTCGAGACGCCGCCCTTCGACATGGCGACCGTCGCGCTTGCCAAGACGGCGGCGGCGCTGACCCAGGATGGCAGCCTGGTGTCGGTGGCGGGCGGCGGTGATACCGTCGCCGCGCTGAACCAGGCGGGCGTGGGCACGCAGTTCACCTTCGTCTCGACCGCGGGCGGCGCGTTCCTGGAATGGATGGAAGGGCAGGACCTGCCCGGCGTCGCCGCGCTGATCGCCTGACGGACCCGCGGGCCGTCCGAAAAATCACCCCGTCGCCTGTCTGGCGGCGGGGTTTTTTCATGGCCCGGCGAAATGGGCGAGGCATTCGCTTGATCGGTGGAGCCGATCTTGCTAGGTTAAACACGTTAAACGAAGGAATGGCGATGCTCGGCGTCCGTCTCGACACGGAATTGGAAGAGCGGCTGGCGGCCGTCGCGCGCACGCAAGGGCGCAGCAAAAGTGATATCGCGCGCGAAGCGGTCCGCCGCTATGTCGACCTGCACGACGAGGCCTATCGCCGTGAGGCGCGCCGTCAATCGACCCGCGCGTCGAAACGCGACACGCCGGAGGATTTCGCCTTCTGGAACGCGCTGGCGAAGGAAGGTGACGCATGACGATCGCCCATGCCGCCATCGTGCTGGCGACGACGAACGAGGGCGAGGGGGGCGGCCACCGCCCGTTCCTGGTCGTCCAGTCGGATTTGTATAACGAGACGCACAACACGATCACCGTCTGCCCGATGACCTCGGTCGTCGGGGGCGAGGCGTTGTTCCGCGTCGCTTTCTCCCCGCGCGAGCATACCGGCCTGACCGTCGAGTGCGAGGTGCAGGTCGACAAGATCCTGTCCATTCCCCGCAATCATATCGTCAAAGTCATCGGCCATGCTTCGCCCACCCGGATGGAGCAGGTCGATCAGGCGCTGCGCCGCTGGCTGATGCTCTGATCCCCTATCAAAGACCCGTAGCTTTCTGGAGAGACCCGATGACCCCGACCGTAAAGGCCATTCTCGACAAGTATGAAGGCACGCCCGCCGCGGTGAAGGCCAACCTCGCCCGCATCCTGATGCAGGGCAAGCTGGGCGGCACCGGCAAGGTCATCATCCTGCCGGTCGACCAGGGGTTCGAGCATGGCCCGGCGCGCAGCTTCGCGATCAACCCGCCCGCCTATGACCCGCATTACCATTTCCAGCTGGCAATCGACGCCGGGCTGTCGGCCTATGCCGCGCCGCTGGGCATGTTGGAGGCCGGGGCCGACACGTTCGCGGGGCAGATCCCGACCATCCTGAAGATCAACAGCTCAAACAGCTGGGGCACCTCGATCACTCAGGCGGTGACGGGCAGCGTGCAGGACGCGGTGCGGCTGGGCTGCGCGGCGATCGGCTTTACCATCTATCCGGGTTCGGACGGCATCTTCGACGCGATGGACCAGATCGCGATCCTGTCGGCCGAAGCACGCGATGCGGGCCTGGCCACCGTCATCTGGAGCTATCCGCGCGGCGGCAAGCTGAGCAAGGACGGCGAACTGGCGCTCGACGTCGGCGCCTATGCCGCGCACATGGCCGCACTGCTCGGCGCCCACATCATCAAGGTGAAGCTGCCCAGCGACCATATCGAACAGGCCGAAGCCAAGTCGGCCTATGAGGGCAAGGACTGGTCGAAGCAGTCCGACCGCGTCGCCCATGTCGTCCAGTCCAGCTTTGCGGGCCGCCGCATCGTCGTCTTCTCGGGTGGTGCCGCCAAGGGTGCCGATGCCGTCTATCAGGATGCGCGCGACATTCGCGACGGTGGCGGCAATGGCTCGATCATCGGCCGCAACACCTTCCAGCGCCCGCGCGACGAGGCGCTGGCGATGCTCGACAAGCTGATCGCGATCTACAAGAACGAAGAATAAGTTCTTGCTAGGGTTGGGCGTTCCGGTTGGGGAACCGGGGCGCCCATTCCCGTCCCGTGCACGACAGGTGACGGGGGCCGCGTCAGGCGCTAGGGAGGCGACATGACGCTTGAAGACGATCCCCTGGGCCCTCTCGATCCGCAATTCGCCGACGCCTTCGTGCGCGACATGCGGCGGCCCCCCTGCCAGCTCTACCTGATCTCGCCGCTCGACGTGACCGGCGGCTTTGCCGACCGGCTGGCACGCGCACTTGATGCGGGGCCCGTTGCCGCCTTCCAGTTCCGCGTAAAGGACATGGACCAGCACGCCGCCGCCCGGCTGGCCGAGCCGCTCCAGCGTATCTGCGCGGATCGCGAGGTCGCCTTCATCGTCAACGACAGTATCAGCCTGGCCAAGCGCCTGGGCGCGGACGGCGTGCATTTGGGGCAGGACGATGGCGATGCCCGCGAGGCGCGCGACGCGCTCGGCCCCACGGTTCAGATCGGCGTGACCTGCCACGACAGCCGCCATCTGGCGATGCAGGCCGGTGAGACGGGCGCGGACTATGTCGCATTCGGCGCCTTCTATCCGACCACGACCAAGGAAACGAAGCACCGTGCCGAGCCGGTGGTCCTGTCCTGGTGGTCGACGCTGTTTGAGCTGCCCTGCGTCGCGATCGGCGGCATCACGCCCGCCAACGCCGCGCCGCTGGTCAAAGCGGGGGCCGATTTCCTCGCGGTGTCGGGCGCGGTGTGGAACGGCGACGAGGCTGCGGCGGTGCAGGCCTTTGCCGAGGTGTTGAAGAAGTAATCTTCCGAACGACGCGGCGAGATTGACTGTATTCCTCCCCTGCAAGGGGAGGGGGCCAGCGAAGCTGGTGGAGGGGTGTCCCGCTATCGAGAGGGCGACACCCCTCCGTCAGGGCTTTGCCCTGCCACCTCCCCTTGCAGGGGAGGAATAAGTTTGGCCAATAACCCCCAGGACGATCGGCCCACAACCCGTTCCACTTTGGAAACAAGCGTTCCCCTTCGCGTTACCCATGGTGATACCAACGGGTAAAGGAGCGGGTGCATGAAGAAATTGGGGATCGCCATGGGCGGCGGAGCGGCAATGGCACTGGTAGCGGTGGCGACGCATCCCTCGCCCGCCCCGGCGCAGGAGGTCAAGCCGATCGCGGCCGATGCGATCGACCCCAGCGTCATGCATGTCCAGGTCATCCTGGACCATCTCGGTTTCTCGCCGGGCGTCATCGATGGGCGACGCGGCATGTCGCTGACCGCCGCGCTGAAGGGCTTTCAGGAGGCGCGCGGCCTGCCCGTCACCGGCGAGCCCGACAGCGCCACGCTCAAGGCGCTCTATCCCTATCGCGGCTGGCGACCGACGGTGCGCGCGGTGATCGACCAGAAGACGGTCGACGGCCCCTATACCAACCCCTTGCCCAAGGATCCGCCCGAGCAGGCCAAGCTGCCGCGCCTGGGCTATCGCGACGCTATGGAGGCGCTGGGCGAGCGCTTCCATACCACCCCGGCGGTGATCGCCGCGCTCAATCCGGCGGGCACGCCGATCAAGGTCGGGCAGGTCCTGGTCGTGCCCAATTCGTTGCCGACTTCGCGCGCTTATCCGGACGTCTTTCCCGCCGACTGGAAGGCGACACTGAACAGCCTGAACGTCGATGCGCACCAGCCCAAGGGCGAGAAGGTCGTCGTCGACAAGTCGGACTCGGTGCTGCGCGTGCTCGACAAGCAGGGCAAGCTGGTCGCGCAGTTCCAGGCGACGATGGGCTCGCAATATGATCCGCTGCCGCTGGGCACGTGGAAGATCTATGGCGCCGACTATAACCCGCAATTCCACTATAACCCGGCGCTGTTCTGGGATGCGGACAAGAATGACCGCAAGGCGATGCTGCCCCCCGGCCCGAACGGCCCGGTCGGGGTGATCTGGATCGATTTGTCCAAGCCGCATTACGGCATCCACGGTACACCGAACCCCGAGACGATCGGGCGGGCGGAAAGCCATGGCTGCATCCGCCTGACCAACTGGGACGTCGCGCGCCTGTCGTTGATGGTCAAGCCGGGCACCCAGGCGGTCTTCCAGGAATGAGCCGCGCGCGGGGGACGGGGCCTTTGTCGCGCTTCGGCTGGATCATGCTGGGCGCGATCGTCGTGGTGGTCGGCGGGTTCCTGTCGATGGTATCGTTCGGCGATGGCGGCGTGATGGTGCCCGACGCACCAGCTCCCAAGGCCTCCGGCGTGGCGGGCGGCTCCGCCGCGCTCGTCATGCCGGTGGCGGGCTTTCCGGTGGCGCGGCTGAACCATGACTGGGGCGATGCGCGCGATGGCGGCGCGCGACGACACATGGGCCTGGACATCATGGCGCCATCGGGCACGCCGGTCGTCGCCGCGTTCGGTGGCACGGTCGAAAAGCTGTTCGAAAGCGGGCGGGGCGGGCACACGCTGTATATCCGCTCGCCTGACCGCCGCTGGACCCTCTATTACGCGCATCTTCGCGGCTATGCCCCGGGACTGGCCGAGGGGCAGCGCGTCGACCAGGGGCAGGTCGTGGGGTTCGTCGGCGACAGCGGCAATGCGGGGGCGGGCAACACGCATCTGCACTTCGCGGTCCACTGGATGCGCGCCGGGGACGGCTGGTGGCAGGGCGAGGCGGTCGATCCCTATCCGCTGCTTGCGGGAAAAACCGCTTCGAGCTAAAGCGACCAACACAGGAAGCCGGGCCGCGTTTCGCACCGGTGTCCTTCGCTCTTTCCAGCAGGTTGAAGACCCATGAAGATCAGCGGCGTGGACATTCGTCCCGGCAACATCATCGAGTATGAAGGCGGCATCTGGCGCGCCGTGAAGATTCAGCACACCCAGCCCGGCAAGGGCGGTGCGTATATGCAGGTCGAGATGAAGAACCTCATCGACGGCCGCAAGACGAACGTCCGCTTCCGCTCCGCCGAGACGGTCGAGCGCGTCCGCCTGGATACCAAGGACTTCCAGTTCCTGTTCGCCGAAGGCGACGACCTGACCTTCATGGACAAGGAAACCTACGAGCAGATCACGCTGCCGCGCGACCTGCTGGGCGATGCCGCGGCGTTCCTGCAGGACGGCATGGATGTCGTGATGGAACTGCACGAGGAGCGTCCGATCTCGGTCCAGCTTCCCGACCAGATCGAAGCCACCATCGTCGAGGCCGACGCCGTGGTGAAGGGGCAGACGGCTTCGTCGTCGTACAAGCCCGCCATCCTCGACAATGGCGTGCGCGTGATGGTGCCGCCGCACATCGCCAGCGGCGTGCGTATCGTCGTCGACGTGTACGAACAGACCTACGTCCGCCGCGCGGACTGATGCCCCACGGCGGATGACCGGCGCGACCTGAGCGCGACCCCGTCATCCGCCGTTCCGGCCCGTCGTTCGCGGCGGGCCTTTTCAATTTGGAGCGCCCTGGGACTTGCCGCGGCGCGATCGAAAGGACGATCATGGCCTCGCACTCCGGGCTTCTCACCATCATGGAACGCGCCGCGCGCAAGGCCGCCCCGCGTCTCCGCCGCGACTTCAACGAGGTCCAGCACCTTCAGGTCAGCCGCAAGGGGCCTGCCGACTTCGTGTCGATGGCCGACAAGCGCGCCGAGGAAACGCTGTTCGAGGAACTGCGCAAGGCACGTCCCGACTGGGGTTTCCTGATGGAGGAGGGCGGCGAGATCGCGGGTGATCCGTCCAAGCCGCGCTTCATCATCGACCCGCTCGACGGCACCTCGAACTTCCTGCACGGCATCCCGCACTTCGCCATCTCGATCGCGGTCGAGGAGCCGCTGGCGAACGGCAAGCGAGAAATCACCACCGGCCTGATCTATCAGCCGCTGACCGACGAGAGTTTCTGGGCCGAGAAGGGCCGGGGCGCCTGGTTGCAGGACGGCCGCCTGCGCGTGTCGTCGCGCCGCGACCTATCGGAGGCGCTGATCGCCACCGGCATCCCGTTCCTAGGGCATGGCGATTTCGTCCAGTGGAGCCGCATTTTCGGTGCGATCGCACCGCAGGTCGCCGGCATCCGCCGCTTCGGCTCGGCCGCGCTCGACCTCGCCTGGGTGGCGGCGGGCCGTTACGACGGTTTCTGGGAGTCGGGCCTGAAGCCCTGGGACGCGGCGGCGGGCATGCTGCTGGTGCGAGAAGCAGGCGGTTTCGTCAGCGACTTCCGGGGCAGCGACAAGTCGCTGGACCGTGGCGAGTATCTGGCGGCGAACGAGGGCCTGCATTCCAAGCTGCACAAGCTGCTGGCCAACGCGCTGCGTTAAGGATTTGGGGGGATTTGAGCGTGAGAGGCCATTCCTCTTGCGCTCAACCCACTGCATAACCATGTAAAAATCCGAGGATGACGGCGGGTGGCGGCGTTCACTTGCGATTCATTCTCATGCCTCCGCTGGCTTGCTCCGGCCGATCCATCGGCCTAAAGCCATCCGCATCCAGTTCCGCATCTGCGAGAGAAAACTTGGTCGATCTGTCGCAATATCTGCCGATCCTCCTGTTCCTGGGCGTTGCCCTGGCACTGTCGACGGCTTTCGTGTTTCTGCCGATGCTCGTGGCGCGCCTGACCGGCGCCCATAAGCCCAACGAGCAGAAGCTGTCCGAATATGAATGCGGCTTCCCCGCGTTCGAAGACCCGCGCAGCCAGTTCGACGTGCGTTTCTACCTCGTCGCGATCCTGTTCATCATCTTCGATCTGGAAGCGGCGTTTCTGTACCCCTGGGCGGTAAGCGTCTTCAGCCTCGGCTGGACCGCCTGGTTTTCGATGATGATCTTCATCGGCGAGCTCGCGCTGGGTCTCGTCTATGCGTGGAAGAAGGGAGCGTTGGATTGGGAGTAAATCTTCACTCCGGTCCGGTTGGGTTCAAGCCCCAGGCCCATGGCGGACCCGCCCATGATGGCCAGGCCGTCATTCAGCCCGATCAGGGCTTTTTCGACGGGCTGAACGGCGAACTGACCGACAAGGGCTTCCTGGTCACCTCGACCGAGGAACTGTTCCAGTGGGCGCGCACCGGCTCGCTCTGGTGGATGACCTTCGGTCTGGCGTGCTGCGCCGTGGAGATGATCCACGTCAACATGCCGCGTTACGATCTGGAGCGCTTCGGCGCCGCGCCGCGCGCATCGCCGCGCCAGTCGGACGTGATGATCGTGGCGGGTACGCTGTGCAACAAGATGGCCCCGGCACTGCGTCGTGTGTACGACCAGATGTCGAACCCGAAGTACGTCATTTCGATGGGCAGCTGCGCCAATGGCGGCGGCTATTATCACTATAGCTATTCGGTGGTGCGCGGCTGTGACCGGATCGTGCCCGTGGACATCTATGTCCCCGGTTGCCCGCCGACCGCCGAGGCGCTGCTGTACGGCGTGATGCAGTTGCAGCGGAAGATTCGCCGCGCCGGGAGCATCGAACGGTGAGGGCGCCTGCTCCCCGTTATGCCGCCAATGACGGCGTGATCGACGCGGCCCGCGCCGCGCTTGGCCCGTGGCTGCTCGACGCGCGCGAGCATGTCGGCGAGGTCGCGCTGGTCGTCGATCGGGCGAACCTGGTCTCCGCGATGATCGCGCTGCGTGATACCAAGGGGCTGGAATACCAGCAGCTCATGGAGATTGCAGGCGTCGACTATCCCGAGCGCGACGAGCGTTTCGAGGTGGTCTATTGCCTCCTGTCGCTGACCCGCAACCATCGCCTGCACGTCCATGTCTCGACCGACGAGGACAAGCCGGTGCCGTCGGTGACGGGCCTGTGGCCGGTCGCGGGCTGGCTGGAGCGCGAGGTCTATGACCTGTACGGCGTGCTGTTCTCGGGCAATAGCGACCTGCGTCGTATCCTGACCGATTACGGCTTCCGCGGCCATCCGCTGCGCAAGGACTTCCCGCTGACCGGCTATACCGAGCTGCGGTACTCGGAAGAGGAAAAGCGCGTCGTCTATGAGCCGGTGAAGCTGGCGCAGGACTTCCGTAACTTCGACTTCCAGAGCCCGTGGGAAGGCGCCGATTACGTGCTGCCGGGCGACGAGAAGGGCACGATGCCGCAGGCGGCGGAGGCCAAGACTACCGAGGCCCCCAAGCAGACCGGCGCGGGCCAGCCGCATCCGGGCAACAAGGCCGAGGACAAGCCCAAGAACCCGGACGTCGTGCCGAGCAAGGGCGGAGGACAGAATCAGTGAGCGACTACGTCGACGAACTGCTCCACAAGACGGACGCCGTTGACCCGACCACGGGTGACGTGTCGATCCAGAACTACACGATCAACTTCGGCCCGCAGCATCCGGCGGCGCACGGGGTGCTTCGCCTCGTCATGGAGCTGGACGGCGAGATCGTCGAACGCGTCGATCCGCATGTCGGTCTGCTGCATCGCGGCACCGAGAAGCTGATCGAGTACAAGACCTATTCGCAGGCGCTGCCCTATTTCGATCGCCTCGATTACTGCTCGCCGATGTGCATGGAGCATAGCTTCGTGCTGGCGGTCGAGAAGCTGCTCGACCTGGAAGTGCCGATCCGCGCGCAGTATCTGCGGACGTTCTTCGCCGAGCTGACGCGTATCTCGAACCACATGCTCAACATCGGCAGCCACGTCATGGACGTCGGCGCGATGACGCCGAACCTGTGGCTGTTCGAAATTCGCGAAGACTGCATGAACTTCTATGAGCGGGCCTCGGGCGCGCGCATGCACGCGAATTACTTCCGTGTTGGCGGCGTCCATCAGGACGTGCCGCTCAAGCTGCTGACCGATATCGCCGATTGGCTCGACACCCGTCTGCCGCGCCTGTTCGAGGACGCGATCAGCTTGGTGGCGAACAACCGCATCTTTAAGCAGCGCAACGTCGATATCGCGGTGGTGAACCGCGAGGACGCGATCAAGTGGGGCTTTTCGGGCCCGATGATCCGAGGCTCTGGCATTCCGTGGGATCTGCGCAAGTCGCAGCCCTACGACGCCTATGACAAGGTGGACTTCGACGTGCCAGTGGGCACGAGCGGCGACTGCTATGACCGGTTCATGGTACGCGTCGAGGAAGTGCGCCAGTCGGCCCGCATCATGAAGCAGTGCTTGGCGCAGATGCCCGAAGGTCCGGTGATGGCCACCGACCGCAAGGTCACGCCGCCCAAGCGCGCCGAGATGAAGCGCTCGATGGAAGCGCTGATCCACCACTTCAAGCTCTATACCGAGGGCTATCACGTCCCCGCAGGCGAAGTGTATGTCGCGACCGAAAGCCCGAAGGGCGAGTTCGGCGTGTATCTCGTCTCCGACGGGACCAACAAACCCTATCGCTGCAAGATCCGCCCGACCGCGTTCAGCCATCTGCAGGCCATGGAATTCATGTCCAAGGGCCACATGCTGGCGGATACGACCGCGATCCTGGGCGCGATGGACATCGTTTTTGGTGAATGTGACCGCTAATGGCTGACGCTCCCAACATCCCCGACGAGGCGGAAGTCCGCGCCCGCTGGGGCAATTTTGCCTGGACCGACGAGAACCAGAAGAAGGCGAACGAGATCCTCGCGCGCTATCCCAAGGGTCGTGAGCAGTCGGGCTCGATCCCGTTCCTCGACCTGGCGCAGCGCCAGGTGGGGGCGGAGACGCAGACTCAAGGCTGGTTGCCGGTGCCGGTAATCGAGTTCGTCGCGCGCCAGCTCGGCGTCGCCTATATGCGCATCTATGAGGTCGCGACCTTCTACACGATGTTCAACCTGGCGCCGGTCGGCCGCTATCACGTTCAGGTGTGCGGCACGACGCCGTGCATGTTGCGCGGGTCGGACGACGTGCTGGCGGCCTGCAAGAACAAGGGGCTGATCAAGGGCAAGACCACGCCCGACGGCATGTTCACGCTGACCGAGGTCGAGTGCATGGGCAACTGCGCCTCGGCCCCGATGGTCCAGATCAACGACGACAATTTCGAGGATCTGGATTACGACCGCACGGTCACGATCCTGGAAGCGCTGGCCCGTGGCGAAAGCCCCAAGACTGGTACGCAAGAGCCGGGTCGCCATACGGTCGAGCCGATCGGCGGTCCGACCACGCTGACCGCCATGGTCGGCGACAATCACGACTATCGCGGGGAGTGGGGCGCATAATGCTCGCTGACAAGGACCGCATTTTCACCAATCTCTACGGCTATCAGCCGTGGAACGTCGACGCGGCGATAAAGCGCGGCGATTGGGATAACACCAAGGCGCTGCTCGAGCTGGGCCAGGACAAGATCATCGACGTCATCAAGGCGTCGGGTCTACGCGGGCGCGGCGGTGCGGGCTTCCCGACCGGCATGAAGTGGAGCTTCATGCCCAAGGAACCGCGTCCCGACCGGCCGAGCTTCCTGGTCATCAACGCCGACGAGTCCGAGCCGGGCAGTTGCAAGGACCGCGAGATCATCCGCCACGATCCGCACAAGCTGATCGAGGGCGCGCTGGTCGCGGGCTTCGCGATGCGCGCCCGGGCGGCCTATATCTATATCCGCGGCGAATATATCCGCGAGGCCGAGACGCTGTTCGCGGCGGTGGCCGAGGCGTATGACCGGGGCTTCCTGGGCAAGAATGCCTGTGGCTCGGGCTATGACTTCGACGTCTTCGTCCATCGTGGTGCGGGCGCGTATATCTGCGGCGAAGAAACCGCGATGATCGAAAGCCTGGAAGGCAAGAAGGGCCAGCCGCGCCTGAAGCCGCCTTTCCCGGCGGGTGCCGGCCTTTATGGCTGCCCGACGACGGTCAACAACGTCGAGTCGATCGCGGTCGCCCCGACGATCCTGCGGCGCGGTGCCGAGTGGTTCTCGTCCTTCGGGCGCGAGAACAACAAGGGCACCAAGCTCTTTCAGATCTCCGGCCATGTCGATCGCCCCTGCGTGGTCGAGGAAAGCATGTCGATCAGCTTCCGCGAGCTGATCGAGAAGCATTGCGGCGGCATCCGTGGCGGCTGGGACAATCTGCTTGCGGTGATCCCGGGCGGTTCGTCGGTGCCGCTGGTGCCTGCGGCCGAGATCATGGACGCGCCGATGGACTTCGACGGCCTGAAGGCGGTCGGATCGGGCCTCGGTACGGCGGCGGTCATCGTCATGGACAAGTCGACCGACATCGTCCGCGCGATCAGCCGTCTGTCCTATTTCTACAAGCATGAGAGCTGCGGCCAGTGCACGCCGTGCCGTGAAGGCACCGGCTGGATGTGGCGCGTGATGGAGCGGATGCGCACCGGCGATGCCGATGTGTCCGAGATCGACACGCTGTTCCAGGTGACGAAGCAGGTCGAGGGCCACACCATCTGCGCGCTCGGCGACGCGGCGGCCTGGCCGATCCAGGGCCTGATCCGCCACTTCCGCCCGGAGATGGAACGTCGCATTCGCGAACGCAAAGGCGAGACGGGCGGCAACGCCCCGATGATGGAAGCTGCCGAATAATGCCTAAGGTCAAAGTCGACGGCGTCGAGATCGAGGTGCCCCAGGGCGCCACCGTGCTGCAGGCCTGTGAGCTTGCGGGCAAGGAAATCCCGCGCTTCTGCTATCATGAGCGGCTGTCCATCGCTGGCAATTGCCGCATGTGCCTGGTCGAGGTGAAGCCTGGCCCCCCCAAGCCGCAGGCGTCGTGTGCGCTTCCGGCGGCGGAGAATCAGGAAATCTTCACCACCACCCCGATGGTGAAGGCCGCGCGCGAAGGCGTGATGGAATTCCTGCTGATCAACCACCCGCTGGACTGCCCGATCTGCGATCAGGGCGGCGAGTGCGACCTGCAGGACCAGTCCATGGCCTATGGCAAGGGCCATAGCCGCTATGACGAGAACAAGCGGGCCGTCACCGAGAAATATATGGGTCCGATCGTCAAGACGGTCATGACCCGCTGCATCCAGTGCACCCGCTGCGTCCGCTTTGCCGAAGAGGTTGCGGGCGTGGAGGAGATCGGCGCGATCTATCGCGGCGAGAACATGCAGATCACCTCGTATCTCGAACAGGCCGTGTCGAGCGAGTTGTCGGGTAATGTCGTCGACCTGTGCCCGGTGGGTGCGCTGACGTCCAAGCCCTATGCGTTCGAGGCGCGTCCCTGGGAGCTGAAGAAGACGCTCGCCATCGACGTGATGGACGCGGTCGGCACCAACATCCGCCTTGACAGCCGTGGTCGTCAGGTGCTGCGCTGCGTGCCGCGCATCAACGACGAGGTGAATGAGGAGTGGGCGAGCGACAAGACGCGTCACGCGATCGACGGTCTGGTCCGTCGTCGTCTCGACCGTCCGTTTATCCGCCGCGACGGCAAGTTGGTGCCCGCCACCTGGGACGAGGCCTTCGCCGCGATCCGTGACGTGAACGCCGGTTCGAGCGTTGCCGCCATCGCCGGTGATCTGGTCGATTGCGAGACGATGTTCGCGGCCAAGGCACTGCTGGCCAAGATGGGCTCATCGCTGCTCGAAGGTCGTCAGACCGGTATGGACTATGACGTGTCCAGCCTGGCCGCAGTCAACTTCAACACGACCATCGCGGGCGTCGAGCGCGCCGATGCGATCCTGCTGATCGGCACCAATCTGCGCTGGGAAGCGCCGCTGGTGAACACGCGCATCCGCAAGGCCATCAAGAAGGGCGCCAAGGTCTTCGCGATCGGCCCCGAGACTGACCTGACCTACAAGGTCGAGTGGCTGGGCACCGACCTGTCGGTGCAGGGCAACCTGCCCGAGACCGTGGCGGAGCTGTTCGGCAAGGCCGCGCGTCCGATGGTGATCGTCGGTGGTGGCGCGCTGAAGGGTGCGCATGGCGCGAGCCTGAAGCTGGTTGACCAGTTCAATCTGGTGCGGACGCTGGAGGATGGTTCGGCCTGGAACGGCTATAACGTCGTTCACATGGCGGCGTCGCGCATGGGCGGGCTGATGCTCGGCTATGCCCAGAAGGGCGGCATCGCCGACGTGGTTGCGGCCGCGCCGAAGCTGGCCTTCTTCCTGGGCGCCGACGAGGTCGACTTCGCCAACTTCTCCACCAGCTTCAAGGTGTTCGTCGGCCATCATGGCGACAAGGGTGCGCATCACGCCGATGTCATCCTGCCGGGCGCGACCTTTGCCGAGAAGTCGGGCACCTGGGTCAATCTGGAAGGCCGGGTGCAGCGCGGCGACCGTGCGGTCTTCGCACCGGGCGACGCGCGCGACGACTGGACGATCTTCCGCGCCCTGTCCGAAGTGCTCGGCCAGACCCTGAGCTTCGACACGCTCGAGGACCTGCGCGCCGCCATGGCGGCCGAGGTTCCGGCGCTGGGTCGGCTCGGCCTGGTGACCTTCGACTGGGCCGCGCCGTCGCTGAACGCGACCGCGTCCGGCACGCTCGACGGTTATCCGATCAAGGACTTCTACCTCACCAACGCGATCTGCCGCGCCAGCCCGACGATGCAGCGCTGCTCGGCCGAACTGGTCCATGGTGAGAGCTATGCGGAGGCAGCGGAGTGACCGCGTTTTTCAACACGACGCTCGGCCTTCCTTATGGCTGGGCCTGGGGGATCGCGACGCTGGTCGGGATCCTGGCGATCGCGCTGCCGCTGATGCTGGCGGTCGCGATGGTCATCTATGTCGACCGCAAGATCTGGGCGGCGATGGCGCTGCGCCGGGGTCCGAACGTGGTCGGTCCTTTTGGTCTGCTCCAGTCGTTCGCCGATGGCCTGAAGGTCTTCCTTCAGGAAACCATCGTTCCCTCGGCCGCCAATCGTGGGCTGTTCCTGCTGGCGCCCATCATCACCTTCACGGTCGCGCTGATCGTCTGGGCGGTGGTGCCGTTCCAGCCGGGCGTGGTGGTCGCCAACATCAATGTCGGCCTGCTCTATGTTCTCGCCGCTTCGTCGCTGGGCGTGTACGGCGTGATCCTGTCGGGCTGGGCTTCGAACTCGAAATATCCGTTCTACTCGGCGCTCCGTGCGGCCGCGCAGATGGTGTCCTACGAAGTCGCGATCGGCTTCATCCTGATTTCGGTCGTGATGTGGTCGGGCAGCTTCAACCTGACGGCGATCGTCGAGGCGCAGAAGAGTGTGCTGAACACGGGCGTCAACGGCTTCTTCCTGAATCCGCTACTCTTCCCGATGGCGATCATGTTCTTCATCTCGGCGCTGGCCGAGACGCAGCGTGCACCGTTCGATCTGACCGAAGCGGAATCGGAGCTCGTCGCGGGTTACCAGACCGAATACAGCTCGATGTCGTTCGCGCTGTTCTGGTTGGGTGAATATGCCAACGTCATCCTGATGTGCGCGCTGAACGCGATCCTGTTCTGGGGCGGCTATCTGCCGCCGGTGAACTGGGCGCCGCTCTATGTCGTGCCGGGTATCGTCTGGCTGTTGTTGAAGATGTGCTTCTTCTTCTTCGTCTTTTCCTGGGTGAAGGCGACCGTGCCGCGCTATCGGTACGACCAGCTGATGCGGCTGGGCTGGAAGGTATTCCTGCCGGTGTCGCTGTTCTGGGTATTCTTGGTGTCTGGCGTGCTGATGTTCGCGCGCGTGGGAGTTCCGGCATGAGCGTCGCTCAGTACGTCAAGGCTTTTACGCTGTGGGAGTTCGTGAAGGGGCATGCGCTGACCCTTCGCTACTTCTTCAAGCCGAAGGCGACGATCAACTATCCGTTCGAGAAGAACCCGATCAGCCCGCGCTTCCGGGGTGAGCACGCGCTGCGTCGCTACCCCAATGGCGAGGAGCGGTGCATCGCGTGCAAGCTGTGCGAGGCGATCTGCCCCGCCCAGGCGATCACGATCGAGGCGGAACCCCGCGACGATGGCAGCCGCCGCACGACGCGCTATGACATCGACATGACCAAGTGCATCTATTGCGGGCTGTGCCAGGAGGCTTGCCCGGTCGATGCGATTGTCGAGGGTCCGAACTTCGAATTTTCGACCGAGACCCGCGAAGAGCTGATCTACGACAAGTCGAAGTTGCTCGATAACGGTGACCGCTGGGAAAGCGCGATCGCGGCGAACCTTGCCGCCGATGCGCCGTACCGTTAAAGCCCGCGACCAACGGTTCGGGGCGGACAGAAAAGGGGCCTGACAGGCAGTGATACAGGCTATCGCCTTCTATATTTTCGCGACCGTGGTGATCGTGTCCGCAGGGCTCACGATCGCGTCGCGCAATCCGGTGCACTCGGTCATGTGGCTGATCCTGGCGTTCTTCAACGCCGCGGGCCTCATGGTGCTGTGCGGGGCCGAGTTCATCGCGATGCTGCTGGTCATCGTGTATGTGGGCGCGGTCGCGGTGCTGTTCCTCTTCGTCGTCATGATGCTCGATATCGAGGTTGCGGCGATGCGGGCGGGCTTTGCGCGCTATCTGCCGCTGGGCCTTGCGCTCGCGGTCGCGCTGCTGGCCGAGGTCATCATCGCGTTCCAGGCGTGGAGCGTCGGCGGCGTGCAGTTGGCGGCCCGTGCCGCGCCGATCGCACCCGAGGTGTCCAACATCCAGGCGATCGGCAACCTGCTGTACACGCGCTACCTTTTCATCTTCGAGGGGGCAGGCCTAGTCCTGCTCGTCGCGATGATCGGCGCGATCGTGCTCACGCATCGCAAGCGTGGCGGCGTCCGTCCGCAGAACATCGCTAAGCAGAATGCGCGTCAGCCGCATGAGGCGATCCGCAATATCAATCAGCCCATCGGGCAGGGGGTGGAACTGTGACGATCGGTCTCGTCCATTATCTGGTCGTCGCGGCGATCCTGTTCACCATGGGGGTGCTGGGTATCTTCCTCAACCGGAAGAACCTGATCGTCATCCTCATGGCGATCGAACTCATCCTGCTCGCCGTGAACCTGAACCTCGTCGCCTTTTCGGCCGCGCTTCAGGATCTGGTGGGGCAGGTCTTCGCCATGTTCGTGCTGACCGTGGCCGCCGGTGAATCGGCGATCGGTCTGGCGATCCTGGTCATCTATTTCCGTGGCCGCGGCACCATCGCGGTCGACGACGTCAACCGGATGAAGGGGTAATCGGGTTGATCCTCGCTATCGTCTTCCTGCCGTTGCTGGCCGCCGCCATTGCGGGGTTCGGCAACAAGGCCATCGGGAACGTGCCCGCAAAGGTCGTCACGACCGGCGCGCTGTTCATTTCCTGTGCCCTCTCATGGCCGATCTTCATCGGCTATCTGTCGGGCCACAATGTCGCGACCGTGACGCCGGTGCTGCACTGGATCACCAGCGGCACCATGTCGGTCGACTGGGCGCTGCGCGTCGACTCGCTGACCGCGATCATGCTGGTGGTCATCACCAGCGTCTCGGCGCTCGTCCACCTCTATAGCTGGGGCTATATGAGCGAGGAGCCGGATCAGCCGCGCTTCTTCGCCTATCTCTGCCTCTTCACCTTCGCGATGCTGATGCTCGTGACGGCGGACAATCTGGTCCAGATGTTCTTCGGTTGGGAAGGCGTGGGTCTCGCGTCCTACCTGCTGATCGGCTTCTGGTTCCGCAAGCCATCGGCCAATGCGGCCGCGATCAAGGCGTTCGTCGTCAACCGCGTCGGCGATCTCGGCTTCATGCTCGGCATCTTCGGCACCTTCTTGGTGTTCGGGACCGTCTCGATCCCCGCGATCCTGGCCGCCGCGCCGGGCATGGCCGGATCGACCATCGGCTTCCTGGGCTATCGGTTCGACACGATGACGGTGCTCTGCCTGCTGCTGTTCGTCGGCGCGATGGGCAAGTCGGCGCAGCTCGGTCTCCACACCTGGCTGCCGGACGCGATGGAAGGCCCGACCCCGGTGTCGGCGCTGATCCACGCGGCGACCATGGTGACCGCGGGCGTGTTCATGGTGTGCCGCCTGTCGCCAATGTTCGAAACCTCGCCGACCGCTTTGGGCGTCATCACCGTCATCGGTGCCATGACCTGCTTCTTTGCCGCCACCGTCGGCACGGTGCAGACCGACATCAAGCGCGTCATCGCCTATTCGACCTGTTCGCAGCTCGGCTACATGTTCTTCGCCGCCGGCGTCGGCGCGTATGGCGCGGCGATGTTCCACCTGTTCACGCACGCCTTCTTCAAGGCGCTGCTGTTCCTGGGTGCGGGCTCGGTGATCCATGCGATGCATCACGAGCAGGACATGCGCTATTATGGCGGTCTGCGTCGTCACATCCCGGTTACGTTCTGGGCGATGATGATGGGCACGCTGGCCATCACCGGCGTCGGTATCCCGGCTCTGTTCGGCAATCCGATGGCGTTCGGCTTCGCGGGCTTCCATTCGAAGGACGCGATCATCGAAGTCGCCTATGCGGGTGGTTCGGGCTTCGCTTTCTGGGCAGGCGTGATCGCCGCGCTGCTGACCAGCTTCTACTCCTGGCGCCTGATGTTCCTGACCTTCTGGGGCAAGCCGCGCTGGACCGGGTCGGAGCATATCCAGCATGCGATCCATGACGCGCATGGCCACGGCCATGACGATCATTCGCACGGCCACGCTCATGATGCGCATCACAACGATGCGCATTCGGAAGATGCCGGTCGCGAGCCGGATACGCACGCTGCGGGTCACGCCGACATGCCGGAAGGCACCGGCGGCTATCATCCGCATGAGAGCCCGTTGGTCATGCTGATCCCGCTGGTCGTCTTGTCGATCGGTGCGATCGGGGCGGGTTTCGTCTTCCACGGCTGGTTCATCGAGCCGGAGTCGGGCGAAACCTATTGGAAGGGCGCGGTCGCCTTCAACGAGCACCTGATGCATTCGATGCACGGCGTGCCGGTGTGGGTGAAGCTGTCGGCGACGGTGGTGATGCTGCTCGGTCTGCTGACCGCGTATCTGACCTATATCCGTGCACCGGAGTTTCCGGCCAAGTTCGCGGACCAGTTCCGCATCCTGTACCGCTTCCTCCTCAACAAATGGTATTTCGACGAGATCTACCATTTCCTCTTCGTGCGCCCCGCCTTCGCGATCGGCCGGTTGCTTTGGCACCGTGGCGACGAGAAGACGATCGACCGCTTCGGCCCCAATGGTGTCGCCTGGCTTGTCCAGCAGGGCAGCAAGGGTGCGGCGCGCTTCCAGACGGGATACCTTTACAGCTATGCCTTCGTCATGTTGATCGGCCTGACCGCCGCCGTCACCTGGGCCATTTTGGGTTGATCGCGTGATGCAGGGCTTCCCGATCCTCTCCGTCATGCTGGCGGTCCCGGCTATTGCCGCGATCGCCTGCCTCTTCCTCAACGCGCAAGGCGCGCGCCTGCTGGCGCTGGCCGCCACGCTGGTCGACTTCGTGCTGGGCATCGTGCTCTGGACGCAGTTCGACGTGGGCGGCGCCCAGTGGCAGTTCGTCGAACATGCCCCCGGCATCTTTGGCCCGTTCGGCTGGTCGCTGGGCATCGACGGCTTCGCGCTGCTACTGATCATGCTCAGCGTGTTCCTGATGCCGATCTGCATCGGCGCCAGCTGGCGCGCGATCGACAAGCGCGTGCCCGAATATATGGGCCTGTTCCTGTTCACCGAAGTGCTGATGATCGGCACCTTCGCGGCGCAGGACCTGTTCCTCTTCTACGTCTTCTTCGAAGCTGGCCTGATCCCGATGTACCTGATCATCGGCATCTGGGGTGGGGCGAACCGCATTTACGCGTCGTACAAGTTCTTCCTGTACACGCTGCTCGGCTCGCTGCTGATGTTTGTCGCGATGCTCTATATGGCGCGCACGGCGGGCACGACCTCGATCCCGGCGCTCCTGGCCTATGACTTCCCGGCTTCGGTCCAGACCTGGCTGTGGATCGCCTTCTTCGCCTCGTTCGCGGTCAAGATGCCGATGTGGCCGGTCCACACCTGGCTTCCCGACGCGCACGTTCAGGCGCCGACGGCGGGTTCGGTCATCCTGGCGGGCGTGCTGCTGAAGCTGGGCGGCTATGGCTTCCTGCGCTTCCTGCTGCCGATGTTCCCGGAAGCGAGCGGACAGCTGACCTGGCTGATCTTCGCGCTGTCGGCGGTGGCCGTGATCTATGCTTCGCTGGTCGCGCTGGTACAGTCCGACATGAAGAAGCTGATCGCCTATTCGTCGGTCGCGCACATGGCGATCGTGACCATCGGCCTGTTTGCCTTCAACCAGCAGGGCATCGAAGGCGCGATGATCATGATGCTCAGCCACGGCCTGGTGTCGGGCGCGCTCTTCCTGTGCGTCGGCGTCATCTACGACCGGCTGCACACCCGCGAGATCGCGCGCTATGGCGGGCTGTCGATCAACATGCCGCGCTATGCCGTGTTCTTCCTCTTCTTCACCATGGCGTCGATCGGTCTGCCGGGCACCAGCGGCTTCGTCGCCGAGTTCCTGTCGCTGATGGGCACCTATCAGGTGTCGACCTGGACGGCGCTGTTGTGCACCACGGGCATCATCCTGGGTGCGGCGTATATGCTCTACCTTTACCGGCGGGTCGCTTATGGCGAGATCAAGTCGGACGAGGTCGCGGCGATGCCCGACATGTCGGCGCGCGAGCTTTGGCTCCTTGCACCGATCGCGGCGGTCACGCTGTGGATGGGTGTCTATCCGGAGAGCTTCCTGGCGCCGATGCGGAACGACGTGAAGATTTTGCTTCAGCGGATCGACCGGGCGAACCCCGGTTCGGACAGCCGTCCGACCGCTGGCAACCCCGCGCTGGCTGTCACCCATGCCCCTGAGCACCAAGCTGCGCACGGGGAGGCGCACTGATGAGCTATTCGTTGAACCTTTTGATGGTCCTGCCCGAACTGGTGCTGACCGTCGGCGCGATCGCGCTGATGCTGGTCGCCGCCTGGGGTGGGAATGCCGCGACGCGTGGCATCTCGATTGCCGCGGTGTTCGTGCTGGCGGGGGCGATGGTCGCCCTGGCTGGTCCGGCCACCACGGGCGGGCTTGCCTTTGGCGGCCTGTACCGTGCGGATGCCTTTGCCGGTTTCGCCAAGGTCTTGATCTATCTGGCGACCGCCGTGGCGATCATCATGGCACCGCGTTTCTTCGCCCGTTCGCCGGGTGAGGATCTGCGGCCCGAATATCCCATCCTCATGCTGCTTTCTTCGGTCGGCATGGGCATGATGGTGTCGGCGGGCGATCTCCTGACCCTCTATGTCGGTCTCGAACTGCAGAGCCTGTCGGCCTATGTGCTGGCCAGCTTCATGCGTCGCGACGGGCGTTCGGCCGAGGCGGGCCTGAAATATTTCGTCCTGGGCGCATTGGCCTCGGGCATCCTGCTCTATGGTATTTCGCTGGTGTACGGCTTCTCGGGCTCGACCGACTTTGCCCAGATCGCCGGTGCCTATGGCCGCGACGCCGCTACCGGCACGCGTTCGCTGGGTATGATGTTCGGCCTGGTCTTCGTCTTTGCCGGCTTGGCGTTCAAGATGTCGGCGGTGCCGTTCCACATGTGGACCCCGGACGTCTATGAGGGCGCGCCGACCCCGGTGACGGCCTTCTTCGCCTCGGCTCCGAAGGTCGCGGCGATGGCGCTGGCGGTGCGTGTCGCCGTCGAGGCGATGGGCTCGGCCGCGCAGCAGTGGCAGCAGATCGTGACCTTCGCGGCACTCGCGTCGATCATCCTGGGCGCGGTCGCGGCGATCGGGCAGACGAACATCAAGCGGCTGCTCGCCTATTCGTCGATCAACAATGTCGGCTTTGCGCTGATCGGTCTGGCGGCGGGCACGGCGCAGGGCGTCGCGGCGGTGCTGACCTACCTCACCATCTACGTCATCATGACGCTGGGTGCGTTTCTGATCGTCATTCGTATGCGTGACGAGAATGGCAATCCGCTCGAGTCGATCTCCAGCCTTTCGGGCTTGTCGCGCACGCGCCCGGCACTCGCCTGGGCAATGGCGTTCTTCATGTTCTCGGTCGCGGGCATTCCGCCGCTGCTCGGCTTCTATGCCAAGTTCGCGGTGTTCAATGCGGCGGTCGCGGCGGGGCTGTTCCCGTTGGCGGTGATCGGTGTCGTCGCCTCGGTGATCGGTGCCTATTACTACCTGCGTATCATCAAAACGATGTTCTTCGATGAGCCCGCCGGGGCCTGGGATAACAGCGATGCCCAGCCGGTCGAGAACGGCCTGATCGCCCTGTCGGCGCTGTTCGTCTCGCCCGTCGGTTACCTGGCGATCCCGCTGCTCGGCGCATGGTCGCTGGCTGCGGCACGGGCGCTGTTCTGAACCGATTGCTGCACGTCCCGGAAACGGGATCGACCAATGCCGATCTTCGCCAGCTTGCCGAGGCAGGCGGCGAAGACGGTCTTTGGCTCCGCGCCGACCGCCAGACGGCGGGGCGCGGACGCCAGGGGCGGGACTGGTCGTCGCCCTCCGGTAATTATTATGGTTCGACGCTGGTCCGGCTTCGCACGGGCGATCCGATGGCGGCAACGCTGGCGCTGGTCGCGGCGGTCGCGATCGAGGACGCGGTTCGAACCTGCCTTCCGAAAATCGGTGCGCGGCTTGCGCTGAAATGGCCGAACGATCTGATGATCGACGGTGCCAAGCTGTCGGGTATCTTGTTGGAGCGGACCGGCGATGCGGTCATCATCGGCATGGGGATCAATCTGGCGTCGGCCCCGCACATACCCGACCGCGCCACGACCGCGCTGGTCGATCATGGCGTCGATGTCGCGCCCGCGACGATGCAGGCGCTGCTTGCCGACGCCATGACGCGCTGGCTGGCGGTCTGGCGAGTGCAGGGGCTGGCCAGCATCATCGAACGCTGGGAGGCGCGGGCGCACCCGCGCGGCACCCCGCTGACGGCACGCCTGCCCGACGGACAGGCGCTGACCGGTGTATTCGACGGCCTGGCGGGCGACGGTGCGCTACGGCTCGGCTTGGCGGACGGCACGGCCCATGTCATCCATGCCGGCGACATCTTCCTGGTCTGAGGGACAATCATGCTGCTTGCGATCGATGCCGGGAACACGAACGTGGTCTTCGCGCTGCTCGAAGGGCGCACGATCAAGGGCCGCTGGCGCATCGCGACCGATCCGCGCCGGACAGGCGACGAATATGCGGTCTGGCTCAGCCAGTTGCTGGCGCTGGAAGGTTATGCGCGGGAGGATGTGACCGGCGTGATCATCGCCACGGTCGTGCCGCGCGCCCTCCACAACCTTCAGGTGCTGGCGCAGAAATATTTCAAGGTCGATCCCCTGATCGCTGGGCGTGCGCCGGTGGAGTGGGGTATCGCGATCGACGTCGACGAGCCCGCATCGCTGGGTGCCGACCGCGCGGTGAACACGATCGCGGCGCACGAGCTCCATCCCGGCGACCTGATCACCATCGACTTCGGCACCGCGACGACGTTCGACATCAGCGACTATCAAGGCGCGTATAAGGGCGGCATCATCGCGCCCGGCATCAACCTGTCGCTCGACGCGCTGGTCACCGCCGCGGCCAAGCTGCCGCGTATCGCGATCGAGGCGCCCGAGAGCCGGAGCGTCATCGGCCGGAACACGGTGGACCAGATGCATATCGGCATCTTCTGGGGCTATGTCGCGATGATCGAGGGACTGGTTGCGCGGCTGAAGGCGCAGGTGGGACGCCCGGTCAAGGTGCTCGCAACCGGCGGTCTGGCTACGCTTCTGAGCCCGCACACCGATGTTTTCGATCATATCGAGCCCGACCTGACCATTCAGGGGCTGGCGATCCTGTGGGAACGGGCCCATATCGGTTGAACGAGTTTCGGTTCGGACAGCCCGCGAAGATCCGCTGGGCGTCCGAGACCGCAAGAGAGATGACCGCGCCCTGACCGGCGCAATCCCTATGCCCCTTGACCCCGCTTGCAGCGGGGCGGGGGTCCTACTGTCAGGAAATGAATGACTCCGAAGAAAGAATTGCTGTTCTGCGCGCTCGGTGGGTCGGGCGAAATCGGCATGAACGTGAACCTGTACGGCACCGAAGGTAAGTGGGTGATGGTCGATTGCGGCATCACCTTTGCCGACCCGGCCTATCCCGGCATCGACGTGATCCTGCCCGATCTGAGCTTTATCGAGGACCGGCTGGACGATCTGGTCGGCATCGTGCTGACCCATGGTCACGAAGACCATATCGGCGCGCTGCCCTATCTGGCCGAAGATCTCGGCGTGCCGATCTATGCCACCGCCTTTACCGCAGGCCTGGTCCGGGGCAAGCTGGAGGAAGAGGGCAGCGCCAACCGCGTCAAGATCCGCGTGATGGAGACGGCCAAGACGTTCGAGGTCGGCCCGTTCGACTTCACCTTCGTGCCGCTGTCACACTCGATCCCCGAGGCGAACGCCCTGCTGATCGAGACGGCGGTCGGCCGCGTGTTCCACACCGGCGACTGGAAGCTCGACCAGACCCCGGTCATCGGCAAGCCCGCCAGCCCCGCGCAACTGGCGTCGATCGGCGACATGGGCGTCGACGTGCTGGTGTGTGATTCGACCAATGCCTTCAACACCGAAGCTTCGGGTTCGGAAGCCAGCGTCCGTCCGGGCATCACCGAGACGGTCGCGAAGGCCAAGGGACGCGTCGTCGTCACGACCTTCGCGTCCAACGCCGCGCGTCTGGTGACGCTGGGCGAAGTGGCCAAGGAGACGGGACGCAAGCTGTGCGTCACCGGCCGCTCACTCGACCGGATCCTGAAGGTCGGCAAGGCCTGCGGCTACTTCAAGGGTTTCCCCGAGACGGTGGACCCGGAAACCGCGATGCGCCTGCCCAAGGACCGCGTACTGATCGTCGCGACCGGCGGCCAGGGCGAGCCGCGCGCGGCGCTGTCGCGCATCGCCGAGGGCAGCCATACGATCCGGCTCGACACCGGTGACACGGTGATCTTCTCGGCGCGCCAGATTCCGGGCAATGAAACGGCGGTTGGCCGTATCCAGAACATCCTGGCGGGCAAGGGCGTCCGCATGGTCACCGAGCGTCAGGCGCATGTTCATGTGTCGGGCCATCCCGGCCAGCCCGAACTGGCGCAGATGTACAAGTGGCTGCGCCCCCGCACGCTGATGCCGGTGCATGGCGAGATGCGCCACATGATGGAACATGCCCGCTTCGCCACGACGCAGGGCGTGCCGCAGACACTCGTCCAGTCGGATGGCGACATGGTCCGCCTGTTGCCCGGCAACGCGACCAAGATCGGCAATGTGCCGGTCGGGCGGCTGGTGCTGGACGGCGACGTCATCCTGCCGTCGGACGGCTCGACGATGAACGAGCGGCGCAAGCTGGCGATCAACGGCCAGATTTCGGTCGGCGTCGCGGTCGCCAAGGGGCGGCTGGTCGGCAGCCCGCAAATCCGTGTGCAGGGTGTGCCCGTCGAGGACGAGCGCGATGCCTTCATCGCCGAAGCGGTCGCCGCCGCGGCCAAGGCCGTCGATGGCGGACGTCGCGGCACCGATAAGCTGCGGGAAGATATCCGCCTGTCGGTGCGCAAGGTTGCGACGCGCTGGACCGGCAAGAAGCCGATCGTCGACGTTCTGCTGATCGAGGGTTGATGCCATGCACTGGACGTCGGCGCTTGCGATCTACGTCCTGTTCTGGTTCCTCGCCGTGTTCCTGGTCCTGCCCTTCGGGGTCAGGACCACGCACGAACTGGGGGAGCAACATATCCCCGGCACGGCGGAAAGCGCGCCGCATGTTTTCCTGATCGGGCGCTTCTTCGTGCGGACCACGATCGTCGCGACGGTGATGTTCGCGGCCTTTTACCTGAATTACGTGAATGGCTGGATCACGGCCGACATGCTCGATTGGACCAGGGTCAGCCGGGGTATCTGATGGCCGGCTCGCCCTCGTTGCTGCCAATATCCTTTCCGCTTGAGGAGATCGAGGCGCTGGTGCTGGGCGCGCGCTGGGTCGCCGAACATGCGGACCCGGAGGCGGCGGGAGCGGCGCGACAGGCGGTTGCTCGTATCATGGACGCGCTGACGCCGGAGCAGGCCGAGGCGATCCTGGGCATTGCGCTATTCGTCGGTCCGCGTGCCGATGACGCATTCGACGAACTGGACTTCGATCCTGCGCCTCTGCACGCTGCCATCTGCGGCGAGCGGCGGCTGGCTCTCGGTTATGAAGATGGGGCGGGGGAGGTGACCGACAGGGTCATCTGGCGATTCGCCATGGCATTGTTCGACCGGGCGGAGGTGCTGCTTGGCTGGTGCGAATTGCGACGTGATTATCGGACCTTTCGCATCGACCGCTATCCCCGCCCGCGCGCAGGGCTGCTGGGCGAATGGCGTCAGGCGGACGGGGTGCCGCATGAACGGTTCCGGCTTGTCGAACGCGACGTGGGTGAAAGGTGAGGTCGGGGCATGGCCTTCGACTTCGCTGAGGCTGAATGGCGGCTGTGGCGTGAGCCTATTCGCCTTGACCGTCGCCGGTTACCCACACGGCCGTTCGCGCTGAGCGAAGTCGGAGCGTAGGGGAATTCCTTTACCGCAACCGCTCGATCGCCTGTGCCAGCGCGACATAAAGCTTGCCCATATCCGACGACAGCAACGTCACGCCCAGCGGCGATCCGTCGCGCTGAGCCAGCACGCCGCGGAGCATCGCCTCGAAATCGTGGATATAGCGGTTCACGTGATCGCGGAACTTGGGGTCGTCGTCATACAGGTCGGCGATCTCGCGGGCCTGGTGCGAGTCCAGGATACGCACCGCGCGGCGGGTAAAGACGCCGCGATCGCCTTTCAAATAGGCGGCCCAGGCGCTGTCGGTGACCTCAGGCGCATAGATCTTGGCGATGTCGATAGATGCCGAGTTAAGCGACTCGATCAGCAGCGAGGCGCGGCGGGCGAAATTGTCGCGATCGGCTTCCTCGCGCTCGGTGCGCGCTTCCTCGATACGCGCCTCGACGATCCCGGTCTTTTCGACGATCAGATCGGCCTGCCGTGCCAGCCGCTCGGTCGCTCGGGTGGCGGCCTCGACCGCGCCCTGGGTGGCATCGACGATGGCGTGGATCTGTCGTTCGACCGTATCGCCAGTGGCGCGCCGCATCGCGTCGGCGCTGGCCTGTTCCAGCGCGTTGGCCGCCTGTGGAATGACCTCCGCCAGCGTTTCACGCGCTTTCTCGGCCGCCGTCGCCGCAGTTTCACGGACACGCAGCAGCGCGTCGACCAGCTTTGGGGCTGCCTCGTCGGCGAAGCGGTGCGTGCGCTCGATCGTCTCGTCGACCATCATGCCCAGGGCATCGGCCTTGGCCCGGCCGCTCGAAAGCGTCTCGATCAGCGATCCCGACAGCGTCTCCAGCGTCTGGCGCTGTTCGGCGATCACGTCGGCAATCGCCTCGATCGCCTCATGCGTGCTTTCCGCCGCCGCGACCAGCGCCAGCAGTTCGGGCTTGGTCTGGACGACGATTTCATGGCTGGCGTGCATCCGCTCGTCCAGGCGACCCAGCGCCTCGGGCAGCGTCTCGTCGATCTCGCGCGCCGCCGCGTCGAGCGCGATCAGCAGCGTCTCGGTCGTGCCGATGACGCGGTTGGCCATGGTCTCGCCCGCTTCCAGCGCGCCGGTCATCGCATCGGCCGAACCGCCCAATGCACTGATCGAGGCCGCCAGCATCTGCGACTTTTCGGTGCCCTGCGCATGCAGCACCGTGATCCGGGTTTCCACGCGGTCCAGCGCGGTGTCGAGCGCATCGATCATCGCCTCGCCCGCGATCCGCTGCGCATCCAGTTCGGCGCTCAGTCGCGCGACGGCGCCGTCGACGGTCGTAATCCGCTCAGCCAGCGCATCGGCGCTGTCCCGCGCCGCGCTGTCGAGCGCCGCCTGGTTGGCCGAGACCATGGCGAGCATCGCGTCGCCCTGGGCGGCGATGCCCTTGCGCGACTGGTCGATCGCCTCGGCCGTCCGGTCGAGCAGTTCGTCGATCGTCACCGCGACATTGGCGGTGACGTTTTCCAGATGCTCGCTGGCCGTCCGGCTGGTCGCCTCCATCTGTTCGATATGCTGGGCCAGGCGAAGCGCGGCGCCGCTGGCGATGGTGTCCGCATCCTGCCCGCGGCGGCCCAGCGCCACGAATTGCGCATCCAGCGCGGCGGCATGCGTCTGCGCCGACCGAGCGGCCTCCGCCATCCGGTCGCCCGCCTCGCCGACCGCGTCGGTCGCCTGGGGCAAGGCGTCGAGCAACTGGTTCAGGCTGGCCTGGCTGGTGCCCGCGACCTCGGCCAGTGTGCGGCCATGCAGCTCGACCATCTGGATATCGTCGGCCAAATCGCGGGCGATCGTGTTGAAGCGCGTCTCCGCCGCCTGCGCCATTTCGGACAGGGCGATGGCCTGGGCCGACAATTCCGATCGGTTGGCGGCCAGCGCGTGGCCGATCGCGGTGACTGCCTGCTGCAGCGCCATGGCCTCGCGGCGCATGTCGTGCGCGGTCATGGCGAAGCGCCGCTGTTCCGCCTGGCTGTTACGCTGGGTCACCAGCCACAACACCGCGATCAGCAGCGGCCCCGCCAGCGCCAGCGTGAGGATCGGCGCCAGTGTGACGGGGGAGATCGCGGCCGTCCCGCTCAGCCCCCAGGCCAGCGCCCCCCCGAACCAGCCGATCGCCGCGACGCCCGCCACGATCAGGGGAATGGGCGATGCGGGTTCCGGTTCGTGCGCCATGACATCGGTGCCTTCGTCCAGCCAGGGGCTTGGGGGCAGGGGGAGCGCGGAGCCCCCCGCATCGCTGGCATAGGGCGCGGCGTGATCGCCCGGCAGCGCCTCGGCCCCCGGCATGTCCGACCTGTCCTGACGCTCCGCGCGCAAATCCACGATCATCTAGGCCCCCGTGTCACAATGGGCCGGTTTATCACGTTTGCTCGTCGCAGAAAGCGAATTGCGCTATTCCGTTCGGCGGCCATCCCGGTTTAGAGGCTTGGGATGACTTATGAGTACGGAACGATCGACTCCGCCCTGGCGGCCGTTGCCGGGGATGAGCCGGCCGTCATTCAGGATCTGCGCTGCGCTTTCCTCGAAGGCGTGACACGTGCTCTGGAGACGATGAAGGCGGCGCGCGACGGGCAGGAGTGGCGCGAGGCCGCGCTGCGGCTCAAGGGACTGGCCGCCAGCGTCAACGCGCTGCCGCTGATGACCCTGGCCGGGCAGGCGGCGGAGCGCGATACGCGCGACGGCGACCTGCTGGATCGCATTGCCGAGGTCGTCGCCCGCCTTTGACATGGCCCCGCCGATGCTTGCCGCGTTCGGGGGCTGGCATGGCGGAGCGGGAGGGCTTAACAGCACGCGATGCTGTCAGGTCTTCTCTTCGCGATTGACGACGCCGACGACCGCCCCGGGCGGTTGACGGCCACCGTGCCGTTCGCCGGGGTGACCCTGATCGAATATCAGGCCCGGCTGCTGGTGGCGGCGGGTGCGGCGCAGATCATCATCGTCGTCGCCCGGCTGACCCCCGAATTGCTTGGCGCGATCGCCCGCATCGCCCAGCGCGGTGCCGTGGTCGACACGGTGCGCAGCGCGGTCGAGGCCGCCGAAAAGCTGCATCCCTTGTCGCGGCTGGTCGTACTGGCGGACGGGTTGATCACGACCGAGGACATGATCGCGCTGGTCCTGCGCGACGGTGGGCAGGACGCGTTGGTGGTGGTGCCCGAGGCAGGGGCCGAGCCGGGGCTGGAGCGGGTCGGGGGGCAGATGGCCTGGTCGGGTGTCGCCCGGCTCGATCCCCGCCGCGTCGCCGAGGTTGCGGCCCTTCCGCGCGACTACGACCTGCAATCCACCTTGTTGCGGATGGCGGCGCAGGCGCGGGCGACGCACATCCTGTTGCCCGCCGATGCCGAAAAGGCCGGGCACGGTATCGTTCACCGGGCGGAGGCACTGGACGCACGCGGCCGCGCGGTGGTCGCACGGCTGGTATCGGGGCGGCGAAGCTGGTTCGACCGCTTTATCCTGGCCCCCGTCGCGCGACTGGCATTGCCGCGTCTGGTCGAACGCGCGGTGCCCGCGCATGTCGCGGGAGGTGCGGGCGCCGGGCTGGGGCTGTTGGGGCTGGCGCTGATCGTGTTCGGCTTTCCCGCCATGGGCTTGATCGTCGCCGTCTTGGGCACGCTGGGCTTGGGGCTCGGCGAAACACTGGCGGGCTTGCGGGACGAGCAGGGCGCGGCGCGTGGCCATTCCGCCGCGATCGCCGGGCTGGCCGCGCTCGCCATCGCCGCGCTGGGCTGGCATTATTATCATGCCCTCGCCGAGGAAGTCGCCCCGATCCTGGCGCTGATGCTGATCATTCTCGGTATCCTGGCCGAACGGGCCGGGCTTTATCGCTTTCGCCGCCGCTGGTGGGCGAGCCCGCCCGCCTATCTGCTGGTCATCCTGCCATTGGCTCTCTTGGGTGCGGGGCTGTGGGGACTGGCGTTGGCGAGCATCTATGCAATCGTAACCTTGGCGTCCGCAATCGAGACATTGCGGGCGCAAGTTTAGTGTCGCTTTAACACCATTGGGGTTAGCGGTGAGGCATGGCGGTCGAACCGGACCCATTTGAGCCTCCCCAGTGGCAGGGCGCGGCATTGTCGACGCGTATGGCGTCGGCGCGTGCGCGTGCCGCCGCGCGGCGGTCGGGGGCGGTGGCGGACCTGCGGCTCGATGACGACATCCGGCTGACCGAGCGTATCCGGTTCGAGGTGACGGCGCACCTGCGCCTGCTGGTCGAGACGATCGCGCGCGACCTGTCGCGCCAGGTCGAACGCCTGGCCGATGATGGTGAGATCGCCTTCGCGCTGCTGCCGCACGATCGGGTGGTCGAGCGGTTGCGACAAGCCGGATGCCTGACCGATCCCGATCTGATCGACGAACTGGTGGCGCAGGCACGCCAGACCTTGCTGGCAGAGGCGTTGCCGGTCGAAAGCGTTGCGGGCGACGCGCCCAGCCTGCTCGTCCGGTTGACTGAAGCCCCCGACCGGATCGTCGCGGCGGCGGCGCGGGCTGTGCTGATTGCCGAGGGGCGGGGCCGGATTGCGGGCCAGCAGGGCGAGGCGGTCGCGCTGCCTATCGAATTGCAGCAGCGGCTGGTGTGGATCATCGCCGCGGCACTTCGCCGGCAGGATGACGCGCCGCTCGACAAGGCGCTGGCCCAGGCCGTCGATCGCGTCCTGGCGGCGCAGGATGCGAGTGAACGCCCGCTGGCCGCCGCGCTGAAGCTGGCCGCCGCGATCGATGCGCGAGCCAGCGAACTGCCCGAGCTGCTGGTCGAAAGCCTGCTCGATCGCCAGCCGGGTCTTTTTATCGCGCTGCTTGTCCATGCGACCGGTATCGACGTGGATCTGGTGCGTGAAATCGTGCTGGAGCCCGAGGGTGATCGCCTGTGGCTGGTGCTGCGCGCGCTCGACCTGGACCGGGCGACGATCGCGCGGATCGGCCTGTCGCTGTGCGAGGCCGATGGCCGCCGCGATGTGGAGGGGTTCGCCGACGCGCTCGACGGTATCATGGCCGTCTCGGCCGAAGAGGCGCGGCACGCGACCGCCGTCCTGCGATTGCCGCGAACCTTCCGCGTAGCCATGGAGCGTCTGGAAGGTCCTGGGCGTCGATGACATCGATCGACAGCCCCGGCGAATCGATGGTCGCGCGCGCGATATTGGATGCGGGCGATCATATCCTGTCGGCGGATCCTCCGATCGAACTCCTGCACATGCGCGCTGGTGGCGGGGCGACCGACCGCCTGGCGGTGGCGCCGATCGCGCGTATCGCCCGCCTGGCCCGGCGGCTGGGCATTACGGTGTCGCGCAAGGTCGTGGTCGCCGATGAGGAAGGCGATCTCGACCTGTGGGTCCAGGCACGGCCCGAAACCGGCCAGATCCGCCTGAGCATCAGCGGCTGGCGCGACCGTGCCGCATGGAGGCCCATGGCGACACCCGCCGACCATGCCGCGGCGGGCGCGGACTTTCGCTGGGAAACCGATGCCGCGCTGCGCCTGACCTTCCTGTCCCCCGGTGCCGGACAGCGGCACGGCTTCGATGCAGAGGCGATGCTCGGTCGCCCGCTCAACGCCCTGTTCGCCTTCGAAACGCCCACGGGCCGCACCGGCCGCCTGCTGGCGGATACCGCGACGCTCGACGGGCGTGCGGCCCGGTTGTGCCCGACCGACGTGCCGGTTCGCCTTTCGGCCGCGATCCGGCATGACGGGATGGGCGGCATTGCCGGGTTGTTCGGAGCCACCTTCCTGATCGACGAGCCGGGCGAGGCGGATGACGAATTTCTCCTCGCACCCGGTGGTCCGCCGCTGACCGAGGCGTTTACCGCCGGGCTCGACAAGGCGCTGCGCACGCCACTGGCGCGGATCGTCGCCAATGCCGACAGCATCGCCGCGCGCGCCGACGGGCCGATCGCCGCCGATTATGCCGGATATGCGCAGGATATCGCCCATGCCGGACGCCATCTGATCGGCCTGGTCGACAATCTGGTCGAGTTGCAGGCGATCGAACAACCCGATTTTCGCCTGGCCGCGACACCGATCGATCTCGCCGACGTTGCCCGCCGCGCCGCCGGGCTGCTCGGCGTTCGCGCGGATACGGCGGGTGTCACGATCCGCCGCCCGGCCGCCGACGAAGGCCTGCCCGCCATCGGGGATTTCGGCCGTTCGCTTCAAATCCTGATAAACCTGATCGGCAATGCGGTTCGCTACTCCCCGCGTGGGAGCGAGGTGGTGGTGGCGGTCGAGCGCGATGGGCCCTGGGCGCTCGTCAGCGTCGCCGATCGGGGCAAGGGCATTGCCGATGAGGATCAGGCCCGCATCTTCGAAAAGTTCGAACGCGTCGACCCCAGCGAGGCCGGTGGCAACGGTCTGGGCCTGTACATCGCCCGCCGTCTGGCGCGGGCGATGGGCGGCGAACTGAGTGTCGATAGCGTGCCCGGCGAAGGCGCGACCTTTACCTTCCGCCTGCGCGCGCAATAAAAAAGGGCTCCCGAAGGAGCCCTTTTCCGATCCGTGATCCGGTCGTTCAGCGTCGCCGTCTGGGCAGCCGCCGTGCGACCAGGATCAGCGCCAGCCCGCCGATCGCGACGAAGGCGCCTCGATCGGCCCACTCGCCACGACCCAGCATGAAGCTTTCGTCCGGCCAGTGGATAAAGCCCAGGCCCTGACCGATCCATAAGCCACCGGTCAGCGCCAGAAGGACGCCGATGGCGATCAGGATAGGCCGGGCCCGGTTCATGGCTTAGCGCTGCTCGACCGGAACGTACGAACGCTGCGTCGGGCCGGTGTACAGCTGACGCGGGCGACCGATCTTCTGGTCGGGATCGGTGATCATCTCGTTCCACTGCGCGACCCAGCCGACGGTGCGGGCGAGTGCGAACAGCACGGTGAACATCTCGGTCGGGAAGCCGATCGCCGACAGGATCACGCCCGAATAGAAGTCGACGTTCGGGAACAGCTTCTTCTCGACGAAATACGGATCGTTCAGTGCGATCTCTTCGAGGCGCAGAGCCGTCTCGAACAGCGGGTCGTTGACCTTCAGCGCGTCGAACACTTCGCGCACGGTCTTCTGCATCACGGTCGCGCGCGGGTCGTAGTTCTTGTAGACGCGGTGACCGAAGCCCATCAGGCGGAACGGATCGTTCTTGTCCTTGGCGCGCGCGATGAACTCGGGGATGCGGTCGGGCGTGCCAATCTCACGCAGCATGTTGAGCGCGGCTTCGTTCGCGCCGCCATGCGCCGGACCCCACAGGCAGGCGATGCCCGCCGCGATGCACGCGAACGGATTGGCGCCCGACGAACCGGCCAGGCGGACGGTCGAGGTCGAGGCGTTCTGCTCGTGGTCAGCGTGCAGGATGAAGATGCGGTCCATCGCCTTTTCGACGGCCGGGTTCACCTCATACGGCTCGGCCGGAACGCCGAAGGTCATGCGCAGGAAGTTGCCGGTGTAGGACAGCGAGTTGTCCGGGTACAGGAAGGGCTGGCCCACGCTGTACTTGTACGCCATCGCCGCGATCGTCGGGATCTTGGCGATCAGGCGGTGCGACGCGATCGTGCGCTGCACCGGGTCATGGATGTCGGTCGAGTCGTGATAGAAGGCCGACAGCGCGCCGACGACACCGCACATGATCGCCATCGGGTGCGCGTCCCGGCGGAAGCCACGGAAGAACGCCGCCAGCTGCTCATGCACCATGGTGTGGCGCGTAATGGTGGTGGTGAAGCCCGACAGCTCGTCCTTGCTGGGCAGCTCGCCGTTCAGCAGGAGATAGGCGACCTCCATGAAGCTCGACTGCTCGGCCAGCTCGCCGATCGCATAGCCGCGGTGGAGCAGCACGCCCTCGTCGCCGTCGATATAAGTCAGTTCCGACTGGCACGACGCGGTCGAGGTGAAGCCGGGATCATAGGTGAAGGCGCCCGTCTGGGCATATAGCTTGCGGATGTCGACCACGTCCGGGCCGATCGTGCCCGACATGACCGGATAGTCGAACTCTTTGCCGTCGACATTGAACTTCGCGGTGTCGCTCATACTCAGTGATCCTTCCTATCTGCGGTCATCTGGTCCGCGATCCGCCCCAGGCTTTCTTCACGGCCCAGCAATGCGAGCACGTCGAAGATCCCCGGGGACGTCTTGCGTCCGGTCAAGGCAGCGCGGAGCGGCTGGGCGACCTGTCCGAGCTTTACGCCCTCGGTTTCGGCCACCTTGCGTACCGCGTCTTCCAAAAGCTCCGTATCCCAGTTGTGCACCGCGTCAAGCGCGGCGTGAACGGAAACGAGAATGCCCCGTGCCTTTTCATCGAGCAGGCCGGTGGCAGCCTCGTCGAGGCTCAACGGTCGACGCGCGAAAAGGAAGCGTGCGCCCTCGGCCAATTCGTTCAAATTGGCCGCGCGCGGCTTCAGCGAGGGCATGGCGGCGGTCAGCAGCGCGGTGTCGGTTTCGCCCATCCGCTTGGCGACCAGTTCGGCCAGCCGCGCATCGTCGGACTCGCGGATATAATGGCCGTTCAGGTTTTCCAGCTTCTTGATGTCGAAGCGCGACGGCGCCTTGCCGACGGCGGCAAGGTCGAACCACTTCACCGCTTCGTCGCGCGAAATGATCTCGGCATCGCCGTGACCCCAGCCCAGGCGGAGCAGATAATTGTCGAGCGCTTCGGGAAGGATGCCCATCTCGTCGCGATACGCCTCGATCCCGACCGCGCCGTGGCGCTTGGACAGCTTGGCCCCGTCCGATCCATGGATCAGCGGGATATGCGCATAGATCGGCTCGGCCCAGCCCATCGCCTTATAGATCGGCAACTGCCGGAAGGCGTTGTTCAAGTGATCGTCGCCGCGAATGACATGGGTCACGCCCATGTCATGGTCGTCGACCACCACCGCCAGCATATAGGTCGGCGTGCCGTCCGAACGGAGCAGGACCAGATCGTCCAGCTCGGCATTCTGCACGGTGACGCTGCCCTGCACCCGGTCCTCGATCGTCACCGACCCTTCGCGCGGCGCGCGCAGGCGGACGACGAAGGGCTGGCCCTCGGGCGCGGTGGCGGGATCGGCGTCGCGCCAGGGCGAGCGGATGCGCAGCGGCTGCTTGGCGGCCTGCGCTGCTTCGCGCTGCGCGGCGATCTCGTCCTGCGTCATGTAGCAGCGATAGGCGTTACCCTGTGCCATCATCTCACGCGCGACTTCGGCATGGCGGTCCGCACGGGCGAACTGGAACACGGCGTCGCCGTCCCAGTCCAGGCCCAGCCAGCGCATGCCGTCCAGGATCGCGTCGATCGCGGGCTGGGTCGAGCGGGCGCGGTCCGTATCCTCGATGCGCAGCAGGAACTTGCCGCCGTTCGCCCGCGCGAACAACCAGTTGAACAGCGCGGTCCGAGCGCCGCCGATATGGAGGAAGCCGGTCGGCGAGGGCGCGAAACGGGTTACCACTGGCGTGGCATTCGACCCGGTGGCGATATCATTAGTTGCGCTCAACCGCGCATACTCCCAATCATGAATTTCGATGGCCCATTCAGCCGCCGCAGCCCCTAGCATCAAGCGACCGCGCCGCCAAATGCCGCGCCCCCTGTTGACGAAGATCGGGGCGATGATCGAGACATGGGCGCAGGCCGAACGCGATCAGCTGGCGCTGTGGGTGCCGGTGATGCTCGGCATCGGGATCGCGGCCTGGTTCGTCCTGCCCGATCCCCGCGCATGGTGCGCCGTCGCGCTGCTGGTCGCCGGGATCGGGCTGGCGGCGGTGACCGGGATGGGTACTGGCCGGGTGGCGCGATCGGTGGGGATCGCGGCGTTCCTGGTGCTGGCGGGGTTGGCGATCGTCTGGGGGCGTGCCGAGTCGGTTCGCGCCCCGGTGCTTGCACGGCCGATGACGGTCGACCTGACCGCCGTGGTGGAGGCGAGCGATCGGCTGGCGGCCCGGCGGATCGTCCGACTGATGCTCAAACCGATGGGAGCCGCCGATGGGCGGGCGCGCAGTGTCGTCCTGCCACCCCGAATCCGGGTATCGCTGGACGAGGGGGATGCGCCCGCCGGGCTGGGTCTAGGCGCGCAGGTTCGGTTGCGTGCCCGCCTGATGCCGCCAGCGCCGGCGGTTGCCCCCGGTGGTTATGACTTCGCACGTGCCGCCTGGTTCCAGGGCATCGGCGCGACGGGACGCGGTTTCGCCCCGGTGACGCTGCTCACCCCGGCCGATCGGGGCGAGGGGCTGCGCCAGCGCCTGTCGCACCGTATCACCAGCCGACTGACGGGAAGCGAGGGCGGGATCGCGGCGGCGCTGGCGACCGGCGATGTCGGCGCGATCGGCGAGGCGGATGCCGAGGCGATGCGGCGTGCCGGTCTCGCCCATCTGCTATCGGTCAGCGGGCTGCATATCACCGCGGTCGTCGGGATCGTCATGGTGCTGACCATACGGCTGCTCGCGCTGTGGCCATGGCTGGCGCTGCGTGTGCGGCTGCCGCTGGTGGGGGCGGCGGCCGGGGCGGTGGCGGCGATCGGCTATACCTGGCTGACGGGCGCGGAGGTGCCGACCATCCGTTCCTGCGTCGCCGCGATCCTGGTCCTGACCGCCCTGGCGCTGGGACGCGAGGCGATGACCCTGCGGCTGGTGGCGGCGGGGGCATTGATCGTCCTGCTGTTCCGACCCGAGGCGCTGGTCGGCGCAAGCTTCCAGCTATCCTTCGCCGCGATCACCGCGATCGTCGCGCTGCACGAGCATCCGACGGTCCGACGGTGGCTGGGGCCGCATCCCGACTGGCGCTGGTCGGCGCTACGCCAGTTGGGTGCGTTGCTCGCGACCGGGATCGTCGTCGAAGCCGCGCTGATGCCGATCGCCGTCTTTCATTTCCACAAGGCGGGGCTTTACGGCGCGCTGGCCAACATCGTCGCCATCCCCTGGACGACGTTCGTGGCGATGCCGCTGGAGATGATTGCGCTGCTGCTCGAGCCGCTGGGCTGGGGCGGCCCCTTCTGGTGGCTGCTGGGCAAGGCCTTGGGATTGCTGCTGGCCCTGGCGCGCTGGGTGTCGGCCATGCCGGGGTCGGTCGTCGCGCTGCCGGTCGCCTCACCCTGCGCATTTGCGGTGGCGGTGGTCGGGGGAGTTTGGATCGCGTTGTGGCGGACGCGGTGGCGGTGGTTGGGCCTGCCGCCCTTGATGCTGGCGATCGGCATCATGCTGGCCGCGCCGACGCCGGACCTGATCGTGACCGGCGACGGGCGGCATGTCGCGGTCATGGCGGGGGATCGCGTGGCGCTGCTGCGCGACCGGGCAGGGGATTATATGCGCACCACCCTGACCGAACTGAGCGGGGCGGGTGGCGAGCCGCTGGCGCTGGCCGACCAGGGCAATGCGCGGTGCGGGCCCGATATGTGCGTGACGCGGCTGGCGCGAGGGGATCGGACTTGGCGGATTGCGGCGACGCGCAGCGGCTATCCGGTGCTATGGGCGCGGCTGATCGAACTGTGCGGCAAGGTCGATATCGTCGTTGCCGACCGGCGCCTGCCCGCGGCGTGTTGGCCGCGCTGGCTGAAGCTGGATAGCGGTGCCTTGCGACGGACCGGTGGGGTTTCGATCCGGCTTGACCCGCCGTCGGTTCGGATGGTGCGCCAGCCGGGGGACCGGCATCCGTGGATCCCCACGGCCATGGGGCAGGGGCGCTAGAGTTTGATCCGCCTGACCTGAACTATGGCCTTACCACCCCGGCGGAGGCCGGGGTCCAGTTGCGAAGGTTTCATTGATGGAACGCGTCGGTCGACCACCACCGCACCCCCAACTGGACCCCGGCCTCCGCCGGGGTGGTGTTTCGGCTTGACTGGATCAGCCTCCAAGCCTTTGCCATGCCATGCCATGCCATGCCATGCCATGCCATGCCATGCCATGCCATGCCATGCCATGCCATGCCATGCCATGCCATGCCATGCCATGCCATGCCATGCCATGCCCGAGTCTGTGCAAGCCTCTCCTTTGGCGAGAGGCGAGGGAAGGGCCGATAGCCAGCACCCCCTTCTCACATTCCGTGGTCTTCGCCTTCTGTCCCGTTAAAGGGCAGGGCAACGAACCAACCCAAGCTCAGTCGTAGCGGCGGAGTATGCCCGACAGCTTGCCCTGCACGCGCACTTGGGCAGGGGCATAACGTTGCGGGTCATAGGCACGGTTGGCGGGGTCAAGGCGGACCATCGAGCCTTCACGCCGGAAATATTTGAGCGTCGCCTCCGCATCGTCGATCAGCGCCACGACGATCTGGCCGTCGCGGGCCACGTCGGTGCGGCGGATCAGCGCATAGTCGCCGTCCAGGATACCCGCCTCGACCATCGAATCGCCCGACACTTCCAACGCATAATGCTCGCCTGCACCCAGCAGGGCAGCAGGCACCGCCAGCGTCGAGCTGCCCTCGAACGCCTCGATCGGCAGGCCGGCGGCGATGCGGCCATGCAACGGAATCTCGACCACGTCATTGGCCGGTTCGGCGATCGGCTTGGGCGCCGGGGGCCGCACATTGGCCTCGGTCGGCGCAGCCACGGGCTTTTCGGGGCGATCGGGCATCCGCAGCACTTCCAGCGCGCGGGCGCGGTTGGGCAGGCGACGAATGAAGTGGCGTTCCTCCAGCGCGGAGATCAGGCGATGGACACCGGACTTGGACTTGAGGTCCAGCGCCTCCTTCATCTCCTCGAAGGACGGCGACACGCCGGTTTCCTTCAAACGGTCGTTGATGAAGCAGACAAGCTCATGCTGCTTTGCGGTGAGCATCGCGATCCTCCGTCCAGAACAGACGTGGAACTTATATGGAACGTTTTGGCTTGCGTCAAGCTAGCATCAGGATTTCCGCCGAGTCGCCGGCTCGTGCGGCGGGGACATGCGGCGGGCGGATGATCAGGCAGGTCGAACGCGCCAGGGTAAGCAGCATCGAGCTGTCCTGAATGGCGGCGGCATGGACCCGGCCGTCGATCATCGCGGCGCGCAGGTAATCGATCCGCGGGCCGTTGGCGGGCAGGTCCTCCCCCAGGATCGCCGGGATCGGGGCGGGAAACGGATCGGCCGCGCCCGCCATATGCGCGATCAGCGGCCGGACGAACAGCGTCGCGGTCACGAAGGCGGAGACGGGATTGCCCGGGAGGCTGAGTACGACCGTGTCACCCAGGCGTCCGGCCATCATCGGTTTGCCGGGGCGAAGCGCGATCCGCCAGAAATCGACCTGGCCGCCCGCCGCCTTCAGCGCGGGCTGTACCAGATCATGGTCGCCGACGGATGCACCGCCGGTCGTCACCAGCAGATCGGCCTCGACCCCGGCAAAGGCATCGCGCAAGGCATTGAGGTCGTCGGGCAGGATGCCCAGGTCGATGATCTCGACCGGTAGGTCGGCGAGCAGCGCGGCGAGCATGACGCCGTTCGATTCGGGCAAGGCGGCGGGATCGCCCGAGCCGGGCGGCACCAGTTCGTCACCGGTGGCGGCGATCGCGACGCGAACATGCTGGCGGACGGGCAGGGTGCTATGCCCACCGGTCGCAGCCACCGCGATCCGGGCCGGAGTCAGCCGCTGACCCGCCGTGATCAGCGTCGCGCCCTCGTCGAAGTCCAGCCCGCGCCGCCGCACGTTGCGGCCCAGATGGCCGGGCCCTTCGCCGGTCAGCAGCAGGGCATCGCCATCCCGTCCGGCCTCTTCCTGGATCAGGACCGTATCGGCACCCGGCGGCAGCGCCGCACCGGTGAAGATCCGGGTGGCCTCTCCCACCGCGATGGTCCCGGTGAAGGGCCGTCCCGCCGCGCTCTCGCCGATCACCGTCCAAGGCCCCGGCATGTCGGCGAAGCGGATCGCATAGCCGTCCATCGCCGACAGGTCGCTGGACGGCTGGGTACGCCGGGCCGCAATGTCCCGCGCGGCCCAGCGTCCCGCCGCTTCACGCAATGGCACGTCGACGATCGGACGTTCGGTGGTCAGCGCCAGCAGGCGCTTCTGGGCTTCGGGGACGGGTAAGAGAATGACGGTCGCTCCTGTTGCACCCATGACGCGCGGGACGGCGGCGCGTTCCCGGAAGGGGGGCGTCAGGCGTGCCAGTCGCCCGACTTGCCGCCGGTCTTGGCGATCAGGCGAATATCGCCGATCGTCATGCGCTTATCGAGCGCCTTGGCCATGTCGTAGACGGTCAGCAGCGTCACCGACACGGCGGTCAGCGCCTCCATCTCGACGCCCGTCTGGCCCGCCGTCGCGGCCGTCGCGGTCGCGGTCACGCCGGTTTCGTCCAGCATCAGATCGATCTCGACCTTGCTGAGCGGCAGCGGGTGGCAGAGCGGGATCAGGTCGCTGGTCCGCTTGGCGGCCATGATGCCTGCCACGCGCGCGACCGCCAGTACGTCGCCCTTCTGGACGCTGCCTGCTCGGATCGCGGCGGCGGCGTCGCGGGCCATGGTGACACGACCCTGCGCGATCGCCTGCCGCGCCGTCACCGCCTTGGCCCCGACATCGACCATGCGGGCCGAGCCTTCGTCGTCCAGATGGGTAAGGCCGCTCATCCGATCAGCGCGCGGGTTGCCGCCTCGACGTCATGCTGACGCATCAGCGCCTCGCCGACAAGGAAGCAGCGAATGCCATGTGCGGCCATCGCGTCCAGGTCGGCACGCGTCGTCAGGCCGCTCTCGGCGACGAAGGTCGATCCGGCGGGGGCATGGCCGACCAGTTCGTAGGTCCGCTGGAAGTCGACCGAGAAGTCGCGAAGGTCGCGGTTGTTCACCCCGATCAGGCGCGACTTGAGCCGAGCGGCACGCTCCATCTCGGCGGCGTCGTGCACCTCGACCAGGGCGTCCATGCCGCATTCGATCGCGGCGGCCTCGATCTCCTGCATCTGCGTGTCGTCCAGCGCGGCGACGATGATCAGGATCGCGTCGGCGCCCAGCGCACGCGACTCGTGGACCTGCCAGGGGTCGACCATGAAGTCCTTGCGCAGGACCGGGATCGACACCGCCGCCCGCGCCTGTTCCAGGAACACGTCCGCCCCCTGGAACCAGCGTTCGTCGGTCAGCACCGACAGGCAGGCCGCACCCCCGGCCTCATAGGCGCGGGCATGGGCGGGGGGATCGAAATCCTCGCGGATCAGCCCCTTGGACGGGCTGGCCTTCTTGACCTCGGCGATCAGCGCATGGCCAGTCTTGGCGTCGAGCGCGGCACGAAAGCCACGCGGCGCGGAGACGGTCGCGATCTTGGCGTCCAGATCGGCGTGCGACATCGTCGCCTTGCGCGCCGCGACATCGGCACGCTTGGTTTCCAGGATGCGGTCGAGCATCGTCATCGGTAGGCAATCCATCGATCGAGGAGCGCCGCGGCCTCGCCCGTGTCGATCGCGCGGGCAGCGGCGACCGCGCCAGTATGCAGGTCGCGGCTGTGCCCGGCGACCAGCAGCGCGGCGGCGGCGTTGAGGAGGACGGCGTCGCGGTACGCGCCCGTCTCTCCGGCGAGAAGGCGGCGAAGCGCCCCGGCATTGTGCCGGGCGTCGCCGCCGCGAATGGCGGTGATGGGGTGGCGAGGGAGCCCCGCATCCTCGGGCGAGATCGTCGCGGGCGCGGTGATGTCGCCGACGGACACCGCGATGCTGGGGCCTGCGCCCGACAGCTCGTCCAGCCCTTCCTCGCCCGACACGACCAACGCCGCCTCGGCACCCAGCTGGTCCAGCGCCTCGGCATAGACGCTGGCGTAATCGGGACGCGCGATGCCGATCAGCTGGCGGCCGACATGCGCGGGATTGGCGAGCGGCCCCATCAAGTTGAAGATCGTCCGCCGACCGATCTGCCGTCGGATCGGCGTGATCCGCGCCATCGCGGGATGGTGGTTGGCGGCGAACAGGAAAGCGATGCCGATATCGGCCAGGCTGGCCTGCGCAACCAGCCCCGCACGCTCCATGTCGAGGCCGAGCACCTCCAGCGTATCGGCCGCCCCCGCCTTGGACGACGCCGCGCGGTTGCCATGCTTGGCGACCGGCACGCCCAGCGCCGCCACGACCAGCGATACCGCGGTCGAGACGTTCAGCGTGTGGTGCCCGTCGCCGCCGGTGCCGCAGACGTCGATCGTGCCCTCGGGCGCTTCGATCGGGATCAGCCGTTCGCGCATGGCGCGGGCCGCCTCGGCAATCTCGATCGAGGTTTCACCGCGCTCGGACAAGGCGATCAGGAAGGTCGCGATCGCCTCTTCACCGGCACGGCCGTCGAGAATGTCGGCGAACGCGGCATAGGCGCTTTCGCGCGACAGCGGACTGACGGGATCGGGCAGCAGGGTGAGGGTGGTCACGCGGCGTGTCCGACCGGTGGGCGAAGCCGCTCGGGCAATTCATGCGCCACGCCCGCCTCGCGCAGGAAATTGGCGAGCATCGCATGGCCATATTCGGTGGCGATGCTTTCGGGATGGAACTGGACGCCGTGGATCGGCAGCGTGGCGTGGCGGAAGCCCATCACCGTGCCATCCTCGGCACGTGCATTGACGACCAGGCTGTCGGGCACGTCGTTGACGATCAGCGAGTGATAACGGGTCGCGGTGAAGGGGGAGGGCAGGCCGCGGAAAAGCCCGGTGCCGTCGTGATGGACGGGCGAGGTCTTGCCATGCATCAGCCCGCCACGCTGGACGAGGCCGCCGAAATGCTGGCCGATCGCCTGATGGCCCAGGCATACGCCCAGCAGCGGGCGACCCGCCTCGGCGGCGGCGGCGACCAGGTCCAGGCTGACGCCCGCCTCGGTCGGCGTGCACGGGCCGGGAGAGATGAGAAAGGCTTGCGCTCCCGACGAGAGCGCTTGGCCCGCCGAGATCGCGTCATTGCGGACCACCTCCACCTCACTGCCCAATTCCTGAAGATAATGGACGAGGTTCCAGGTGAAGCTGTCGTAATTGTCGACGACCAGGATCATGGCCTTGCCATAGCCGATCGTACGCCGCGTGCAACGCCCGCCGACGCCGCCCGGCACGACAAAATCACGCTTCCCGGCGCACCATGGCCCTAAATTCGCCCGATTCCGGTTCTGGTGTGGCGGCCGTTCAGCGTGGAGCCATGCGCGGCCTTCGACGTTGTAGGGATTGAAGGAGTTTCAACGCCATGGTTCGTGTCGCCCTGATCGCCGCTTTGTTGCTCACCCCGGGGGCGGCGCTTGCCCAGCAGGCGTCGCAGGATCAGCAGGCCTCGACCGGACAGCCGCCCAAGCGCGTGCGCCAGGTGACGCTGACCGGTGATCAGAAATGCCCCGCAAGCACGGCCGAAGAGGTGGTCGTGTGCGGTCGCGACGACGAGCCCTACCGCATCCCCAAGGCGCTGCGGAACGACAACCCTATCCCGGCGCAGAACCAGAGCTGGGTCAACCGCGCCGCGACCATGGATCAGGTCGGTCGCGTGGCGGGCGGTATCCCCGACACCTGCTCGCCGGTCGGCACCGGCGGCCAGAGCGGGTGCAGCATGATGTGGAACCAGCAATACCAGGCCGAGCGCCGCGCCCGCCGTGCCGAGGCTACGCCGCCTGCCACGGCTGACGGAGAGTAAGGGCCCGGCCGCAGGTCCGGGGCGAGCGGGTGCTTCGCGACCTGACGACGGTGGCCTTACCATTTCTTTCAATGGTGTCGTGGCGCTCGCCGCCGTTAGGACTTGGTGGCAACGAACGTCGCCACAGGCAGTAGTTTGGTTTGCGTGTTCGCTACCTGCTTCAGACAGGTGGCGCGCGCACTCATGCAGCAAAGCCTTCCGAATCAGCCGTGGTCAAACCGACCTATTTCAGCTCCATGAAATATGTGAGCGCATTGCGTCCGAGGTCTGCGAAATGGTCGTAGATGACGCGCGCGACTTGAGCGATGCCGACCTGGCGATCACGACCGCCCTTGGCGAAGACGGCGACGGCCAGCCGACGACCGTCGGGCATGTTGATAAAGCCGACATCGTTCGTCACGCCGTCGAGCGTTCCGGTCTTGTCTTCCACGCGGGTGCCTGCGGGCAGAAGGGCGCGGATCCGGCGCGTGCCCGTCACGCACCGGCTCATCAGGTTGAACAACAGGCTGCGGCTTTCGACAGTCAGGAGCGTGCCGCTGTTCAGCTTGTACAACAGCGACACCATGGCATTGGGTGTGGCGACGTCCTTGCTGTCGAAGAGGTGCCCACGCTCGCGAAGCAATTGTGCGATGTTCCGGTCTATCCGAATGCCGGAAATGCCGTTCGACGACAGCCATTGCTGGACCGCCGCCGGGCCACCGACCCTTGCAAGGAGTAGATCGGCCGCGTGATTGTCGCTGCGCACGATCATGAGTTCCATCAGGGTGGCGGCGGACCGACCCGCAATCATGTCGCTCAGGCTGCGTCGGCCATGGTCGACATCGGTAAGATAGGCACCGGCAATCGCAAGCTTCACCGTGCTGGCCATGGGGTACGCTATGTCACCCCTGACGGACGCCGCCGAACCGTTGCGCAGGTCGAGCACGGCGATGCCATAATCACTCGATCGGCTCGCAACCAGGGCGTTGAGCGTCCGCTCCAGGCCCGTCAACTCCGGCGAACTCGCTGACGCCGGGGCGGGGAGAAGCGTGCCCCCGGCGATACAGCAGAGAAGGGTGCAGGCGAGGAATGGTCGGCGCATAGGGCGTTCTTGTGGCTTGTTCCTGCGCGCGTCGCTATCATGAAAATCGCATTTTGCGCCATACCGAGGCGAAGCCCGCGCCCAGTTCACCTGGCTGCGCGACCAGTCGATATCGGGCGACGAAGCGCCAATCACGGATAGCTGGTTCCGGATCGTCCGGACGGCGTGTCGCGGTGAGCGGCATGGTAGGGGAAACGGGCGTGCTCAGGGGAATCGTGAACCGATCATCACGGGCCCGCGTATAACCCACCGGGCATTCGATGCCCTGCAGTGGTTGTTCGATCATGCCCGACGCGCCGAGTTCGGGTCGACGACGACCATCTTCGGCCAAGGTGGCGTAAGCCGCGACAAAGTATAGAGGCGCCAAATGCTTTCAAAGGCTCGTATCGGATGGCTCCTCCATCGTATCGCTCGGAAGATCTGGTTCCGCGCCGCGCTCATCAGCGCCGCCAGCGTGGTGGTCGCCGCTTTTGCGGGGATCGTCGCACGAGCCGTCCCCTATCATTTTACCGGCGATATCGGTCAGAATGCCGTCGGCACGGTATTGGAGATCATCGCCTCCTCAATGCTGGCAGTGACCACCTTCTCCTTGACGGCCATGGTCAGCGCCTATTCGTCGGCAACCCAGCTGGCGACGCCGCGGGCGACACAGCTGCTGATCTCGGATCGCATGTCGCAAAATGCGCTTTCGACATTCCTCGGGGCGTTCATCTTTGCCGTGGTGGGCATCATCGGCCTGCAAACCCGCCTTTACGGTGGGCAGGGGCGGGTGCTGCTGTTGATCGCCACGGTCCTGCTCGTGGCGCTGGTGGTCGTCACCCTCTTGCGTTGGATCGCCCATCTTGCCGCATTCGGGCGGATGTCGGATGTGATCGACCGGGTCGAGGATGCGGCGCGATCCGCCATCGTGGCGTTCGCGAAGGATCCCTATCAGGGTGGACGACCGGCTATTCCGGTTCCGGCCAATGCGCGATCGGTGCTGTCGCAGGGCATCGGCTATGTGACCCATGTCGATATCGGGCGCCTCGCGAGCGTGGCGCGAAGCCACGGCATCATCGTGCATGTGGAAGCGATCCCAGGCACCCTGGTGCACAAGGGGCGTCCGCTGCTCCGCGTGGTCGGCGGTAGCGCGGTACGGGATGACGAACTGTCGGACGCGTTTGTCATCGAGCGGCATCGTGATTTCGATCATGATCCCCGGCTGGGGCAGATCGCACTTGGCGAGATTGCCGGGCGGGCGCTTGCCCCCGCCACCAACGATCCCGGTACCGCCATAGAGGTGCTGAGCGCGCTGCTGCGGACCCTGAGCGAACTGCCGGCGCAGACGCCTTCGCATGGCGATGAATTGCCGCCGGTCCATGTGCCGCGTCCGTCCGTGGACGAGTTGGTGCGCGCCGGTTTCGCGCCGATCGTGCGCGAAGGGGCTGGCGAGGAAGAGGTGGCCATTCGCGCCTTCAAGGTTCTTCATGCCCTTGGTGAAGCCCTGCCACACGCCCGTCAGACAACCCAGGCGCTGGGGGTGGAGCTCAAGCAGAATGTCGAGCGCGAGATGCTCGACCAGGCCGCGCTGGCAAGAACGCTGGCGGTGTATCGAGATCAGATGTGAGAGCAGCAACCCTCATTTGCACGCGGTGCTTGGAAATAGTTATTGCAGACAGTGTAGTTGCGGAGAAGATGTTGGGCGTTGTGTGCTTCTCATGCGGTCTGCAAAAAAAAGAAAACATGCTAAAATGCGTAAAAAACTCATAGGTTCCGTTCAAAATCGCTGGAACGGCAGAAATTAGATATATGAGATCACGGCGCATGTGCAGGCCGTATACCGCTTTTTAACGGAGTGGGTCATATCCGGCTGCGCGTCATGTTCGGATTGATGCTGTGTATGATCGCGCAGCTGTCATCAGTATTGAAAATACGGGGGCATGATCTGTTATCAGTTTGCCGCCAGATTGCCCGTGTATGGCAGATGGCGGATATCATCGGGATATGATCCTATGCGCTTTTTTGATAACCTGACAATGGTGAGAAAGCTTGCCCTGTGTTTGGGGGTTATTCTGGCGCTGACGTTGACGATGAACTTCGTCATATACACCAAAAAGAACCAGGTTCGCGAGACGACGAACATCAACGAGCACACGTACAAGGTCATCATGGCCTCGAACAAGCTCGTCGAAGCGATGATCAATCAGGAAACGGGGCTTCGCGGCTATTTGCTGACAGCCAACCGAGATTTCCTGGCGCCCTATGATCAGGGTATGTCGGACTTCGATCGCGTGATGAAGGAAGCCCGTCGACTGACCAGCGACAATCCGGAGCAGCAGGTCCGCCTGACCGATGTCGGTGCGTTGGCCCGACGCTGGCGTGATGAAATCGCACTACCGAATATCGCATTGATGGCGGCGCAGGCGACGCAGGCGGAGGCGCGCGCCAGTGCGGGGAAGGGCCTCGGCAAGGCGCTGATGGATCGGCTTCGCGCGCAGGCGGGGGCGGTGATCGCCACGGAAAACCTGCTCCTGGCCGAGCGACAGGCGTCGCAGGAAGCGGCCTTCGCCATGATCTCCCGCGCCATCGTCGGCGGAATGCTGGTCAGCCTGTTGCTGGCCATCGCCATCCTCGTCCTGCTGGTGCGGCAGATCGCCCGGCCGGTAAACGCGGTCACCCAGGGCCTGACCGAACTGGCCAGCGGGAACATGGCCGTCGCGTCGATCGATGCTGATCGCCGTGACGAGGTCGGGCAACTGGCCGCCGCACTCAACAATCTGCGCGGGCAGCTGCTGGCGGCGGATCAGGCCAAGAAGGCGCAGGCGACCCTGATCGTCAACAGCGTGGGGGCCGCGCTGTCCAAGCTGGCGGAGGGCGACCTGCTGTCCCGTCTGGACAATGAACTCGATGGTCCCTTTGCCGCGATCAAGAACGACTTCAATCGCGCGGCGGATGCGCTTCAGGGTGCCATGTCCCAGGTATCGGTGTCGTCCGGCGAGATCATCAACAGCGCCTTGGACATCCGGCAGGCATCCGATGACCTGTCGCAGCGGACCGAGCAACAGGCGGCCAGCCTGGAGGAAACGGCTGCGGCGATGGACGAGATCACCACCACCGTGCGCAAGACGGCCGAGCAGGCCGGGCTGGTGCGCGAGATGGTCGGTCACGCCAAGGATGAGGTCCAGTATTCGGGTCGGATCATGGAAGATGCCGTGGCCGCGATGAACGGGATCGAGCGGGCCTCCACCGAAATTTCCGACATCATATCGGTTATCGACGGTATCGCGTTCCAGACCAACCTGCTGGCCCTGAACGCCGGGGTGGAGGCTGCCCGAGCGGGCGATGCCGGCAAGGGCTTTGCGGTCGTCGCCTCCGAGGTTCGTGCCCTGGCCCAAAGGTCCGCCGACGCGGCCAAGGACGTCAAGGAGCGCATCTCGGTGTCCGTCGAACAGGTCGATGCGGGCGTCGGCCTGGTCAACGAGACTGGCAAGGCGCTGGGGCGCATCGTGTCGCGCATCACCGAGATCAACCAACTCGTCAACGACATCGCCGTCTCGGCCGAAAACCAGAGCAGCGGGCTTCAGCAGGTGAATATCGCCGTCAGCCAGATGGATATGGTCACGCAGCAAAACGCCGCCATGGTCGAGGAGGCGACCGCAGCCGCCCGGAGCCTGGCAGGGGAGGCCGACGAACTCTCCCGGCAAATGTCACGCTTCTCGATCGCCCATCATGGCGGGCAGGACGCCAGCAATGTCTCTCGCCTCGACGATCACCGATATCGGCGTGCGGCAGCCGGATAACGGAGCGCACGGCGCGGCTCGATAGGGGAACGGGGAGGCGTCGCCACGCCTTCCCGTTCCTTCTTGGCATCATCATCGTACCAATGCGGCGGTGCCCGGGGCAGCGCGGCCGCCGTCATCGCGCCACGGATCGTCCGGGGGCGTTACGATCCCTCCCGCCGCATGGTGTGCCGCTCCTGACTGACCGCACGACCCGTCTTCGGGTGCAGCGGCGCGGATCGGCCCTCAGATTTTTGTCAGCTGTCCTGTGGCAATGACCGGTCCTGTCGGTGTCGGCTTGGGCGAGCCACCCATCGGCTCCACCGAGATGGCAAGGGTGGTGCCCGCCGCCATGGCAATCTGCGGAGAGATTTTCAGGGGAATACCGCGCCCACGGCTCAAGAGGCCCGCCGCATGGGGAACCCCGTCATTTCCGATCGCCCATAGCTGCGCATCCTGGCCACGGCTCACGGACGGTACGTCGCGCAGCTTCAATATGCGGGTATTGGGATCGAAGAATGCGGCGATCGGCGCGGCCTTTTCGGGCGTGAGCACCGCAAAGAGTAAGGGGGCAGGCTGGCTGACACGCGATGCGACAGGGGCTGGCGTGTCGGGACGGGTGACGACGACCGTCAGCAGGACGGCGGCCGCGATGCCGGCGACACCCGCGATCGCACGCCACGGTCCCGCCGGGCGATTGTCATTGTCGCCCACCGCCAGAATCTTGCGCTCCAACTGGGCGCTCGGCTCGACGGGTTCCACCTCGAGATAGAAGGCGGCCAGATGCCGTCGCCACCATGCGACATCGCGCGCGAAGGCTGGATCCACCAGCATCCGGCGTGATGCCGCGCGATATTCGTCACCCTCCAGCACGCCCAGTGCCAGTTCTGCCGCGGACAGATCGGCCTCATCAGGCGTCATTGTCGAGACACTCCTTGAGGCGTTCGAGGCCACGCCTGATCCGGCTCTTGATGGTGCTCGTCGGCACCTCGCGCAGATCGGCTAGCCCGGCATATGTGATCCCTTCGAAGAAGGCCGTTCGGATCGCGTCGCGCTGCGTATCGCTCAGGCGGTCCAGGCACCCGTGCAGCTTGCGCTCCTCCTCGTCCAGCAAAAGACCCTCAAGGGCGAGACGGCCCGATGCGGCAGGCTCCGCCACCTCGTCCAACGACGTGGCGGGCCGACGGCCCATGGCCCGACGATAATCGATCGCGCGATTGCGGGCGATGGTGGCCAACCAGGCAAACGGACTGGCCTCCCCCGGTTGATAGGCACCGGCCCGCCGCCAGATGATGGCGTAGACCTCTTGCAGCACATCCTCCGCCGCCTGTCGCTCGCCACAGATGCGAAGGCAGACACCGAAGAGCCTTGCCGACGTCAGCGCATAGAGTTGGCGAAAAGCGGCGCGATCCTCGATACCGGTCGCGATCAGGGCTTTTGCAAGCTCCTGCCGACTGTCAGGTTGGTTTATCGTCACTACAGACGGGATATCGACGTGCCGGTCGGCAGGCAACCCAATGATCGCGTACGGATGCTTCGGGGCGGCCGCGATGGTCGACATGGTCCCGGCGCTGCTTTGAGCCGCAGGCCGTGACGCGCCGCCTGCCACGCGGCGTCTGACAGCACTTCCGCCCTGGTCGGAACCGGCCTCCCGTCCATTCAAATCACGCGTGGCAAGACCTACTGCCCGAACCGACCCTCACCCGCGCGGGCGACCGCGTCGCGGGCGGCGGCGAGCATCGCACCGGCCTTGGCCTCGCATTCGCGCTGCTCATAGGCGGGGTCGCTGTCGGCGACGATGCCTGCGCCCGCCTGGACGTGGATCGTGCCGTCCTTGACCACCGCGGTCCGGAGCACGATGCACGAATCCATCGAGCCGTCGGGCGAGAAATAGCCGACACCGCCCGCATAGGCGCCGCGCCGCTCCGGCTCGAGCTCGGCGATGATCTGGCATGCGCGAACCTTGGGCGCGCCGCTGACCGTGCCTGCCGGGAAACCGGCGAACAGCGCGTCGAGGGCGTCCTTGTCCTCGGCAAGATGACCGACGACGTTCGATACGATGTGCATCACATGGCTGTAGAATTCGACCATGTAGCTGTCGGTGACCCGCACGCTGCCCGACGACGATGCACGGCCAACGTCGTTGCGACCCAGGTCGAGCAGCATCAGATGCTCGGCGCGTTCCTTGGGATCGGCGAGCAGGCTGTCGCGGTTGGCGGCATCCTCCGCGCGCGTCTTGCCGCGCGGGCGCGTGCCCGCGATCGGGCGGATCGTCACCTCGTCGTTGCGGACGCGGACCAGGATTTCCGGGCTCGATCCGATCAGCGAAAAGCCGGGCAGGTCGAGGTGATAGAGGAAGGGCGACGGGTTGATCCGCCGCAGGCTGCGATACAGCTCGAACGGCGGCAGCGTGAAGGGCGCGGAGAAACGCTGCGCCAGCACTACCTGAAAGATATCGCCCGCGACGATATAGTCCTTCGCGCGCGCCACCATCTCGTCATAGCGGCCGGGGGGCAGGGCGGGTCGATAGGATGGTTCGGGCAGTTCGGCGCGAACCGGGGCGGGGACCGTCGCGGTCGCCAGCCGGGCCGCGGTGGCGTCCAGCCGTTCCTCCGCCTCGGCGATCATCCGGGCGGGATCGCGTGTGGCATCGGGCCAGACCGGTGCCACGAGGTACAGCGCATCGGCCAGCCGGTCGAAGACCAGGATGACGGTCGGCCGGACGAAGATCATGTCGGGCAGGCCGAGCGGATCGGCCTCGGGCTGGGGCAGCGTTTCGACCAGTCCCACCGTCTCATAGCCGAAATAGCCGACCAGACACGCGAGCGCCGACGGCAGTCCCTCGGGCACCTCGGCGCGGCATTCCGCCACCAGCTGGCGCAGCGCCTCCAGCGTCGGTGCGGTACACGGCACGAAGGCGTCGCGATCGCTGGCCCAGTGCCGGTTGATCGCGGCATCGTGCCCCTCGGCGCGAAAGACCAGGTCGGGCGCAAGACCGATCAGGCTGTAGCGTCCACGCGTCGCGCCGCCCTCGACCGATTCAAGCAGGAAGTCGCCACGACCAGGCTCGATCAGCTTCAGCGCAGCGGCGACCGGCGTCTCGGTATCGGCGATCTGCCGCCGCCAGATCAGCTGCGGCTGGCCATCGGCCAACCGCGCAACGCCGCCGTCGCCCTTAGTTGCCGCCATTGGCCAGCAGCTCCGAGCGGACCTTGGCGATCGCCTTGGGATCGGTCTTCACGACCACCGCGTCACGCACCGCACGCGCGAACTGCGACACATATTCGCGGCCGATCAGACGGCCCAGATCGGCGCGGGCAGCGCGGATCGCGGCGTCGTTGCCGGTCGCGTTGCCCGGTTCGATCTTGGTCACGCGAATGACGTACCAGCCTTCGTTCTGCGGAGCCTCCAGCGTCCGCGCCTTGTTCTGCGGCATCGAGAACAGCAGGGCGAGCGGGGCGGCGGCGGGGGTGTTCTGCGCGGCGGCCAGGTCGCGGCGCGACGCGGCGATCGGGCGGGCGGGCGGTACGGCCAGCCCGGTTTCCTTCAGCGCCTGCGCCATCGACATGCCCTTGTTGACCTTGGCCAGTACGGTGTTCGCCAGCTTGCGGGCGGCGGCACGGGCGCGGTCGGCGGTCAGGTCGGCGACGACCTGGTTACGGACCTGCGCCAGCGGGCGCGGGGCGGAACGCTGGATCTTGCCGACGCCGACGACGGCGAAGCTGCCATCCTGGCCGATCGGCACGATCTGCGGCGCGTCGCCCTCTTCGCCGGTGAAGGCGGCGGTGATCATCGCACGCTGTTCCGGCGTCGCCTGGAAGGTCGGGGCATCGGGCGCGGTCCCTTGCGCGGTCACGGCCGGGGTCGTCTGCGCCTGCAGCTTGCGGTCGGCGACCACCTCGTCGAAGGTCGCGTTGCCGGACAGCGCATCCTCGATCGTGTTGCGCAATTCGCCCAGCGCAGCGGCCTGCTTCTGCTTGGTCAGCTCGGTGACGATCTCGGGCCGCGCCTGCGCCAGCGTCTTGCCCGGAACCTGGGTGATCGCGTCAACCTTGGCCACCACGAAGCCCAGCGTGCCGCGGACCGGGCCGACGATGGCACCCTGGCCCGCGCCGAAGACGGCATCGGCGACGGCGGCCGAGCTCTGCGCGGCATAGGCGGCCTTCACGACACCCTTCTGGACCGACGCCTCCAGCCCGGCTGCGCGTGCGGCGTCGGCAAGCGAGGTGCCTGCCTTCGCCTTGGCGGCCAGCGCGTTCGCACCCGCCTGGTCCAGGACGACGACCTGGGTCACGTCACGCTTCTGCGCGGCGGCATATTTCGCGGCATTGGTCTGATAGTCGCGTGCGATCTCGGCGTCGCTTGGGCTCGACTGGGCGGCGACGGCGGCGGTGTTGACCAGCGCATAGCGGACGGTGCGACGCTCGGGCAGCGTGTAGCGGCGCGCATTGCGGGTGTAGAAGGTCTTGATGTCGGCGTCGCTGGGCGCTGCGCCTGCGGGCACCAGGCGGGTCGGGATGTAGCCGACCTCGCCCTGACGCTTTTCGAGGAGCAGCGAGGCATAGGGCAGCGCCATCTGCGTCGCGAACTGGGTTGCGCCGATCGTCGGCACGGTCAGCTGCTGGGCAAAGGTCGTACGCTCCAGATCGGTGCGGACCTGCAGGTCGGTCATCTTCCGCTGCGCCAGCAACTGCTGGTACAGCGCCGGATCGAACTGGCCGTTGGGACCGCGAAAGGCCGGGATCGAGGCGATCTGCCCGTCGATCAGGCGACGCGAGACGACCATGCCCTGGTCCTTGCCGAATTGCTCCAGCGACAGGCCGGTGATCTCGCGCTGGAGCGTGCCCTCGAAGCCGCCCGCCGCGATGAACTGCGCCATGTCGAGCGTGGGCTGTTCCTGGCGATAGGCCGCGACCTCGTTCTGCGCGGCGGTGCGCAGGTCGTTGGCGGTGATCTTCGCACTGCCGACCTTGGCGACTTCGGACCCGGTGATGCCACCAGCCATGCTGGAGATGTTCGTCACGTCGCCCGCGGCGAACGCGATCGCGATCACGCCCAGCACGATGAAGGTGACGACGACGCCGGCCTTGGAATTGATGATCCGGCGGAAGAAGCTGAGCATGGACGACCGATCGGCAAGAAAGAAAATCGGGATGTGCTTTAGGGGGGAGGCGGCTTCGCATCAAGCTTGTGCAGGAAGCGCAAATCGCTATCGGTGTTGAACACGTATAACATGCGACTCATTTGGGAGCCTGATATGGCACGGCGCAAACTGGTGGCGGGCAACTGGAAGATGAACGGCTCGCGTGCCGCGCTGGCCGAACTGGACGGCATCGCGCAGGCCGCAGAAGCAGCTCCCGGTGTCGACGTCGCGATGGCGGTGCCCTTCACGCTGATCGCCCCCGCCGCCGAGCGGGCACCAGGACTGGCCATCGGTGCCGAGGATGTGCACGAAGCCGATTCGGGTGCGCATACCGGCTGCGTCTCGGCCGCGATGGTCCAGGAGGCGGGGGCCCGCTTCACGATCGTCGGCCATTCGGAGCGCCGCGCCGACCAGGGCGAAACCAGCCAGGACGCCTGGGCCAAGGCGGCGGCGGCGCATCGCCAGGGACTGAACGTCATCCTGTGCTGCGGTGAGACCGAGGCGGAGCGCAATGCGGGCCGCGCCGAGCGCGTGGTCCAGGCGCAGATCGAGAAGTCGGTGCCCGACAATGCGGACGGCAGCTGGTTCACGCTGGCCTATGAACCCCGCTGGGCGATCGGCACGGGCCGCACGCCGACGGTGGACGAGGTCGCCAGCATCCATGCCATCGCCCGCGCCAAGCTGCGCATGCTGATCGGCGATGCGGCGGACGGGGTGCGGATCCTGTACGGTGGCTCGGTGACGGGCGAGAATGCCGCGACACTGTTGGCGGTGGACAATGTCGATGGCGCGCTGGTCGGCGGCGCGAGCCTGACGGCGGCGAAGTTCGTGCCGATCATCGAGGCGGCGGCGGGGTTGTAATTTTTTGGTGAGGTTGGGGCGTGCGCTTCCACTTCGCTCAGCGTGAACGGCTGTGGGGGTTTTGGTCCCACCTCCCCGTTCAGCCTGAGCGCAGTCGAAGGCCACGCTGGAACCTCAAGCCGCCGGATACCGCCCCTTCAACATCCGATACGCGGCGCGCAGGGCATAGGCGTCACCCCCCTTGGGCCGCCCTGGCTTACCCGAAGGCCGCCAAGCAAACACATCCAGATGTGCCCAGGCCGTATCCTTGGGCACGAAGCGCCGCAGGAACAGCGCTGCGGTGATCGCCCCTGCAAAGCCGCCGTCCGGGGCATTGACCATGTCGGCAATGTCGGACTTGAGCATGTCGTCATACCCGTCCCACAACGGCATCCGCCACACGGGATCGTCCTCCGCCGCCGCGGCCGCGAGCAGGTCCGTCGCCAGCGCCTCGTCATCGGTGAACAGCGGCGGCAGGTCGGGGCCCAGTGCCACGCGCGCCGCGCCGGTCAGCGTGGCGAAGTCGAGGATCAGCTCGGGGCTTTCCTCACCCGCGCGGGTCAGCGCGTCGCCCAGGATCAGGCGGCCTTCGGCATCGGTGTTGGTGTTCTCGACCGTCAGGCCCTTGCGCGTCTTCAGCACGTCGCCGGGGCGGAAGGATGCCGCCGATACCGCATTCTCAACCGCCGGGATCAGCAGGTGGAGCCGCACCGGCAGTCGCGCCGCCATGACCAGGCTGGCCAGTGCCAGCGCATGGGCCGCGCCGCCCATGTCCTTCTTCATCAATCGCATCCCGGACGAGGGCTTGATATCCAGCCCGCCGGTGTCGAAGCACACGCCCTTGCCGACGATCGCGATGCGCGGATGGGTGGGGTCGCCCCAGTGCAGCTCGATCAGGCGGGGCGCGCGCTCGCGCGTTGCGGCCTGGCCGACCGCGTGGATCATCGGATAGCCGCGGGCCAGCGCATCGCCGCTGGTCACGGTGACCTGCGCGTGATGTGTGCGGGCCAGCGCCTCGGCCTCGGCTTCCAGCTCGGCGGGGCCCAGGTCGCCCGCGCCGGTATTGACCAGATCGCGCACCTGGGCAGTCGCGGCGGCCAGCCGGATCATCTCATCCCGGTGGGCGACATCGCGGGTCAGCAGGATACGGGGCCCCTGATCCTCGGCATTGCGATAGCGGGTGAAGCGATACTGGCCGAGCAGCCAGCCTAGCGCATTGGCACCGACTTCCGCTCCGTCGAGCCGATAGCTGCCCTCGGGCAAGGTTTCGGCCAGTTTCGCCAGCGCCCAGGGTGAGGCGGCATCGCCGACCCCGGCGACGACCGCGATCCCGTCGTCTTGCGGGACCAACAGATGCGTGCCGGACTTGCCCGTGAAACGCTGCGCCGTTGCCAGCGCGCGGGTCGCCACCGACTGGCGGCCCAGCCATGCGTCGAACGTATCCGGCGCGACCAGGGTGATCGTACGCGCACTCTGGCCGCGATCGGGTTGAAGCAGGGAGGCAAAATCGGTCATTCGGCGGGGCTCACGAGAAACTGTTCGATACGGCCGTTCGTCCCCGGCTCGGCATAGGTGCTGATGCGCAGGGTGCGGTTCGGATAGGTGACGCGGTACGACCGGTTGACGAACCCGCCACGAAGGCGCGTGCGGCCCGTCTGCTCGATCTTGCCCTGCGCGCCCAGCGGGGACAGGCTGGTGCGGTAATCGGCGATGGTCGCGGGCGTGAAATAATAGGCCGCGTCCTCGGTCAGCAGGGCCTTGTCGAGCTGGCCTGCCTGCAACTGTGCATAGATCGATTTGGTGCGGGCCAGCGCGGCGGCGTCCTCGGCATTGGCCTGGGGCGCGGGCAGGACGGTTTCGGCAATGCCGTTGGCGATGCGGCTCTGCGCATCGGCGAACCAGGCATTGACCGCGACCACCACGGCGGCCTTGTCGTCGGGGTACACGATATTTTCGGTCAGGAAGCCGACCGCCTCGCCGCTATGCTCGACGAAACGGCGGCCGTCGGCGGTCCCGACGCTGACGCCCAGGCCGTAATTGGTGTTCGAGCCGTCGGTCAGCTTCACCGGATTTTCCTGCTCGGCCCAGGTCTTGGGCGGCAGGAGCGTGCGGTTCATGCGCGCTACGTCCCATTTGGCCAGATCTTGCGGAGACATCGACAGCTCGCCCGCGGCGTAGAGCCAGCCCGGGGCCGCCGGCGTCTCGACCCGCACGGGGCCCAGCGCGTGGCGCAGATAGCCTTGCGGAAAGCCGGGGCCGACCGCCTTGTCCTGGTCGATCGCGCGGATGCCGAGCGGCCGGAACACGCGCGCCTGGAGGAAATCGAGCAACGGCTGACCCGTCACCTTCTCGACGATCATGCCCGCCACGACATAGCCGGTGTTGGAATATTGCCACTGGGTGCCGGGCGCGAAGTCGAGCGGCGCCTTGGCCCAGCGGTCGACGATCCCTTGCGGTGTGGTCGGCGTCGCCATCGCCTTGAAGCTGTAATCCTGCGGCCAATAGTCGCGCAGGCCAGAGGTGTGGCTGAGCAACTGGCGGATCGTGATCGTGTCGCCGCCGGTGATGCCGGGGACGTATTTGGAGACGGTGTCGTCGAGCGACAGCTTGCCCTCGTCGGCGAGCAACTGGATCGCGGTGGCGGTGAACTGCTTGGACACCGAGGCGATCTGGTAGGGGAGTTTGGGATCGGCGGGCCCGGTCTGCCCCTCGAACTGTTTGCCATACGCCTTGGCGAGGACGATCCGACCGCCGCGAACGACCGCGATCGAGGCGGACGGTACGCCGGTATCGGCCAGCGTCTTGGTCACCAGAGCATCGATCTTCTGGGTTTCCGCCGGGGTCAGTGCCTGGGCGAGCAGCGGGGCGGGGGCGATGAACGCGATCGCCGCCAGCAAATGGGGGTATCTCATGGCGCGCAAGGAAGCAGGTTTGTGGGGACGGTGCAACGGGGCGCTTTCGGGGCAGGGCTAGCCGCTCGCCAGCGAAGTCCAACGCAACATTCCTTCCCACCCCGGCGATGGCCGGGGTCAAGGTGCCGTGTGTCGCGTTGTAGAGCGCAAGGCGCGCCGCTTATGGCGGTCGAGCTGGACCCCGGCCTTCGCCAGGGTGGAGAGCAAAAAAGGGACACGGAAAAGATGACCACCGAACTGACCATCCTCGGCTGGTCGATCATCCTGCTCTTCGTCCATATCGCGTTGCAATCGCAACTCGCGACGCTGGACCGGGGTATCGGCTGGAATGCGGGGCCGCGCGACGGGACGCCTGCGCCATTGGGCCGCTATGCGGGTCGCGCCGAGCGGGCCTCGGCCAATTATCGCGAGACATGGCCCATCTTCATCGCGCTCGCATTGGGCCTGGCCGTCACCGGACAGAGCGGAGGCATCGCGGCGACCGGCGCGTGGGTGTGGTTCCTCGCGCGGGTCGCCTATGTGCCGCTTTATATCTTCGGCGTCCGCTACGTGCGGTCGCTGGCCTATATCGTCTCGATGATCGGCCTGGTGATGATGCTTATCCGTTTCCTGTGACGGGAACGCCGTAAAGGTCGTGATCGTCGGCATCCTCGATGGCGACGGGCACGATATCGCCGACGCTCAGATGCCCGGCATCGCGCAGGAAGACCTCGCCGTCAATCTCGGGCGCGTCGGCCTGACTGCGGCCGGTCGCGCCGCCTTCCTCGTCCACCGCGTCGATGATGACGGGCAGCGTGCGACCCACCTTGGCGGCGAGCTTGGCGGCGGAGATGGCGGCGGTCTTTTCCATGATCCGCGCGTAACGCTCTTCCTTCACCTTCTCGGGGACGTGATCGGGCAGGGCATTGGCGGCGGCACCCTCGACCGGCTCGAAGCGGAAGGCGCCGACCCGGTCGAGCTGGGCCTCGTCCAGCCAGTCGAGCAGATACTCGAAGTCCTCCTCGGTCTCGCCTGGGAAGCCGACGACGAAGGTCGAGCGGATGGCGATGTCGGGGCAGATGTCGCGCCACTGGTGGATGCGCTGCAACACCTTGGCATCGTTGCCGGGGCGCTTCATGCGGCGAAGCACCGACGGTGCGGCGTGCTGGAACGGAATGTCCAGATAGGGCAGCACGAGCCCTTCCGCCATCAACGGGATCACCTGATCCACATGCGGATAGGGATAGACATAGTGCAACCGCACCCACGGCGCGATCTTGCCGAGTTCACGGGCGAGGTCGGTCATGTGCGGCACGACCTCCTGCCCCTTCCACATCCGCGGCTCCTTGCGGATGTCGATGCCGTAGGCGGAGGTGTCCTGGCTGATCACCAGCAGTTCGCGCGTGCCCGCCGCGACCAGCTTCTCCGCCTCGCGCAGGATCGCGTCGGGACGGCGGCTGACCAGATCGCCGCGAAGCGACGGGATGATGCAGAAGCTGCACCGGTGGTTGCAGCCCTCCGAGATCTTCAGATAGCTGTAATGGCGCGGGGTCAGCTTCAGCCCGGCGTCGGGGATCAGGTCGATATAGGGGGACAGGTTGGCGGGCGCGGCGGCGTGTACCGCCTCCACCACCTGCTCATATTCATGCGCGCCGGTGATCGCGAGCACGTCGGGGAAGCGGGTGCGGATGGCTTCCGCCTCCTTGCCCATACAGCCCGTGACGATGACGCGCCCGTTTTCCTTGATCGCCTCGCCGATCGCCTCCAGGCTTTCCTCCTTGGCGGAGTCGAGAAAGCCGCAGGTGTTGACCAGCACGACATCGGCCCCGGCATAGTCGGGTGACATCTGATAGCCATCGGCGCGGAGCTGCGTCAGGATGCGTTCGCTGTCGACCAGATTCTTGGGACAGCCGAGCGAGACCATGCCGACGCGCGGCGGAGTAGGGAGTTTGGTTGCCATGGGACGTGCGCGCACATAGGCCAAATCGCCACGCTTTTCCAGATGCACCGATGCCTTAACCTCTGACGGTCGACAGGGGCGTGCGATCCCGGCATGGAGGATGCGAACTTCACGGGATTTGGGGCGCGATGCTGGCGATCGGATTGATGTCGGGGACCTCGCTCGACGGGGTGGACGCCGCACTGATCGAAACGGATGGCGAGGCGCATGTCCGGCCGATCGCGTTCCGGACCGAGGGGTATTCGGACGGGGCCCGCGCCGAACTGGCGGAGGCGACGGCACTCGCGCTCACCTTCGACCGGCCGCGCGCCAGCCCGCCCATCGTCGCGGCCAGCGACCTGATCGTGCGCACCCATGCGATGGTCGTCCAGAAGCTGCTGCGCGATGCCGGGGTCGATGCGGCGGCGGTCGACGTCATCGGTTTCCATGGCCAGACCGTCGCGCACCGCCCCGATCGCGGCTGGACCTGGCAGATCGGCGATGGCCAGTCGCTGGCCGACGCGACGGGCATTGTCACCGTGTCCGACTTCCGCTCCGCCGATGTTGCCGCGGGCGGGCAGGGCGCGCCGTTGATTCCGGTCTATCATGCCGCGCTGGCCGCCGATCTGGCCAAGCCGGTGGCGATCTTGAACCTGGGCGGCGTCGCCAACATCACCTGGATCGGGGAAGGGGGGCTAGGCCGAGACGGCGCGCTGGTCGCCTTCGACACCGGGCCCGCCAACGGCCTGGTCGACAGCTGGATGGAGGTGGAGACCGGCCAGCGCTACGATGCGGACGGCGCACTGGCGGCCAGTGGTCGGGTCGAACCGACGGTGCTCGACACGATGATGGACAATGGCTGGTTCGATCTGGCCCCGCCCAAGTCGCTCGACCGCAACGACTTCACCATTCAGCCCGCGCGCGGATTGTCGGCGGCGGACGGGGCGGCGACGCTGACGGCCTTCACCGCGCAGACCGTGGCCCGCGCGCTCGACCATCTGCCGGGACGGCCCAGGCGGCTGCTGGTCGCTGGGGGCGGGCGGCACAATGCCACGATGCTGGCGATGATCGCCGCCGCGACGGGATTGACGCCGGAGCCGACCGACACGCTCGGTTGGGATGGCGACGCGATGGAGGCGCAGGGGTTCGCCTATATGGCGGTGCGACGGCTGAACGACCGGCCGATCAGCTTTCCCGGCACGACCGGCGTCGTGCATGCGATGACCGGGGGGGTGATCCATCGGCCGGGCATGAATTGAGCCAAATCCATCGACACTGTTCCTCCCCTTGCAGGGGAGGAACGAAAGCGCAGCGCCTCTAGGGTCGATCCTTCACCGCCGCGTAGTCTGTCGGCTCACCTTGGCCGGAACGTTGCAACCGTCGATGTTCCGCACGACCGCGAATTGCGGTTCCGCGTCGGGCAGTTCGTTCAGCTTTCGGGGACCGGCGGAGGGCTTGGTCTGCGCGACCCGCTGTTCCGTCCGGATGCACTGTTGCAATGGCTGGCCGATGGTCGGCATCGTCTGTCGCGGCGTGGCGCCATCCGCGATCAAGGCAAGCGTGACGAGCAGCATCATGATGCGTCCTCCCTGAGGGTGGAAGCAATCTAAATCAAAGAGTGCAGTCGATCAATCAGCGCGCGACATAGGCGTCGATCAGCGCGCCGACATAATCGGGTTTCTCGCTGGTCAACTCGGGCGCGGGGCGGCCCTTGCCATAGATGAAGCCGTAAATGGGGTAGATGGAGCTGCCCAGGCCGTCGGAATCGCGGAACCAGACCTTGACCGTGCTCCAGTCGTTGCCGGGCGAGACGTCGAACAAGGTCACGTCCTGTTCGGCATGGCCGCGCTCGCCATTCTGGATCGACCAGTTGGCGTGGGTCAGCATCAGCACGCGGTCCTCGACGATGCGGCTGACCACAGCGACATGGCCGAGCGGCAGGCGACCCGTCTTTTCGAAGACGACGACCGCCCCGACACGCGGCGCATGGCCACGCGGATAGCGGCCCTCCGCCTGCGACCACCAGGTCCAGGCATCGCCATAGATGGATATGCCCGATGCCGCGCGCGCGAAGGGGACGCACTGGCCGACATAATCGAGCAGCGAGCGCGCATGCGCCGGGATGGCGGCCGCGAGTGCGCAGAGCGGAAGGATTGCTTTGGACACCATGCCTTTCATGCCAACGACCGTAAGTCGGTGTATTTAAACGGAACCTGTCCGGCTTGGTTAACGGCGCGGTAACGAGATGCACCGCCCCGCTGGCGCGACCGATCGAAAAGGGTCGCGCGGGGCATCACTCAACCTCGCCGCGCGCTGGCTCGAGCCTCCAGCAGGTCCCATAGACCCCTGTGCTGCCCCAGCAACTGGCTGGCCCCGAAGCCCCGCGCGCGGGGCAGGCCGATCGCCGATTCGTCGTCGTTGAAGTCGAGCAATGGCTCCGGCAGGGTACTGGGCGGCACCGACACGCCGAAGCGCATCGCGGCCTGCGCCATGACCTGCCGGATCGCGCGCCAGTCGAGGATCAGGGCGGACACCGCGCCCGTCGCGCAACCGCGCCGATCCGAGTTGGCCAGCATTTCCAGCGTCTGGCGCAACTGGGTCAGCGCCGCATCGGTCTGTGCTTGGCCCGGCGTCGAGGGCAGCGGACCGGCTGCGGCGGTCAGGTTGGCGAGGAAGGCGCGTTCATGGGCAAAGGCGTTGGACGATCCGATCAGCCAGGGCAGCGTGTCGATCTCGCTCCCGCGCGCCATGGCATAGTCGATCATGCACGGGTGGTTGCCATGCACCGCACACACCGCATGGATCGCATCAGTCAGGTCGTGGAGCAGGACATGGGGCAGCAGCAGCGCCTGGACATGCGGATGCCCGGCGCTGCCCAGGCGCGCCAGGATCGCACGGATGTCCCCGCGTCGATCATGCTGAATGTCCAATGCCGTGTTGGTCACCATGTCCGTTCCGATTGTGCGGCGATCCCGGCGTCGGGATGGTCATCCCTTCTCCGGTCCCGAAAGGACGGCCTAAACAGTTTTCGTTAATGCCGGGTTTACGAAATATGAAACGCCCCCGTAACAGATAGGGTTAACGCTGAAATCCTGCGTTTTCCACGATGGACCGAGCCGATTGCGCGGGCGGTTGCCGATCATGCTTGCCGGATCGGGGCGGCGTCGCGATAACGCGCTGCCATTGGGCCGGGCAGGGACCCGGCATGACAGGATCTGGAGTGGTATGGATGCGCAAATGGGTGCTGGGTCTGGCGCTGGCGTCGGTGGGGGCGTCGATCGCCATGGGTTCGGGGGCGTCGGCCATGTCGGCTGATGCGCCGTCCGCACAGGGCGCGAAGCAGGGCGAACTGACTCTCGACCGCGTCTTCGGCAGCCCGGACCTGTCGGGATCCCAGCCGCGCGGCCTTCGCCTGTCGCCCGACGGCACGCTGCTGACCTCGCTGCGCCCGCGTGCCGACGAGCGCGAGCGGCTCGACCTCTGGGCGCGCGACACCCGCACCGGCGAGGAGCGGATGCTGGTCGACTCCAAGAAGGTCGGCTCGGGCGCCGAACTGTCCGAGGCCGAGAAGATGCAGCGCGAGCGCGCGCGGATCAGCGGATCGAAGGGCATCGTCGCCTATGACTGGGCCCCCGACGGCAAGTCGATCCTGGTGCCGCTGGACGGCGATCTCTACCTCGCCGGGCTGGACGGGCAGGTCCGTCGCCTGACCAACACGCCGGGCGGCGAGTTGAACCCGATCGTCAGCCCCAAGGGCGGTTATGTCAGCTTCGTGCGCGACCAGAACTTGTGGGCCATGCCGCTGGGCGGGGGCGAGGCACGGGCGCTGACGAAGGAAGGCGGCGGCACCGTCCATTTCGGTGAGGCGGAATTCGTCGCGCAGGAGGAAATGCACCGCTTCACCGGTTACTGGTGGAGCCCTGACGAGCGCTACATCGCGGTCGAGCGGTTCGATGACGCGCCGGTCAAGGTCGCGGTCCGTGCCGCCATCGGCGCAGCGGGCACCAAGGTCTATGAACAGCGCTATCCGGCGGCGGGCACGCCCAATGCGCTGGTCGACCTGTACGTGATGAAGGCGGACGGTTCGGGTCGGGTGAAGGTCGATCTGGGCACCAACCCGGACATCTATCTGGCGCGCGTCGACTGGACGCCGGACGGCTCGGCCATGCTGGTCCAGCGCGAGAGCCGCGACCAGAAGACGCTCGACATGCTCCGCGTCGATCCGAAGACCGGCAAGTCGACCATCCTCTTCACCGAGCGGTCGGGCGACCGCAGCTGGCTGAACCTGACCGACGCCTATCGCCCGCTCAAGGACGGCAGCCTGATCTGGCGGTCGGAGCGCGATGGCTATGGCCATCTCTATCACTTCGCGGACGGCCAGTGGACGCAACTGACCAAGGGGCCGTGGGTCGTCACCAACCTGGTCGGCGTCGACGAGGCGAAGGGGCGGCTGTACTTCACCGGGTTGAAGGACGACGTGCTCGAACAGCATCTCTATGCCGTCGACATCGCCCAGCCCAACGTCATCACCCGCCTGACCGAGCGCGGTTATACCAACAGCGCGACGATGGACTCTTCGGCAAGCCGCTTCATCGTCTCGCGTTCCAGCCCGAGCCAGCCGACCCAGGTCTATCTGGCCGATACGGCGGGCAAGCGGCTCAGCTGGATCAACGAGAATGCGATTCGGGCGGGGCACCCCTATGCCCCATATCTCGCCAGCCACCGCGAGACGAAGTTCGGTACGATCAAGGCCGACGACGGCACGACGCTCTATTGGGAGATGATCACGCCCAAGCTGGAGCCCGGCAAGCGCTACCCCGTGTTCTTCCAGCATTATGGCGGACCCGGCACCGGCCAGCAGGTCACGCGCGGCTGGCAGGGCGCATTGCCGCAATATCTGGTCGATCAGGGCTGGATCTTCTTCCAGATCGACAATCGCGGTTCCTATAATCGCGGCAAGGCGTTCGAGGATGCCATCTATCACGCGATGGGCACGGTCGAGGTCGCCGACCAGTTGGCGGGCGCGAATTATCTGAAGGGCCTGCCCTTCGTCGACCCTGCGCGGATCGCGACCTATGGCTGGTCGTACGGCGGCTATATGTCGATCAAGATGCTGGAGAAGACGCCGGGCGTGTATGCCGCCGCCGTGTCGGGGGCGCCCGTCACCGACTGGCAGTTGTACGATACCCATTATACCGAGCGTTATCTGGGCGATCCGCGCACTGATCCGCAAAGCTATGCGACGTCGCAGGCCATTACCGACGCGGCCAAAATCCGCGATCCGTTGATGCTGATCCACGGCATGGCGGACGACAACGTCTTCCTCGACAATGCGACGGCATTCGCGGCCGAGATGCAGAAGACGGACACCCCGTTCGAGATGATGCTCTATCCCGGCCAGACCCACCGCGTCGGTGGACCCGGCGTGTCGCAGCATCTGTGGCACACGATCCTGAACTTCCTGGATCGCACGGTGAAGAACAAGAAGGCGAAATGATCATTCCTCCCCGGCACGGGGAGGGGGACCATGGCGCTAGCCATGGTGGAGGGGGCGTCCCGGCAAGGTTGACCTGTGTGGCGGCCCCCCTCCGTCGGCGCGTTGCGCTGCCACCTCCCCGAAACGGGAGGATTTAAGGGCCTGCACATGGCATTCCTGAAGACCTTCCACCTCTGGCCTTTCCTCGACACGATGGTCAGCTATCTGACCGCGTTCATCCTGGGCACCGTGATCGGGGCCGAACGCCAGTATCGCCAGCGCACGGCGGGCCTTCGCACCAACGCGCTGGTCGCGATCGGCGCAGCGGCGTTCGTCGATCTCGGCCAGCGGCTGGGCGGCGATGTCGAGTCGATCCGCATCATCGCCTATGTGGTCTCGGGCATCGGTTTCCTGGGCGCGGGCGTCATCATGAAGGAGGGGTTGAACGTCCGCGGTTTGAACACCGCGGCGACCCTCTGGTGCTCGGCGGCGGTCGGTGCGATCGCGGGCAGCGACATGGTCGCCGAAGCCGTGCTGCTGACCGTCATGGTCCTGCTCGCCAACACCGCGCTGCGCCCGCTGGTCGATGCGATCAACCGTATCCCGGTCGAGGGACGGCATGTCGAGGCGACCTATTCGGTCAGCCTGACGACCGCTGCCGCACAGGCCGGGCCCGTCGGCGACATGCTGGTCGAGCATCTGGAGCGCGCCGGGCTGCCGGTCGCCGAACTGGAAACGGTCGAACTCGGCGAGGATCAGGTCACGGTCGCCGCCACCCTGACCAGCACCATCGTCGAGGCGCGCGAACTCGACCGCATCACCGACCATTTCCAGACCGTCCACGGCATCGCCCACGCGACCTGGGCCGCCAGCACGCACGACTGAGGCTGGACTTCTATTCCTCTCCTGTAAGGGTAGGGGGACCATGCGAAGCATGGTGGAGGGGTGTCCCCGCTCGTGAGGTCGGGCCAAAATCTCCAGCCGCGACACCCCTCCGTCAGGTCTTCGCCCTGCCATCTCCCCTGCCAGGGAAGGAATGGCGGAACACGCACCTGCGCCCCACTATGCCGCCGCTATGCGATAGCGGGAAATCGATCTCGAAACCCTATGGGGCGAGGCGTAGCTGATGCGGGCGGGCGATCGGATGCCCGTTCGGCAGAGGTTTCCAGTATCCATGCGTAACGATTTCGCCATCGAACCCGACCCGCAGGCGCGGCTTATCTATGTCGGCCAGGACCGGGCGGGTCACTGGCTGGTCCAGGATAGCGCGGGCCAGTTGGAGGGCCGTTTCATCTCGCGCGGCGCGGCGATGCGCTATGCGGTCGAGGAAGCCGAAATCTATCATGCCAGCGTCGCGGTCGCCGAAAAGGCGCTGACCCCGCTGGTATCGTTCGACCCGGTGGCGGCCGACGCCTCCATGCTGTCGCGTGCGGCATGAGTGAGCGGCAGGCCATGCGATACCGCCACGACCCCCGCTGGCCCGCCGTCGAGGCGGCGTTGAGCGCCCTGCGCGAGCGGCATCGCTGCGCGGTGCGGATCGTCGATACCGATTGCGGCGCGGGCGGGTTCCTGATCGCGGTCGCCGAACAGGCGCGCGCGATGGGCTTTACCGCGATCGAGGGGCGGGGGCTCGGCGGCTCGCCCGCGCTGATCGGTCGCGCCCGCGCTGCTGCCCGGCGTCACCGCCATGCCGCGATGGGCCTGGTGTTCGAACGTGGCGACCCCATCGCGGCGCTGGCCGAGGAACGCGACTTTCCCGCCGACATCCTGGTCTGCCATCGGTGCGACGCTCAGAAGGACGTGCTTCGGGCCGCAGCGGCATGTGTGATCGGCGATCCATGCGACGAATATGAACAGGAGATGGCGGCATGAGCGGGCGGGACATGGCATGGCGGGCACTGGGCGCGGTGATGACGCTGGGCGCGGTGGTGGCGACGTTGACCGGCCCGGCGGAATCGTTGCTGGCGCTGTTCTGGTTTCTGGTGGCGCTGGGCGGTGTCGTGCTGATGCTGAACGGCAAGCACCTGATCCAGGCGCTGCGCGCCGAACGGCGCGGGCATCCCTACACGGCCGAGGCCATTCATGCCGCGCGCCTGCGCCGGGGGCGGCGGTCATGAGCCGGGACACGGGTTTTGCCCTGCGCGGCAACGCGCTCCATGCCGAGGGCGTCGCGCTGAGCCGGATCGCGCAAGACGTCGGCACGCCGACCTATGTCTATTCGGCGGGCGCGTTGCGCACGGCGGCGCGGCGGTTTCGCGAGGCGCTGTCGCCGATCCCCCGCAAGTCGCTGGCTTTCGCGGTCAAGGCGAACCCGTCGCTGGCCATGTTGTCGATCCTGCGCGACGAGGGCTTCGGCGCCGATATCGTCTCCGGCGGCGAACTCACCGCCGCACTGGGGGCCGGTATGATGGCGCGTGACATCGTCTATTCGGGCGTCGGCAAGACCCCGGAGGAACTGGCGCGGGCGCTGCGGGCCGGGGTCGGCCATATCAACCTGGAGGGCGAGCGCGAGGGCGAAGTGCTTGCCGCAACCGCCGTACGGCTTGGCCTGGGCGCGACGGCGATGCTGCGCGTCAATCCCGATGTCGATGCGGGCACCCATGCCAAGATCACGACCGGCACCAGCGACAGCAAGTTCGGCGTCCCCATCGCCGATGCGATCGGCATCTATGATCGGCTGGCGTATCGGTCGGGCCTGACGCTGCATGGCGTCGCGGTGCATATCGGCAGCCAGATCATGGACCTGGCGCCGCTGGAGGCCGCCTATCGTCGGATCGGCGAGCTGGTCGCGGCGCTGCGGGCGCGGGGGCATGTCATCACCCATGTCGATCTGGGCGGCGGCCTGGGCGTGGATTATCGGGGCGGGCCGGGCGGCGATGTCGCCGCCTATGCCGCGATGGTCGCGCGGGTGACCCAGGATTGGGACGTGACGCTGATGTTCGAGCCGGGGCGCTATATCGCGGCCCATGCCGGGGTGCTGCTGACCCGTGTCCTGTGGGTGAAGCCGGGCGCGGAATGTCCGTTCGTTGTGATCGACGCGGGCATGAACGATCTGGTGCGACCTGCGCTCTATGATGCCTGGCACGACTTCGCGGCGGTCGCCCCGAACGGTGCGACGATGCGCGCGCATGTCGTTGGCCCCGTCTGCGAAAGCAGCGACCGTTTCGCCAGGGCAAGGCTGGTCGACCGGGTGAAGGAGGGCGATCTGGCCGTCCTGCGCGACGCCGGGGCTTACGGCGCGTCCATGGCATCCTGCTACAACAGCCGGGCGCTGGCGGCCGAGGTGATGGTCGAGGGCGATCGCTATGCCGTCATCGCGCCGCGCATCGACGCGGCGGCGATCCGGCCGCAGATGGTGCCGGACTGGCTGAGTGGCACGGCGCTCGATCATGCGGCGTGATCCGGGCGGCGGGGGGCCGACAAACTCCCGCTTGTCCAGCGCAAATGCGCACTTTTCGCAAAGTTGGTGGACGTATCCGCGCAATGACGCTACCGGCTCACGCTTCCGAGTGGAGGGTTGAATGGGTTATCGCGTTGTGGTCGCCGGGGCTTCGGGCAATGTCGGCCGGGAAATGCTCAACATTCTGGCGGAGCGGGAATTTCCGATCGACGAGATCGCGGTCGTCGCGTCGTCGCGCAGCCAGGGCGATCAGGTCGAGTTCGGCGAGACTGGCAAGAAACTGACCATCAAGAATATCGAGCATTTCGATCCGACCGGCTGGGACATCGCGCTGTTCGCGATCGGCAGTGACGCGACGAAGATCTATGCGCCCAAATTCGCCGCCGCCGGCTGCGTGGTGATCGACAATTCGTCGCTCTACCGCATGGACCCGGACGTGCCGCTGATCGTGCCGGAGGTGAACCCCGATGCGATCGACGGCTACAAGGCCAAGAACATCATCGCCAACCCCAACTGCTCGACCGCGCAGATGGTCGTGGCGCTCAAGCCCCTGCACGACAAGGCGACGATCAAGCGCGTCGTAGTCGCGACCTATCAGTCGGTGTCGGGCGCGGGCAAGGCGGGCATGGACGAGCTGTTCGAGCAGAGCCGCAACATCTTCGTCGGCGATCCGGCCGAACCCAAGAAGTTCACCAAGCAGATCGCGTTCAATGTGATCCCGCACATCGACAGCTTCCTGGACGACGGCTCGACCAAGGAAGAGTGGAAGATGGTCGCCGAGACCAAGAAGATCCTCGACCCCAAGGTCAAGGTGACGGCGACGTGCGTGCGCGTGCCCGTCTTCGTCGGTCATTCCGAGGCGCTGAACATCGAGTTCGAGAACGAGATTTCGGCCCAGGAAGCGCAGGACATCCTGCGTGAGGCGCCCGGCATCATGCTGGTCGACAAGCGCGAGGACGGCGGATACGTGACCCCGGTCGAATGCGTCGGCGATTTCGCGACCTTCATCAGCCGCGTTCGCGAGGATTCGACGGTCGATAACGGCCTGTCGCTGTGGTGCGTATCGGACAACCTGCGCAAGGGCGCGGCGCTGAACGCGGTGCAGATCGCCGAACTGCTCGGCCGCCGTCACCTGAAGAAGGGCGACTGACGCCAAATTCCTCCCCGGCAACGGGGAGGGGGACCGCCGCGAAGCGGTGGTGGAGGGGGCTCTCCGCTGGGCAAGTCCTATGTGGAAGCCTCCCTCCGTCAGCGCTGGCGCGCTGCCACCTCCCCGTACCGGGGAGGACTGGTTCACCGCCCCATATACAGGCCCGGCCGGTGCCAGGCGAAGAGGATCAGGCTGATCGCCGCCGCGCTGATCGCCGACCACATCATCTGCATGCCCGAGACGACCGGGATCGCCATGGCCAAAATGAAGACGTCCAGTGCGACCTGGGTCATGCCCATGTTCCACCCCCGCTTGCGATAGAGCCAGATGGTGATGACCCCGGTGCCGCCGACCCCGGCCTGATGCCGGGCGAGCGACAATATGCCCATGCCGATGACCGTGCCGCCGACCAGCGCGGCGAAGGCCGGATGCACGCCATCGACATGCACCGACACCCGCGTGATCGCCGAGGCGACGCCGATGCCGATATTGACCAGCACCGTCTTCACCGCGAACCGCGCCCCCATCACCTTGTGCGCGAACAGGAAGAAGGGAATGTTGACCAGCGTGAACAGCACGCCCGCGGGCAGCGGCACCAGATAGGACAGCAGCAGCGCGACGCCCGCGATCCCGCCCGTCACCAGCCCCGCCGCCTTCAGGAAGATCAGCCCGACGACCAGCAGCGTCACGCCGATGAAGATCGCATAGGCGTCCTCCAGCAGGCTATGCGGTCGGCCCATCGGGCTGGGCGGCAGGGTTTCGGCAGGGGAAGCGGTCGCTGCGGTCATCGAGGGTCCGGATCAAGGGTCCGGCATCCACTCCCGATTGGCCTGCTTCTTGGCGGCAGAGACGGGACCCTTATCGCAATCGATGCAAAAAGGCCAATTCCTTCGCCTAGCGCAGGATCAGCCAGCCCAGCCCCATCAGCACCACCAGCGCATAGAGCCCGCCCTTGGTGCGCAGCAGATAGCTGGCCCCCAGCACCCCGGTCGCGGCCAGCGCGCAGGCCGCGACCCGGTCGGCGGCGATCCACTCTAGGATGACGAACGCCCCCACCATATTCGCCGCCGCGTTGACCGCGATCCACAGATAGGAGGGCAAGGCACCGATCGATCCGAGGAGCGGAATCTTGATCGTCGCGAAGCCCCGCATGGTGCCGGGAAACAGATCGGCGGCGAGATGGAAGCCCACCCCGAAGCCCAGCCCGGCCGCGACCGGCCAGGTCCGCAGGTCGAGCGTCGCGATATAGAAGGGCAGGACGCTGTGGACCAATGCGCTGCGATGCTGAAGCTGGAGCGGCGTGTCGAGATCGGGCAACCGCGTGCCCGCCGCCGTCGCCGCCGCGACCGTGGCGATCAGCATCCACGGTCCACCCCCACCGGCGAACGCCAGGATCACCGCCAGTAGAAGGAACAAGGATGCTGCCATGGGCGGCGGCTAACGGCTTGTACTCCTTTTGTCCATGTTCGCGACTCGCGGGCAATCAGAAAAAACTGCGGATTCCCGCCATTTTGCGTCGGCTTGATCAGAAGCAGAGTCATGACGGGCTCGTCGCTCTTCCGAACAGGTCAAGGGTACAATTTTTTGAGGGTGGTCGTGGCGGGTCGCTGCGGCATAGTCGGGGGCATGACCATGCAGGCCAAAGCCGGTGTCGCGGCGCTGACCGACCGCGAAAAACAGACGCTGCGCCTGATCGTGCGGGGGCATGACGCCAAGTCGATCGCGCGCGAGTTGAACCTGTCGGTCCACACCATCAACGAACGCCTGCGCGACGCCCGCCGCAAACTGGCCGTGTCGAGCAGCCGCGAGGCGGCGCGGATGCTGCTGGAGGTGGAGGGTGAACCGCAGGTCGCGACCCCCTATTCCTTGGGGGACATAAGGATCGGGGAAGATCGTCGGGTCGGGGTGGCGGATGAAGCACCGGCGCCGGTCATCGGCGCGGGGCGCGGCAACCGCCGTCCCCGGATCATCATCGGAGCGACGCTCATGACCTTTGCCCTCAGCCTTCTGGCCCTTGGTGGCCTGATCCATATGGCTTCCGCACCGCCCCAAGTGGCCCCGGCTCCGGCTTCGTCCACGGCGACCGATCCGGCGGTGGTCGAGGTCGCGCAACATTTCGTCCAGTTGATCGACCAGGGTCGCTGGGCGGACAGCTATCGCATGACCACGGACAGCTTCCGCAGGCTCAACACCGAACAGGTCTGGGCAAGCACGTCGGAAAAGGTGCGGGCGCCCTTGGGCAAGATGGTGTCGCGCGCCTTCCTGAGCCAGGACGACATCCCCGCGCCGCCCGCCGGTTATCGGATGGTGCGGTTCAACACGCGGTTCGGCACTGCGGCCGCCATCGTCGAAACCGTGACGCTGGAGCGTGAGAATGGCGAGTGGCGGGTTGCCGGGATTTACGTGGGGTAGGAGGGGTACTCCTACTCCTTCCCTTGCAGATGGAGGAATGGTCGAAGAAGTGAGGGCGGTCGCGGCGGCAAGAGAGGTCCACATCCCGCCCGATCCGTATTAGGAGGGCCCGGTACAGTTTCATGCCGGAGACAGAACCCTTGGCCGACACCGCCCCCGAAACCCGCTTCTTCGACAGCTTCGACGGCACGCCGATCGCCTGGCGTGAAATGGGGGAGGGGCGGCCCGTGGTGCTGATCCATGGCTATTTCTCCGACGCGCAGACCAACTGGATACGGTACGGCCACGCCGCCGCCATCGCGGCCAAGGGCTACCGGGTGATCATGCCGGACCTGCGTGCCCATGGCGAAAGCGGCAAGCCGCATGACCCCGCCGCCTATCCCAAGGACGCGCTGACCCGTGATGGTCATGCGCTGGTCGAGCATCTGGGGCTGACCGACTATGATCTCGGCGGCTATTCGCTGGGCGCGCGGACGGTCAGCCGGATGCTGGCGACAGGCGCGGAGCCGGGCAAGGCGATCTTTGCGGGCATGGGGCTGGAGGGATTGCTCCATACCGACCGCCGGGTCGCGCATTTCACCAATATCCTGACCCGGCTGGGTGAGCATCCGCGCGGCACCCCCGAATGGATGGCGGAGGCGTTCCTGAAGACGACCGGCGGCGATCCGGTGGCGCTGCTGCATATCCTTCAGACCTTTGCCGATACGCCCCTTTCGGCGATCGAGGGCTTCGACCTGCCGGCGTTGGTCGTGGCGGGCGTCGACGATTTCGACAATGGCGCGGCGGTCGAGCTGGCCGACGCGCTGCCGCGCGGGCGCTATGTCGAGATTCCGGGTAACCATATGGGATCGGTGACCAAAGCCGAACTGGGCGCGGCGATCGCGCAGTTCCTGGCCGCTTGACGGCGGCGACCAAAGCCGCGCAACTGCACGCCATCCGCCCCGGTTTGAGGGCGTTTCCGATGTTCAGGGGGATAGCATGATCCGTTCCGCCGTATCCGGCACCGTATTGGCCTTTGCGCTCGCCGGGGCTGCCCATGCCCAGACGGCCGCGCCCGCCGCTCCGGCGACCCAGCCGCCTGCGACCGTCGCCGGAGCGGACGCCTTCGTCGCCGAGGCCGAGAAGACGCTGGCCGAAAAGTCGGTCGGTGCGCAGCAGGTCGCGTGGGTCAACGCGACCTATATCACCGATGACACCGATGCGCTGGCCGCTGCCTCGGGCGCGGAGATGACCGATCTGGCCGTCCGCTACGGCCTGGGCGCGGCGCGCTATCAGGCACTGCCGGGCCTGTCCTATGACACCAAGCGCAAGCTCGACCTGCTGCGCGGCGGCATCACCCTGCCAGCGCCCACCACACCCGGTGCGGCGGCGCAGCTGTCGATGCTCACGACGCGCATGTCCTCCTCCTACGGCAAGGGCAAGGGGGTGCGGAACGGCCAGCCGATCAACGGATCGGACATCGAGGCCGCGATGGGCGACGAGCGCGATCCGGCTCGCTTGAAGGAGATGTGGATCAGCTGGCACGACAATGTCGGCGCGCCGATGCGGGCCGATTATGCCCAGATGACCGGCCTGGCGAACCAGGGCGCGAGGGAACTCGGCTATGCCGATGCGGGTGCCTTGTGGCGGTCGGGCTATGACATGAGCCCCGAGCAATTCGCGCAGCTGACCGACAAGATCTGGGGCGAGCTGGAGCCGCTCTACAAGGCGCTGCATACCTATGTCCGCTGGAAGCTGAACGAGAAGTATGGCGACGCGGTCCAGGCGAAGTCGGGCCCGATCCGTTCCGACCTGCTGGGCAATATGTGGGCGCAGGAATGGGGCAATATCTACGACATCGTCGCGCCCAAGGGGGCGGGCGACGTCGGATACGACACCGGTGAGCTGTTGAAGGCCAAGGGCTACGACCCGATCAGGATGGTGAAGACGGGCGAGGGCTTCTACTCCTCGCTGGGCTTCGCGCCATTGCCGCAGACTTTCTGGCAGCGCTCGCAGATCGTGAAGCCCGCCGACCGCGAGGTGATCTGCCATGCCTCGGCCTGGGATATCGACAACAAGGACGATATCCGCATCAAGATGTGCACGAAGGTGAATGCCGACGATTTCGTGACCATCCATCACGAACTGGGCCACAATTACTATCAGCGCGCGTACAAGGACCAGCCGTTCCTCTATAAGAACGGTGCGAATGACGGCTTTCATGAAGCGATCGGTGACACCGTCGCGCTGTCGATCACGCCAGATTATCTGGTGAAGATCGGCTTGCTCGACCCGGCCAAGGTCCCCAGCGCTGACAAGGATATCGGCCTGCTGCTGCGCCAGGCGATGGACAAGGTCGCATTCCTGCCCTTCGGCCTGCTGATCGACAAGTGGCGTTGGGGCGTGTTCTCGGGCCAGATCCCGGCGGGCCAGTATCAGGCGGGCTGGGACGCGCTGCGCCTGAAATATCAGGGCGTGGTGCCGCCGGTCGCGCGCGACGAGACGAAGTTCGATCCGGGTGCCAAGTATCACATCCCGGCGGGCGTCCCCTATGCGCGCTACTTCCTGGCGCGCGTGCTGCAGTTCCAGTTCTACAAGGCGGCCTGTGACCAGGCCGGGTGGAAGGGGCCGCTGCACCGCTGTTCCTTCTATGGCAACAAGGCGGTGGGCCAGAAGCTGAACGCGATGCTGGCGATGGGCCAGTCTAAGCCCTGGCCGGATGCGTTGCAGGTGTTCACGGGCAGCCGCGAAATGTCGGGCAAGGCGCTGGTCGAGTATTTCGCGCCGCTCAAGACGTGGCTGGACCAGCAGAACAAGGGCAAGCCGCAGGGCTGGTGATGTTCCAAGTGGGGCGGGGCGGGGGGCTCGCAGGCTTGGCCCCTCCACCCCTCGCTGACGCGAGCGGTCCCCCTCCCCAAGCGCAGCTTGGGGAGGATTTAAGAAGACCCGCCGCATTCCTCCCCAAGCTTGCTTGGGGAGGGGGACCGCCGCGAAGCGGTGGTGGAGGGGCTCGTCGGCCTCGGTCAGCCCTTTGGCTGCCACCTTGTCTTGCAGGGAAGCAGGTTTCGCCTGCCGTTCAGCTCGATCCTACCTCTATTCCCGTTCAGCCTAAGCGAGTACCCCCGTTCAGCCTAAGCGAGGTCGAAGGCCATGCCTGGCGCATCCCCGAAGGAGGGGGCCCCTCGGCCTTCGACTTCGCTCAAGCCGAACGGAGGGTTAAGGCGTCAGTCCTTCTTGGTCCCACCGTCCTTGCCTTTACCCTTCCCGCCATCCCGCGTGGGAGTGCTGCCCTTCAGCGACAAGAGCGCCGCCGTCAGCCCGGCCGCTGCCGCCAGGCTGCCCAGGATCGAGGCCACGCCCCATTTGCCGCCGACCCGATCCAGTCCGTGCTTGCCGAGCGCGGGTGCAGGAGCGGGCTTGATCGCGGCGGGTTTGCGCGGGGGGGCTTTGCGCGGCGTGACGCGCTTGGTCGAGCGGGGCTTGGGCGGAGCCTTGGCCTTGGCGGGGGGCTGGACAGGTGGCTGGGGAGCCTGGGTTTCGCCACCCTCAATCGGTTCGGCCACGGGCGCGGTATCGTCCGTCACCGGCTCGGGCTTGACGGTGGGGCGCTTGCGGGGCGCGGGGGCACCTGCCGCCTTGGGTGAGGCTCGGCGGCGGGGCGGGCGTGGTTTTTTCGGGTCCGTGGTGTCGACCATGACGAAATCCCCCATTTGATCAAAACAGTTTCGGTTCGTCACCGTAACGCCTTTGCCCGCCCCCGGTTGCCGATCAGCGGAAGGGCGGTTCGTTGAAGGCGCGCAGCTTGCGGCTATGCAGCTTGTTGCCTTCCCGGCGCAACTGCTCGCACGTCTCGATACCGATCCGCATATGCTCGCTGATCGCCCGCTCGTAGAAGCGGTTGGCCTGACCCGGCAGCTTCAACTCGCCGTGCAGCGGCTTGTCCGACACGCAGAGCAGCGTCCCGTACGGCACGCGGAAACGATAACCCTGCGCCGCGATCGTCGCGGACTCCATATCGATGCCGACCGCGCGGCTGAGCGAGAAGCGCAGCGCCGACTTGGAATAGCGCAGCTCCCAGTTGCGGTCGTCGGTGGTGACGATGGTGCCGGTGCGCAGGCGGCGCTTCAGATCGTCGCCCGACTGGCCCGACACGATCTCGGCCGCCTTGGCGAGCGCAACCTGCACCTCGGCGATGGCGGGCACCGGAATTTCCGGGGGCAGCACGTCGTCGAGCACATGGTCGTCGCGAAGATAGGCGTGCGCCAGCACATAGTCGCCGATCCGCTGGCTGGGCCGCAGGCCGCCGCAATGGCCGATCATCAGCCACGCCTCGGGCCGCATCACGGCCAGATGGTCGCAGATCGTCTTCGCGTTGGATGGGCCGACGCCGATATTGACCAGCGTGATGCCGGTGCCGTCCTTGGCGACCAGGTGATAGGCGGGCATCTGGTGTCGCCGCCACGCGCTGTCGGTGACGATCTTGTCGACATCCTGCGGCCGCTCGATCACCACCCCGCCAGCACCCGACAGCGCGGTGAAGCGCGAGCCTTCGCCGAGCTGCGACGCGCCCCAGCGGACGAACTCGTCTACATAGCGGTGATAGTTGGTGAACAGCACGAAGCGCTGGCAATGCTCGGGCGGCGTGCCGGTATAGTGGCGAAGCCGCGCAAGCGAGAAGTCGGTGCGCAGGCCATCGAACAGCGCCAGCGGCCGGTTGCCGTCGGCGGTCATCCACAGCCCGTCGGCGATCTCGTCCCCGATATGCGCCAGTTCGGTCGCGGGGAAGAACCGCGCCAGCTCGGCGGCGGAAACCGTGTCCAGGCTCAGCGCATGGCCGGGATCGAGGACATAGGGGAAGGGTATTTCCTGCCGCCCGGCCACCGCCTCGACCGAGACGTCGTAATCCTCGATCAACAGCGTCAGCTGCTCGACCAGATAATCCTTGAACAGCGCGGGCTTGGTGACGCTGATCCGATAGTCGCCCGGCGACACCAGCCGACCGAAGGAGCGCATCGGGGCCGGACGGCCGCCCTCGCCGCGATAGACCAGGCGGATCTCGGGATAGGCGAAGCAGCCATGCGCCCGATCCTCGAGCGTCGGGGCGGTTCCGTCCCGCAGATAAAGCGTCAACGCCTCCTTCAGACGCGTGACGGAGGCGGTATAAAGGCGGTCGAGGTCCTCGACGATCTGAACGGCTTGAGTCATCGTCCAGAGCTAAGGCGTGCCGCCGGTTCTGGCAAGCCGGAGCGGGGTCGGGGAAAGTGATGCTGGTCAGGCCTGAGCCTGAAATTCCAACCTCCGTTCAGCCTGAACGGAGTTGGGTAAGAATAGAGTGGGCCACCACCCCAAGCCCTCCCCAAGCATTGCTTGGGGAGGAAGCCTGATGGGGCTCAGGCGCCCTGGATCGAGTTGTCGTCATCCGATGGCGACCGCAGCTTGGAAGCGCCGAAGGCAGCCCCCGCAACGGCGGCCGCGACGCCCGCCGCGATCCCGGCGGCGGCATAGGGATGTTCCTTGACCTTGTCGCCGGCGGCCTTGGCGGCATCCTGTGCCTTTTCGCCAAGGCTCTTGGGCGCGGCCTGCTTTTCGGGGGGGACATAGGTGGTCATGGCCGGTGCTCCTCTCGTATGAACGTACCTGCCTGCGAAAAACGCGGCAGGGCCCGGTGCTGTTCCGCCCCCGATCCGATCGGTCATCCGGTTCGCCGGATCAGAGCGTCTCGAGCAGATGCTCGGCCGAGCTGACCTTGAACTCGCCGGGCGCCTCCACGAACAGCTGTTCGACCACGCCGTCGTTCACCAGCATCGTGTAGCGCTGGCTGCGCGTTCCCATGCCGAACTTCGAGCCGTCCATCGTCAGGCCCGTCGCCTTGGCGAAGTCGGCATTGCCGTCCGCCAGCATGGTGATCGCATCGGTCCCGTTCACCTGGCCCCAGGCCTTCATGACGAATACGTCGTTGACCGAGGTGCAGGCGATCTCGTCCACGCCCTTGGCCTTCAGTGCGGCTGCCTGGTTGACGAAGCCCGGCAGATGCTGTGCCGAACAGGTCGGCGTGAAGGCGCCGGGCACCGCGAACAGCGCCACGCGACGCCCCGCGAAGAAGTCGGTGGTCGTCACCTGTTCGGGGCCTTCGGGCGTGACCTTGACCAGCGTGGTGGTGGGGAGGCGGTCTCCGACCTTGATCGTCATCTTGCTCATCCTGCTGGGGGCCTCGGCGGGATGCCGGGCGAACGGGGCCGTTCATGGGGCCGAACCATGGCCGATTTCAAGCATGGCGAGGCGCGGTGTCGATCCCTATAGTCGGTTGCGTGCATCAACTGACCTATCTTTCCGGCCAATTCCTGCTGGCCATGCCCGGCATGGGCGATCCCCGTTTCGATCACGCCGTCATCGCGATGTGCGCGCATGACGAGGGCGGCGCGCTCGGCATCGGACTGGGTGCGACGATCGACGGGATCGGCTTTCACACGCTGCTCGACCAGTTCGAGATTCCGCATGGCGACGCGCCCAACGCGCCGGTCCATTTCGGCGGCCCGGTCGAGCCGCGCCGGGGTTTCGTCCTCCACAGCCATGACTGGCAGGGGCAGGACAGCGTGGATGTCAGTGGCCGCTGGGTCCTGTCGAGCACCGTCGACGTGCTGCGCGCGATCGCCGACGGGCGGGGGCCCGAGCGCTGGATCGTCGCGCTGGGCTATGCCGGATGGGACGCGGGCCAGCTGGAAGAGGAGCTTAGCGCGCCCGGCTGCTGGTTCACGGTCGGCGGTGAGCGGCGCGTGCTCTACGATGTCGCGCCGGAGGATCGGTGGCAGGCCGCGTTCGGGACCGCCGGGATCGATCCCCGATTGCTGGTGACCGGGGGCGGCACGGCCTGATCCACCCGATTTCTTCTCCGTACAGGGGAAGAATGCCACGCACTGAAGCATATAAAGATATCTTTATATTTGATCCGTAAGACGAAGGCCGCTAAGGCGTGGCGCGTGCCGATCGGCGTGAGCCACGTCTTGGTCGGCCCCATTTTGCACGGAGTTTCGTCGTGTCCACGACTGCCGCCACCAAGAACGATTATGTCATCAAGGACATCAGCCTCGCTGATTTCGGTCGCGCCGAGATCAAGATCGCCGAGACCGAGATGCCCGGCCTGATGGCCCTGCGCGACGAATTCGGCGCTGCTCAGCCGCTCAAGGGCGCGCGCATCACCGGCTCGCTGCACATGACGATCCAGACCGCCGTGCTGATCGAGACGCTGACCGCGCTGGGCGCCGATGTGCGCTGGGCGACCTGCAACATCTATTCGACCCAGGACCATGCCGCCGCCGCGATCGCGGCTTCGGGCGTGCCGGTCTTCGCCGTGAAGGGCGAGACGCTGGCCGAATATTGGGACTATGTCGGCGACATCTTCACCTGGGACGGCGACGTCGAGGGTCAGACCGCCAACATCATCTTGGACGATGGCGGCGACGCGACCATGTTCGCGCTGTGGGGCGCCAAGCTGGAAGCCGGCCAGAGCTTCGGCGAGCCGGAGAATGAGGAAGAGGTCGAGTTCCAGCGTTCGGTCAAGGCGTTCATCGCCAAGAAGCCGGGCTACCTGACCCAGACCGTCAAGAACCTGAAGGGCGTGTCGGAAGAGACCACGACCGGCGTTCACCGCCTGTACGAGATTGCGAAGAAAGGCGAGCTGCCTTTCCCCGCCATCAACGTCAACGACTCGGTCACCAAGTCGAAGTTCGACAATCTGTACGGCTGCAAGGAGTCGCTGGTCGACGCGATCCGTCGCGCCACCGACGTCATGCTGGCGGGCAAGGTCGCCGCGGTCGCCGGTTTCGGCGACGTGGGCAAGGGCTCGGCCCAGTCGCTCCGCAACGGCGGCGCGCGCGTGCTCGTGACCGAAATCGACCCGATCTGCGCATTGCAGGCGGCGATGGAGGGCTTCGAGGTCGTGACCATGGATGAGGCCGTGAAGCGCGCCGACATCTTTGTGACCGCCACCGGCAATGCCGACGTCATCACCGCCGATCACATGAAGGCGATGAAGCCGATGTCGATCGTCTGCAACATCGGCCACTTCGACAGCGAGATCCAGATCGCGGCGCTGTCGAACTACAAGTGGACCGAGGTGAAGCCCGGCACCGACCTGGTCGAATTCTCCGACGGCAAGCAGATCATCGTGCTGGCCAAGGGCCGCCTGGTGAACCTGGGCTGCGCGACCGGCCACCCGTCCTTCGTGATGTCGGCCTCGTTCACCAACCAGACGCTCGCCCAGATCGAGCTGTGGACCAAGGGCGAGAACTATAAGAACGAAGTCTACGTCCTGCCCAAGCACCTCGACGAAAAGGTCGCAGCACTCCACCTCGAAAAGCTGGGCGTCCAGCTTTCGAAGCTGTCGGAGAAGCAGGCCGCCTATATCGGCGTGCCGGTCGAAGGCCCGTTCAAGCCGGATCACTATCGCTACTGATCCAGCGTCCGGTCTTTCGCCGGGAAAATCAGGGGCCGTCCGAAAGGGCGGCCCCTTTTTCATGTCGGGGGCGGGACGAGCCCGTCTTGCATATGGCATATCGCCCGCCGATCGGGTTAGAGATGGGCCGATGCAACGTCCTCGACCAGACCTTCTCGGATGATCCCGTCGGGCACGATCACCATCGGCAGCGTCGAGGCGGTCCTATTGGGGGCGGGCGCGTGCGGGCTGATCATCCTGGGCATGGTCCTGCTGTTCCTGGGTATCCGCGCGCGGGCCGAGGCGTCCGCCGTGCGGGTGGAGCACGACCGGCTCGACGCACTGCTGCGTGCGGGACCGGCGCAGGCGATGATCATTCGTACCGATGGCCGGATCGAGATGCCGCCGCGCTTGGCCGACTGGCTGGGCCTGATCGACGCGGCGCGCTTCCTGGAAGAACTGACCGCCGATGATGGCGGTCTGACGCCCGAGGATCAGGCGCTGCTCGCCGCCGACCTGAACGCCGCGCAGAAGACCGGGCGACGCTTTCGCCGGATCGTCCGGCCGCAGGGATCGCCCCGCACGCTGCTGTTCGAAGGCGCGCGAGCACCCGGCGATCAGGGTGCGGCCGGCGCGGTCGTGACCTGGGTCTTCGACATGACCGAGGCGCAGGACGAGATTACGCGACTGGATGCCGAGGCGCGGCGGCTGGGCGACGCGTTCCACGCGCTGACCGGCCTGATCGAGGCGGCGCCGCTGCCCATGTGGTATCGCGGCGCCGATCTGCGGCTGGCGATGGTGAACAGCGCCTATGTCGAGGCGGTCGAGGGACGCGATGCGTCCGATGTCGTCGGGCGCGGGCTGGAGCTGGTCGAGGGATCGGGACGGGGCGGCCCATTGGCCGGGGCGGCGGCGGCGCGCGACCAGGGGCGGCCGCACGAGCAGGTGCTGCCCGCGACGATCGATGGCGCCCGGCGCGCGCTGCGCATCTTCGACGTGCCGCTGCCCACCGGCGGCATCGCTGGCTTCGCGGTCGATATCGACGATCTGGAACAGTCGCGCGCCGGGGCCAAGCGTTTCGCCGAGGCGCAGCGGGCGATGCTCGACCGGCTGTCGGCGGCGGTGGCGCATTTCGGGCCGGACCGCGGCCTCGTCTTCTGCAACCAGCCGTTTCGGCGCATGTTCGCGATGCGCGCCGAGTGGCTGGCCGACCATCCCGAGTTCGACCGCGTCCTGGAACGGATGCGCGAGGCCAATCGCAGCCCCGAGGTGCGCGATTTTCCGGGCTGGAAGGCCGAGCGGGTCGGCTGGTTCCGCCAGGCCAGCGGCGGTATCGAGGAGGCATGGCACCTGCCGGGTGGCACGCATCTTCGCGTTGTGGCGCAGCCCTTGCCCGATGGCGGCCTGTTGCTGATCTTCGAGGACCGGACCGAGGAGGTGCAGCTGGCCTCCGCGCGCGACACGCTGCTGCGCGTACGGACCGCGACCTTTGACAATCTGTTCGAGGCGCTGGGCGTCTTCTCGGCCGATGGCCGGTTGCAGTTGTGGAACAACCGCTTCCGCGCGCTGTGGGGCCTGGAGGAGGATTTCCTGACCAGCCATCCGCGCGTCGACGCCTTTGCCGAGCGGATCGCCGAGCGGTTGTCGACGCCGGGGCGGTCGGGCCTGATCGTCGATCTGGTCCGCTCCGCGACGCTCGAGCGGCAGCAGCGCGGCGGCCGTGTCGCCTTTGCCGATGGACGGCATTTCGAATTTGCGGGCGTACCGCTGCCCGATGGCAACGCGCTGTTCACCCTGCTCGACATCACCGACAGTCGCCGCGCGGAGCAGGCGTTGCGGGATCGCGCCGACGCGCTGGAGGCGAGCGACCGGGTCAAGACCGCCTTCGTCGCCAATATGAGTTACGAGTTGCGCACGCCGCTGACGTCGATCAGCGGCTTTGCCGAGATGCTGCACGGCGGTTTCGCGGGCCCCTTGCCGGACACCGCGACCAGCTATGTCGAGGCGATCCTGGAGTCGACCGAGCGGCTGACCCTGTTGGTCGACGACGTGCTCGACCTGACGCGCAGCCAGGCGGATGGCGAGATGGCGCGCGAGGATGTCGAGCTGTCGCGCGTCGCCCGCGCCGCCGCCGACACGATCCGGCCGGTCGCGACCCGGCGCAAGCTGGACTTCGCGGTCGAGGTTCATCGCTCGCTGGGCCGGATCACCGGTGACCGGCGTCGCCTGCAGGAAACGATCGAGCATCTACTGCGCCATGCCGTCGAACAGACGCCCGAAGGCGGCCGCATCCTGCTTCATGCCGATGGCGATTCGGCGCGGGCCCGGATCATCGTGTCCGACGATGGTCGGGGCATGGACGAGCAGGCGGTCGCGCGCGCCTTCGACCGCTTCGCCGAATCCGGCATCACCGCGCCGGGTGAGCGCGCGCTGGGCCTGGGCCTGCCGCTCGCCAAGACCTTCGTCGAGGCACATGGCGGCACCGTCACCCTGCTGTCCGAGCCGGGGGCGGGGACGCTGGTGACCGTCGAACTGCCGCGCCGCCCCGAAAAGGACAAATCATGACGATCCGGCTGGCCGATGCCGCCGCCACCGAGGATTTCGGGCGGCGGCTGGCGGTGCATCTTCGCCCCGGCGACGTGGTCACGCTGACCGGGACGCTGGGGGCGGGCAAGACCAGCCTCGCGCGCGGCCTGCTCGCCGCGCTCGGCCTGCCGGGTGAAGCACCGTCGCCAAGCTTTGCGATCGTCCAGCCCTATGCGCCGCCCGAAACCACGATCCCCGTCCTGCATGTCGATCTTTACCGGCTCGACGGGCCGGAGCAGATGGAGGAACTGGGGCTGGACGAGGCGCTGTGGGATTCGGCGTTGATCGTCGAGTGGCCCGACCGGGTGGGCGAGGGGGCTTGGCCTCAGGCGCTGGCGCTCACCATCGCGATGGACCCGGACGGCGGACGCATCTTGACAGCGAAGATACCCTCGGGCTGGGAAAACCGATGGCCGATATGACCCCTCCGGCGGATGCCGCCGCCTTTCTGACGACGCTGGGATGGGAGGGGGCGGTGATCGCTCCGCTCGCGGGCGATGCGTCTTTCCGTCGTTATTTCCGGGTGACGCATGCGACGCGCCGGGCCGTCCTGATGGATGCGCCGCCGCCGCATGAGGACCCGCGCCCCTTCATCGCGATCGCGCGCTGGCTGGTCGGCCGGGGCTTTGCCGCCCCCGCGATCCTGGGCGCGGACGAGGAACGCGGCCTCGTCCTGATCGAGGATTTCGGCGACGACCGGATGCGCGAGGCGATCGAGGCCGATCCCGACGTGACGGTGAAACTGTACGGCGATGCGGTCGATCTGCTGGCGGCGCTGCGCGGGCACGCGCCGGAGGGGTTGGCCCCCTATGATGCCGCCGTTCTCCACCGTGAAGTCGGCCTGTTTCCGGACTGGTATACGCCAGCGGTCGGCCTAGACGTGGATGTCGAGGGCTATCGCGCCGCCTGGGACCAGGTGTTCGCCCATGCGCTGGCCGACAAGCCGGTGACGGTGCTGCGCGACTATCATGTCGAAAACCTGATGCTGGTCGGCCCCGAACGGACCCTTGGCCTCTTGGATTTTCAGGACGCACTGGCGGGGCACCCGGCTTATGACCTCGTCTCGCTGCTCCAGGATGCGCGCCGCGATGTCGAGCCGTCGATCGAGGACGCGATGCTGCGGCGCTACCTGGCCGCGACCGGCGAAGGCGAGGCGTTCCTGAACGCCTATCATGTGCTGGGCGCGCAGCGGAACGCCAAGATCCTGGGCATCTTCACCCGCTTGTGGAAGCGGGACGGCAAGCCGCGTTATGCCGCGCTTTGCCCGCGCGTCTGGGCCTATCTGGAACGCGATCTGTCGCAGCCCGTGCTGGCCCCGGTGGCAGCCTGGTTCGACGACAATGTGCCACCCGAAATGCGCGGCGATCCGCAGCGTCTGGCGACGGAAGGACAGGGCGAATGACCCGGCAGCTCTCGCTCCGTCCGACCCCCGGCGGGCAGGTGCCGCGCACCGCGATGGTGATGGCGGCGGGCCTGGGCAAGCGGATGCGCCCGCTGACCGCCACGCGGCCCAAGCCTTTGGTCTCGGTCGCAGGCAAGCCGCTGATCGACCATGTCTTCGACAGGCTGGTGGCGGCCGGTGTCGAGCGGGCGGTCGTCAATGTCCATTATCTGGCCGACCAGCTGGAGGCGCATCTGAAGGATCGCTTTCCGGGGATCGATATCGTCATCTCGGACGAGCGCGAGCAGTTGCTCGAAACCGGTGGCGGGCTGGTCAAGGCCAAGCCGCTTTTGGGCGACGATCCGATCCTGGTCGTCAACAGCGATAATCTGTGGATCGACGGGCCGGTCGACGCGATCCGCCTGCTGTCGTCGCGCTGGGACGCGGCGACGATGGACGCGCTGCTGCTGATGGTGCCGCTGGCGCGTGCGCACAACCATAACGGACAGGGCGATTTCCATCTGGGTGCCGATGGCCGGATCACCGCGCGACGCCAGCCCGGCCGGGTCGCGCCCTTTTCCTATACCGGGCTCCAGATCCTGCACCCGCGCCTGATCGCCGACGCACCCGAGGGGCCGTTCTCGACCAACCTGTTCTGGAACCGCGCGATCGAGGCGGGTCGGGCCTATGGCCAGGTCCATCAGGGCTTGTGGTTCGATGTCGGCAGCCCGCGCGCCATTCCGCAGACGGAGCTGATCCTCGCGGATGGCTGAACCACGCCGCCCACGGTTGCACACCATCCCGGCGCATCGCGGCTTTGCCGATGCGCTGGTCGCCGGGCTTATGCGGCGCGCCGGTGGTGATCCGCTGACGCTGGCGCAGGGCATGATCCTGCTGCCGACCAATCGCGGCGTCCGCGCCGTCACCGAAGCGTTCGTGCGCGCCAGCGGCGGCGGCCTGATCCTGCCGCGTATGGTGGCGCTGGGCGATCCCGAACTGGGCGAGGCTGCGGGCTCCGCGCTCGACCCCGCCGATGCCGAAGCGCCGCCGCCGCCCGCGATATCGCCGTCTGCGCGCCGGATGATCCTGGCCCGGCTGGTCGAGCAGGAGCGGCAGCGCGCCGGGCAACCGGTGACCGCGGCGGAGGCGGTGCGGCTGGCGGGCGATCTCGCCCGCACGCTCGACCAGATGCTGGTCGAGGAGGTCGATCCGGCGGCGCTGGCCAGCATCGATCTCGGGCCCGAACTGACCGAACACTGGCAATCGGCACTGGCGACCTTTTCGGTCGTCCTGGACCGCTGGCCCGCTGTGCTGGAGCGGATGGGGCGGATCGACGCGGCCAGGCGGCGGACCCTGCTGCTCGACCGGACCGCCAGACGCTGGGCCGAGGCGCAGCCTGCCGGGTTTATCTGTGCGGCGGGCATCACCGATACCGCGCCTGCCGTCGCACGGTTGCTCCGCTGCGTATCCGAAATGCCGGGCGGGTCGGTGGTCTTCGCCGGGCTCGACCTGACCATGCCCGACGAGGAATGGGACTCGCTGGGCCCGCACAAGCCCGACCCGGACACCGGGCGCACCCGCCGTTCGGTCGAGACCCATCCGCAATATGCGCTGAAACTCCTGCTCCACCGCATGAGCGTGGCGCGCGGCGAGGTCACGGTCTGGCGCGGCGGCGGTGATTATGATGCGGGCCCGGTGCGCGGGCGGGCGATCGCCAATGCCATGGCCCCAGCCGACTTCACCGGCAAATGGACCGACCTGCCCGCCGAGGACCGGCGGCTGTCGGGTGTCTCGACCATCGAACTCGCCACCCCGGCCGAGGAGGCGCAGGCGATCGCGCTGGCGCTGCGCGAGGCGATCGAGGAGCCGGGCCGCACCGCCGCGCTCGTTACCCCCGACCGGGCGCTGGCGCGGCGGGTGGCCGCGCATTGTCGGCGCTGGAACATCCTGATCGACGATACGGCCGGGCGGCCCTTGTCGATCCTGCTGCCCGGCACGTTCCTGCTGCAACTGGCCGAGGCGGCGGCGCAGCATTTCGCACCTCTGCCGCTGCTCGCGCTGCTCAAGCATCCGCTGATCCGCGGCGCGATGGAGCGGGTCGAGTGGCTCGACGGCGTCCGTGCGCTCGACCGCGCGCTGCGCGGCCCGCGGCCCGCGCCGGGGCTGGACGGCATCGCGGCCCATGTCGCGGACACGCCGAACGCGTCGGCCTTCTGGGCCAAGGCCGCGCCGATGCTGGCGGCGGTCGGGCGGACCTTTGGTGACGGACCGCAAGGACTGCGCAGCCTGCTCGCCTGTCTGCGCGAATGTGGGCAGACGCTGTGCGGTGACGCGCTATGGACTGGCCCTGCGGGGCGCGCGGCGGCGGAGTTTCTGGCGGGGTACGAGGAAGAGGCCGATCACGGCCCCGCCCGCGTCGATCCGACGGAACTGCCCGGCCTGCTGCGCAGCCTGTTCGACGAGATCGCCGTCCGCGCCATCCCGCGCGAGGGGCAGCATCCGCGCCTCGCCATCTATGGTCCGATCGAAGCGCGTCTTCAGACTGCCGACCTGATGATCGCAGGCGGCCTGAACGAAGGCGTCTGGCCCGGCCGACCCGCGCCCGATCCGTGGCTGGCACCGCGTATCCGTTCGCTGCTGGGACTGGTCGGGCTGGAGCAGCGGACCGGCATCGCCGCGCATGACCTGGCGCAGACGATGGGCGCGCCGCGCGCGATCCTGACCCGTGCGCGCCGCGATGCGAGCGGGCCTACCTTGGCCTCGCGCTTCTGGCTGCGGCTCCAGGCGATGGCGGGGGATCGGTTCGAGGCGCATCCGTCGCTGGCGCGCTGGGCGGTCGAGCTCGACCGGCCGCAGGATTACACTCCCGCCGATCGGCCCGCGCCCAAGCCGCCTGCTGCGCTTCGGCCCACCACGATCTCGGTGACCGAGGTCGACCGGCTGAAGGCCGATCCCTACGCCTTCTACGCGCGCCGGGTCCTGCGCCTGTCGCCGCTCGATCCGGTCGATGCCGATCCCAGCGCGGCGTGGCGCGGCACCGCCGTCCACGACATATTGGAAATGTGGTGGAAGGAGGACCGGTGCGACGTCGAGTCCTTGCGCCCCCGCGCGCTGGCGATGCTGCGCGACCAGAATACCCATCCGATGATGCGGGCTTTGTGGCAGCCCCGGCTGATCGAGGCGATCGACTGGATCGCCGCCGAGGTCGCCGCAAAGGCCGGTGAGGGCCGCAATGTCCTGAGCGCGGAGGGCAAGGGCGAGGCCAAGCTGGCGGGCGTGACGCTGACCGGCCGCTTCGACCGGATCGACAAGGCGGCGGACGGATCGCTGTTCGTCATCGACTATAAGACCGGCAAGCCGCCCTCGACCACAGCGGTGCGCGAGGGGTTCAGCCTGCAACTCGGCCTGCTCGGCCTGATCGCCGAGCGGGGTGGGTTCGAGGGCGTGTCCGGCAAGGCGGGCGGTTTCGAATATTGGTCGCTGGGGCGCGGGCGCGAGGGGCTGGGCTATATCGCCACCCCGGTCGATCCCGACGGCAAGCGCGAGCGGATCCGCACCGATGAATTCGTGTCGATCGCGGCGGCGAACTTCACCGAGGCGGCGGGGCAGTGGCTGACCGGCGACGCGCCGTTTACCGCCAAGCTGGTGCCGGAATATGCGCCCTATGCCGAATATGACCAGTTGATGCGGCGGGATGAATGGTATGGCCGTGACCGGTAAAACCTGGGCTGTGTTCGCACGTGATGGCGTGGCCTTCGACTTCGCTCAGGCTGAACGGAGCGGGGGCTTGGGTCCTACCTTCGTTCACGCTGAGCGAAGTCGAAGCGCACGGGACTCCAGCCGCCCGGAGGAAGCCGCATGAGCGCGCGGCCCATGGCGAACCTTCCGCCGCTCAAGGGCGATCAGGCCGCCGCGAGCGACCCCGCCGCGCATGTCTGGCTTTCCGCCTCGGCTGGGACCGGCAAGACGCAGGTGCTGGCCGCCCGCGTGTTCCGCCTGTTGCTGCGCGGTGTCGCGCCCGAGGCGATCCTGTGCCTGACCTTCACCAAGGCGGGCGCGGCCGAGATGGCGCAGCGGATCAACGGCCGCCTCGCCGCCTGGGTGCGGATGCCCGAGACGGAACTGTTCGCCGATCTCCGCGCGCTGGGCGAAACCGCGACGCCCGACCTGCGCGAGCGGGCGCGGACGCTGTTCGCCCGTGTGCTCGACGCACCGGGCGGAGGCTTGCGCATTCAGACCATCCACGGCTTTTGCCAGGGACTGCTCGCCGCCTTTCCAGTCGAGGCGGGGCTGGCCCCCGGCTTCCGTCCGCTGGAGGCGCGCGAGGAGGCGGTGCTGGCGCGCGAGGCCTTGGCCCGGATGCTGGAAACCGCCGAGCGTGAGGGCCGGGTCGGCCCGGTCGAGACGGTGGGCGCATTGTCGCTGCGGCTGGGCGAGGGCGGGGCGGAAGGCTTCCTTGCTGCCTGCGCCCGCGCGCCCGGCGCGCTGGAGGCGTTGCCCACCGGTATCCAGCCATGGCTCCGCCGCGCGCTCGACCTGCCCTCGGGCGATATCGACGAGGCGATTGCCGAGGGTGTCGAGGATATCGACGAGGACGCCGTCGTCCGGCTGGCGGGCGCCAACCGTGCCTGGGGAACGGCGACCGGCGACAAGGCCGCGGCGACGCTGGAACGCTGGATCGGCAGCGACCGGGCTGGCCGCGTCGCGTTGCTCGAAGAGCTGATGGGCACCGTCTTCACCGCCAAGGGCGAGCCGCGCAAGGCGTCCAAGAAACTCACCGACGCCGATCCCGATTACGAGGACATGGCGCGCGAACTGGGCGAGGCGTGTCGTCATCTGCTGGGCCTGGCCGCGCGGGCGCGTCATGCCGATCTGCTGGCCGATGCGCTGACCGTGGGACGCGACTATGCGCGGGCCTATACCCTGTCCAAGCGCGCGATCGGCGCGGTCGATTTCGACGACCTGATCCGCACCACCGTCGAACTGCTGGAACGGCCCGGCATCGGCGAGTGGGTCCGCTACAAGCTCGACCAGGTGACCGAGCATGTCCTGATCGACGAGGCGCAGGACACCAACGCGCATCAGTGGCGGATCGTCCGCGCCTTGGCAGACGAGTTCTTCGTCGGGCGCGGGCTCTATGCGCCCTCGACGCGGACGCTGTTCACGGTCGGCGATCACAAACAGGCGATTTTCGGTTTTCAGGGCACCGACCCGATCAATTTCCAGGCGGCCGAACTGCATTTCTCACGCCGTGCGGACGAGGTGGCGGGGGATGACGACTGGCCGGAGGACGAGCGCGGCCTGCCGTTCAACCAGCTTTCGCTGACCCACAGCTTCCGCTCGACCACGCCGATCCTGGAGTTCGTCGACGCCGCGATCGAGGCGCTGGGCGAGCCCGGCATGGGCATGGCGGGGGATGTGGAACGCCATGCCAGCGAGGTGAAGGGGCCCGGCCGCGTCACCCTGTGGCCGCCGGTCGTGGCGGGCGGCAGTGACGAGGACGAAGAGGGCTGGATCGACGATGCGGTGCGCAAGGTCGCCACCGACATCGCGCGCGCCGTCCGCCGCTGGCTCGATGACGGCGTGATGCTGGAGAGCAAGGGCCGTCGTCTGGAACCGCAGGACATCATGATCCTGGTCAAGCGGCGCGGCGACCTCGCCTCGCTGATCGTCGCGCGGCTCTATGCCGAGGGGGTGCCGGTGGCCGGTGTCGACCGGCTGCGGCTGAACGCGCCACTGGCGGTGCAGGACCTGCTGGCGACGGTACGCTTCGCGTTGCAGCCCGAGGATGATTTGTCGCTGGCGTCGCTGCTGATGTCGCCGCTGATCGGCTGGTCGCAGGAGCGGTTGATGGCGGCGGGGCACCGGGAGCGGGGATCGCTCTGGGGGCATCTGACGCGGACGCTGCCCGCCGACGATCTCGCGCCGCTGCGCCAGATGCTGGCGCGGGCCGATGTGTCGACGCCGTATCAGTTTCTGGAGGAATTGCTGTCGGGGCCGCTCGACGGTCGGCGCAAGCTGATCCGGCGGCTGGGGACCGAGGCGCGCGATCCGATCGAGGAACTGCTCAACGCCGCACTGACCTTTGAGAGCACGACGACGCCTTCGCTGCAACGCTTCCTCGACTGGTTCGATCGCGGCGATGTCGAGATCGTTCGCGACCCGTCCGCGCCGCTCGATGCGGTGCGGGTGATGACCGCGCATGGGTCCAAGGGATTGCAGGCGCCGCTCGTCATCCTGGCCGACGCGACTGCCGATCCGACCGCCGCACCGCGTTCGATCCTGCGCTGGACGCCCGAGCCGGGGGCGCAGCCCATTCCGGTGTTTCCCCCGCGCGCCGAGGAACGCGGCGGGCCACTCGATGCGGTGGCCGCCGAGATCGCCGCGCGCGAACTGGCCGAGCATTGGCGGCTCTTCTACGTGGCGGCGACCCGCGCGGAAGAGCAGTTGGTGGTCACCGGCGCGCTGGGTAAGCGGGCGGCGGGGGTGCCGCCGATGCACAGCTGGTACGCCACCTGCGCGCGCGCGATGACCGCGCTGGGCGTGGCCGAGGTCGAGCCAGGCGACGGCCAGTCGCGCCTTTTCCTGGGCACCATGCCGCAGGATCCGGTTGCCGCGCGCCCCGGCGCGGTCGTGGCGACCCGGCGCGAGGAGGTGGTCCTGCCCGACTGGGTTCATTCGCTCGCACCGCAAGAATCGCGCCCGCCGCGCCCGCTCGCACCGTCGTCGCTGGGCGAGGATATGGTCGCCGACCCGCCCCCGACGCCCGCGATGCGCGCGGCGGCCGAGCGTGGGCGGTTGATCCACTGTCTGCTCGAACGTCTTCCCCCGGTCGCGCCCGAGTTGCGGCGGGGGGCGGCCGAGCGCTGGCTGACCCAGGCGGCGGGCGTCGAGGACGCCGGCCTGCGCGCCGATGTGACGGCGGCGGTCTTCGCGATCCTGGACGATCCGGCCTTCGCGCCGTTGTTCGGGCCGGGCTCGCTGGCGGAGGGACCGATCGCGGCGACGCTGGCAAACGGTCTGGTCGTGTCGGGGCGGGTCGATCGGCTGCTGATCGGCGCGGACGAGGTGCGGCTGATCGACTACAAGACCGGACGCCGCGCGCCGGGCGGGATCGACGATGTGCCGGTGTTCCATCTGGCGCAGATGGCGGGCTATGCCGCCGCGCTGGAAGTGATCTTTCCGGGGCGGTCGGTGTCGGTTTCATTGCTCTACACGGCGGGACCGCGCCTCATCACCGTGCCCGATGCTGTCCTCGCCGCCCACAAGCCCGGCTATCGGGACCGGGAGCAAAGCTTGCCGCTCGGTGGTTGAGCGATGAACGCCGGCATCCTAGATGGATGACAATCCAAGGAGTATTGAGACTATGGCAACCAAGCAGATCACCGACGCCAGCTTCGAAGCGGACGTCCTGAACTCCGACAAGCCGGTGCTGGTCGATTTCTGGGCCGAGTGGTGCGGACCGTGCAAGATGATCGGCCCGTCGCTGGAAGAGCTGTCAGAGGAACTGGGCGAGCAGGTGACGATCGCCAAGCTGAACATCGACGACAATCCCGACGCGCCCGGCCGCTACGGCGTGCGCGGCATTCCGACGATGATCCTGTTCAAGGGCGGTGCGGCCGCCGCGACCAAGGTCGGCGCGGAACCGAAGGGCCGGATCAAGGCCTGGCTCGAAGGCGCGCTGTAAGGTTCGATTCGAGCACGCCCCTCCCGTAAATGGGAGGGGATGGGGGAGGGCAGGAAGCCTCACAGAGACCGATGCTTGCGGCACTTCCCTCCCCAAACCCCTCCCGCCTGCAGGAGGGGCTTCTGTTTGGGCTCAACTCAGCGGAATCATCACCACGTCGCGAAACGGTGCCCGCGCCTGTAGCGCCGCATACCAGCGCTCCAGGTTCGGCCGCGATGGCCGCTCGACCGGCAGTTGGAACCAGGTGTTTGCATAGGCCGCGACTGGAATATCCCCGATCCCGAACGCCTCGCCCGACAGCCATTCCTGCTGCCCGAGCACATCGTCCATGATCGCCGACAGCCCCGCCGCTCGCGCCACGCTCCGCTCGATCAGCGCCGTGTCGCGCTGCTCCGGCGCGGTCCGCACCATCTGGAAGAAGATCGGCCGGATCGCGTCGGCCCAGGTGAAGCCCCAGTCCATCCAGCGCTCGGCCGAAGCCCGTGCCTTCGGATCGGTGGGATAGACATCCTCGCCCCCATGGTTCGCCGCGAGATAACGCAGGATCGCATTCGACTCCCACAGGACGAAGCCGTCATCTTCGATCGTCGGGATCAGCGCGTTGGGATTGAGCGCGCGATACGCCTCGTCCATGCCGAACGGCCCGCCGACATCGCGGCGGTCATAGGCCAGGCCCATTTCCTCGGCCAGCCAGACGACCTTCTTGACGTTGTGCGAATTGAGGCGGCCCCAGATGGTCAGCATCGGTCTTAGCTCCGATAATCGGCGTTGATGGAGATATAGCCGTGCGTCAGGTCGCAGGTCCAAACCGTCGCGACGCCTTCACCCAGCCCCAGGTCGACGCCGACCGCGATCTCCTGTCCCTTCAGATGCGCGGCGACGGGCGCTTCGTCATAACCTTCGACCGCCAGCCCTTCGCGCGCCACCAGCGTTTCGCCGAAGCGGATCGACAGCTTGTCGCGCTCGGCCGGTTCGCCTGCCTTGCCGACCGCCATGACGACGCGGCCCCAGTTGGCGTCCTCGCCCGCGATCGCTGTCTTCACCAGTGGCGAGTTGGCGATCGACATGGCGATACGATGCGCTGAACGGTCGCTTTCGGCACCCTCGACCCGAATTTCGATCAGCTTGGTCGCCCCCTCGCCGTCGCGCACGACCAGCAACGCCAGTTGGTGACACAGATCGGCGAGTGCCGCACGGAAAGCGTCGGCCCCGTCGCTGTCGTCGTCGGTCAGCGGCGCATTGCCCGCCTTGCCCGTCGCAAAGGCCAGCACCGTGTCGCTGGTCGAGGTGTCGCCATCGACCGTGATGCACGAAAAGCTGCGGCCATTGGCGGCGCCGAGCGCACGTTGCAGGAACTCGGGGGCCACGGCCGCGTCGGTGAAGATGAAGCCGAGCATCGTCGCCATGTCGGGCGCGATCATGCCCGACCCCTTGATGATCCCGGCCAGCGTCACTGTGCGGCCATCGACCATGGCGGTGGTCGCCGCCCCCTTGGCGAACGTATCGGTGGTCATGATCGTCGCGGCGGCATTTTCCCAGCCGCAGGGCTCGGCGGTAAAGGCGGCGTCCAGCCCCGCCTCCGCCTTGTCGATGGGCAGCGGCACGCCGATCACCCCGGTCGAGGCGACGAACACGTCCGACGGCTGGCAATCCATCGCGGCGGCGGTGCGGGCGGCGATCGCCTCTACGGCGGCGCGACCGCGGTGGCCGGTAAAGGCGTTGGAATTGCCCGCATTGACGACCAGCGCGCGTGCCTGCCCCAGCACCAGCGCCTGGCGGCACCATTCGACCTCCGGGCTGGGGCATTTGCTGGTGGTCAGCACGCCCGCCACGCTGGTCCCCTCGGGCAGCGTCACGAAGGTCAGGTCGGTGCGATCCCACTTCTTGTACCGCGCACGGGCGACGCGCAGCGTCACACCGTCGATGGCGGGCAAAGCGGGAAAGGGCTGGGCGAGGGGCGAGGTGGCGGTGCTCATAGGGGCAAGCTACATAGCCGAGCGTGTAACCGGAGCAAGCGCTTCCGCCCACTTGACCGATGGCGGAGGGGCGGTTCTGATGCGTCACGTGGGCAGAGGGGCGGGGCTGTATGTGGGGTGTTGGACGGGGCCTTCGAAATGGCGTGCTGGCCCTTCTGGGGCTGCTGCTTGCGATGCTGCTGGTCCTGGTGTCACTGCTGATCGGCCGGGCTTATGAATGGCACCGCCGATACGAACCGCGCCCGCTGCCGCGCGACCTTTCGGTTCCGGCGGTTCCGCCGCGGATATCCGGCAACCCTGCCGCCTATTTCGGGCCGGACGCCTATCCAGCGGAGGCGGCGCGACGGGGCTGGGAAGGCCGTTCGAGCGTCGCGGTCATGGTCGATCCGGAGGGCGTGCCGACCGCCTGCGAAGTCATGAAAAGCAGCGGTCATGCGATCCTCGACCGGACGACCTGTCGCATGGCTATGGAGCATGTCCGGTTCCGGCCCGCCCTTGATCGTCAGGGTCGGCCGGTCAGGAGCATTTATCGGGACTTCGACGTTCGATGGCAGTTGCCGCTACAGCCGGATGCGCAATAGGATCAATGTCCCAGACCCGATCCCGAGATACCGTCGCAGGATGGCCGTTCGATCGTTGCGATGACCCATGCAACGGATGGACGCGACGCGCGTATCTGCCTAAGACAAGCCTCGCATGAACCTGCTTCTGCTCCTTTCTGCCCTTTTGTCCGCGCTGACCGGCGTGGGCGCGAGCGCGCGCGGGCAGGAGGCGCGGGGTGTCGTGGCCGAGCGTTGCATCGTGGCCGCCGCCAAGCAGGCCGCCGTCGCGCGCGCCGCGACCCGGCCGGTGCAGGTGCTGGCCTCGCTGTTCGTCAGCGCACGGCCGCTCGACGTGTTCCGGGCGATCACGCCCCGGCCGATCGCCGCGATCTTCATGGGCCGCCGGCGCGAATAGCCCCTGCGTCGGCTCCTGGCCGACCCCCTCCTTGCCATTGCAGTCGCGCGCGCCGTCCGTTCGGTAGCGCTGCGCCATTCTCACGATATTTCAGTCAGGAAATCGCTTATGTTCGGCGGCCTCGCCAAGTCCCTGTTCGGTTCGTCCAACGACCGTTACGTCAAGTCGCTCAAGCCCATGATCGCCAAGATCGCCGATTTCGAGCCGCAGATGGAGGCGATGACCGACGCGCAGCTTGCCGCGCAGACCGTCAAGTTCCGCGAGCAGCTGGACCAGGGCGCAACGCTCGACAGCCTGATCCCCGAGGCGTTCGCGACGGTGCGCGAAGCCGCCAAGCGCGTGCTGGGCCAGCGTCACTATGACGTGCAGATGATCGGCGGCATCGTGCTCCACCGCGGCGAAATCGCCGAGATGCGCACGGGCGAGGGCAAGACGCTGGTCGCCACGCTGGCCACCTATCTGAATGCGCTGCCCGGCAAGGGCGTGCATGTCGTCACCGTCAACGACTATCTTGCCAGCCGCGATGCCGCGACCATGGGCCGCATCTACGGCTTCCTGGGCATGACGACCGGCACCATCATCCCGAACCTGGACGATGCGCAGCGCAAGGCTGCGTACGATGCCGACATCACCTACGGCACGAACAACGAGTTCGGCTTCGACTATCTGCGCGACAATATGAAATATGAGCGCTCGTCGATGGTGCAGCGCCCCTTCAACTACGCGATCGTTGACGAGGTCGACTCGATCCTGATCGACGAGGCGCGCACGCCGCTGATCATCTCCGGCCCGACCGACGACAAGTCGGAACTGTATATCGGCGTCGATGCGATCGTGAAGCAGCTGACCGCCGACGATTACGAGAAGGACGAGAAGCAGAAGTCGATCATCCTGACCGAGGACGGCACCGAGCGCGCCGAGCGCCTGCTGGAGGCCGCCGGGCTGCTCCAGGGCGAGAATCTCTACGACTTCGAGAACACCCAGGTTGTCCATCACCTGAACCAGGCGCTGCGCGCGAACATGATGTTCAAGCGCGACACCGACTACATCGTGAAGGACGGCAAGGTCATCATCATCGACGAATTCACCGGCCGCATGATGGACGGGCGTCGCTGGTCGGAGGGCCTGCACCAGGCGGTCGAGGCGAAGGAGGGCGTCAATATCGAGCCCGAGAACCAGACCATGGCCTCGATCACCTTCCAGAATTATTTCCGCATGTACCCGAAGATCTCGGGCATGACCGGCACCGCCGCGACCGAGGCGGGCGAATTCTACGACATCTACAAGATCAACGTCGTCACCATCCCGACCAACGTGCCGATCGCGCGCGTCGACGAGGAGGACGAGTTCTACAAGAACACCCAGGACAAGTTCCTGGCGATCGCCAAGAAGATCCGCGACCACGCCGCCAAGGGCCAGCCGGTGCTGGTCGGCACGGTGTCGATCGAGAAGTCCGAGTTGCTGAGCGAATTCCTGACCCAGGAAGGCGTGCCCCACAAGGTCCTGAACGCGCGCTATCACGAGATGGAAGCGCATATCGTGGCGCAGGCCGGTCGCCTGAGCGCGGTGACGATCGCGACCAACATGGCCGGTCGCGGCACCGACATCCAGCTGGGCGGCAACCTGGAATTCCGTATGCTCGACGAGCATCCCGAGATGGTCGAGGGCACGCCCGAATATGAGGAAGCGGCGACCCGCATCCGCGGCGAGATCATCGCCGAAAAGCAGAAGGTGCTGGAAGCGGGCGGCCTGTTCGTGCTGGGTACCGAGCGCCACGAAAGCCGCCGCATCGACAACCAGCTGCGCGGCCGTTCGGGTCGTCAGGGCGATCCGGGCCTGTCGCGCTTCTACCTCAGCCTCGACGACGACCTGCTGCGCATCTTCGGGCCGGATACGCTGTTCGCCAAGATGATGCGCAACAATATCGAGGATGGCGAGGCGATCGGCAGCAAGTGGCTGTCCAAGGCGATCGAAACCGCGCAGAAGAAGGTCGAGGCGCGCAACTACGACATTCGCAAGCAGGTCGTCGAATATGATGACGTGATGAACGACCAGCGCAAGGTCATCTACGAACAGCGCGCCGACATCATGGATGCCGAGACGGTGGGCGAAGTCGTCACCGACATGCGTGCCGAGACGGTCAACGCGATCGTCGGCACCGCCTGCCCGCCGAACAGCTATCCCGAACAATGGGATGTGGCCGGCATGAAGCAGCAGTTGAAGGACCTGCTGAACCTCGAGCCGCCGATCGACGACTGGATGACCGAGGAAGCGATCGATCCCGAAGTCGTGCTGGAGCGGGTGACCGCCATGGCCGACGAGGCGGTCGACGCCAAGGCCAAGGAACTGGAGCCCGATACCTGGACCAGCGTCGAGAAGTCGATCCTGCTCCAGAATCTGGACCATCACTGGAAGGAGCATCTGGCCACGCTCGACGCGCTGCGCCAGGTCGTCCACCTGCGCGCCTATGCGCAGAAGACGCCGATCAACGAGTATAAGCATGAGGCGTTTTCGCTGTTCCAGCGCATGCTCGACAATATCCGTGAGGATGTGACGCGCACCATCGCCTATGCCCAGTTCCAGCTTCAGGCGCCGCCGGAGCTGCCCGAACTGCCGGACTTCATCACCTCGCACTTCGACCCGTTCACCGGCGAGGACAACACCAACGACTGGGATGCGGCCGCGCGCGGGCTGCTCCAGCCGCAGATGCCGCCGATGCAGATCCCGCAGCCGGACGGCGCCGACCTGGGCACCAATCCTTCGCAGTGGGAAGGCCGCGTCAATCGCAACGCGCCGTGCCCCTGCGGCTCGGGCCTGAAGTACAAGCACTGCCACGGAGCGGTGACGGCCTGATCGGCTGCTTCCTGATGCTTTGGAAAGGGCGGTGGGCTTCGGTCCGCCGCCCTTTTCTTTGTGGCGAGGGCAAATAACAGGCCGCAGCTCTTCTTCACTCTCTGAGAAGGGAGAAAAGGGGGAGGCGCAACAAGGGGCCGCGATCGGAAACCTGGGAGAGCGCCTTGGTTAGGGCGGACTTTCGCTATCCGAACCGGCGGGGTTGCAGAGCTGGACGGAGGCTTAGCGCGACCTCGTCAACGCACGCCGCGTGCGTGGCGGGAGGCCTTGGAGGCACATACCAAACAAAAGGGCGGCCACTCCCGGTGGAGTGACCGCCCCTATGCCTGGACAGAACTGACCGAATTACTTCGGCATCACCACCGTCGGCCCGATCGTGGAGACGATCGCGCGCGCGTCGAAGGCGCGGAGGTTGTCGCGCGGGATCGGGCCCTTGCGCATCACGACCTCGGCGGTGGCTTCGTACCGGTCGATGGTATTGATATCCATGTTGTTGCCGAAGAAGGGATCACCCCAGAACGGGTCCCAGCTACGCCAGCCAAAACCGCGGCCATAATAGCGCCAGGACGGGCCCCACCAGCCGCCACCCCAGCCACCGAAGCCTGGCCCGAAGGCACCCGGTCCCGGCGTCGAATAGGTGCGCGAGCGAAGCTGCGTGTCGCGGTCGGCCATCACGAAATAGTCATAGCCGTTGGCCAGCGTCAGCTCGGCCGCGCGGAACAGCAGGTAACGCTCGACCGTATCGCGCGACGTCACCGTATTGCCAGCGAAGCTGACGATGAAGCGACCCGGCTCCAGCTGCTGATCGGAATAACCGGTGCGATAGAAACCCGAACCCGTGGCCGGGCGATAGGTGGTTTCGGTCGCGCATCCCGCGACCATCAGGGTGCTGGCGCCCAGCAGGGCAAGCGCGACCTTCCGACCGAATTGCATGGACTTTTCTTCCTTTCCTGCCCCTCGGGCGCGCCGGGAGGCCCACGTCCTGTAGATCATGTCACCAAAACGGTCGATGAACGGTTTGGCTCCCGCGATGAATTGTGTGTCACGCCCCCGTCAAGTGCAGCGCGACCTGCCGTCGATGGGGTGCCCGGCGATGCTCGAACAGATAGATGCCCTGCCACGTCCCCAGCATCAGGCGCCCCCCGATCAGCGGGATCGACAGGTGGATGCCGGTCAGGATGCTGCGCAGATGCGCGGGCATGTCGTCGGGGCCTTCGTCGTCGTGGGCATAGGCGCGAGCGTCCTCGGGCGCGATTCGGGCGAAATAGGCGAGGATGTCGGTCTTCACCTCCGGCGCGGCATTTTCCTGGATGATCAGCGAGGCCGAGGTGTGGCGGCAGAACAGGGTCAGCAACCCTTCGTCCATGCCCTGTTCGCGCACCCATGCCGCGACCGGCCGGGTACATTCGGTCAGGCCCTGGCCGTGGGTGTCGATGCTGAGAATCGTGGTGGCTTGGCGCATGGGTCTTCAATGCCCGACGCGCCCATTCGATACCAGCCGCCGTCGAAGAGGGCGATCGGGCGGGCCGATTGAACGGGTTGGTCTGCGGCGCGTTGGGCAGGACTGAAGATAAGGAGACCTGCCATGAAAGCTATGCTCGCCGCGTTGGCCATCGTTACCGTTGCCGCCCCGATCGCCGCGACGCCGGCTGTCGCCCAGGATCGCGACTATCGCTGGCATGGCGATCGCGATGACTGGGACGCCTCGCGCGACTATCGCCGTGGTAACCACCGCGAGCGCCGCCTGGGCCGTGATGACCAAGTCTTCCGTGGCCGCGACGGTCGTACCTATTGCAAGCGCAACGACGGCACCACCGGCCTGGTGGTCGGCGCGCTCGGCGGCGGCGTGCTGGGCAATGTGATCGGTGGCGGCACGCTGGGCACCCTGCTCGGCGCGGGCGGTGGCGCGTTGCTCGGCCGCTCGATCGATCGCGGCAAGGTCCGCTGCCGCTAATACCGGAATGACGGAAGGCGCCGACGGACATCCGTCGGCGTCGTTCCGACAGACCGGTGGCTTGGCCCCTAGCCAAAGACGGACGCCCGCCGCATGATGCACGGCGGGAGGGACGTAATGCGCATCAACTTGAAATGGACGACCGCCATGGCCGCCGCCTTGCTGGCGAGTGGCTGCAACCGCGCCAAGGCGGACGACAACTGGACCGCCGACCAGGATACGGCGATCTGCACCGATGCGCAGGGCAAGCGCCTGCCCGACGATCGTTGTCGCCAGACCCGCGTCGGCGGTGGTGGAGCCTTCTGGTATTTCCTGGGACGCGGCCGCGCCATTCCCTTTTACGGCGAACGGGCCACGGGCGGCAGCTTCCGCCCTGCTGGCGGTACCCGCTATTTTACCGCGCCCAGCGGCAGTGCGATGACCCGGTCGGCGGCGATCAGTCGTGGCGGCTTTGGTGCGTCCGCCTCACGCTTCGGCAGCGTCCACGCATGATCCGCCAGACTCTGACGCCCCGTCCGGACTGGCAGGCTAAGGTCGAGGCGCTTGGCCTGATCTGGCACGCCGGGGACGAGCGGCCCTATTGGGACGAAAGCGCCTGTTATCGCTTTACCCGTGCGCAGATCGATACGATCGAGAGCGCCACGACCGAACTCTATCGATTGTTCCTGGCGGCGGGGGAGGCGGTGGTCAGCGATCCCGCGCTGCTCGCCCGCTTTGCGATCCCGCCCGCCTTTCACGACCCCATTCGCGAGGCATGGGAGGCCGAGCCGCCGTCGCTGAACTTCGGACGGTTCGATCTGGGCTATGACGGATCGGGCGCGCCCAAATTGTTCGAGTTCAACTGCGATACGCCCACCTCGCTGCTCGAGGCTGCGGTCGTGCAATGGGCGTGGAAGGACGCGTGTTTCCCGGCGCTCGACCAGTTCAACAGCCTGCACGAGGCGCTGGTCGCCCGCTGGGTCGAGATCGCGCCGCATCTGCCCTCGACCCTGCATATCGCCCATGTCGAGGATGTGGCGGGCGAGGATGCCGTCACCGCCGCCTATATCCGCGACACCGCCGAGGCCGCCGGGATCACCACCGTCCCGATCCTGATGGAGCGCATCGGCTGGCATCACGAGGCGCATTGCTTCGTCGACGACGCGGACATGCGGATCGAGGCGATGTTCAAGCTCTATCCATGGGAATGGCTGGTCCAGGAGGAATTCGCGGTGCCGTTGCTTCACAATCTGGAGCGCGGCGACCTGATATGGATCGAGCCGATCTGGAAGATGATCTGGTCGAACAAGGCGATCCTGCCGATCCTGTGGGATCTGTTTCCGGGGCATCCGAACCTGTTGCCCGCCAGCTTCACGATCCCGGACGGCGATGCCGTCGCCAAGCCGCTGCTGTCGCGCGAGGGAGCGAATGTCTCGATCCGCAAGGCGGGGAGCATCCTGGCCGAAACGCCCGGCCATTATGGCGAAGAGGGATATATCTACCAGTCGCTCTACCGATTGCCGGAGGCGGCGCCGGGATGTTTTCCGGTACTGGGAAGCTGGGTCGTCGACGGCGCGGCGGTGGGGATGGGTATCCGCGAGGACGGCCTGATCACCTCGAACACCGCGCGGTTCGTACCGCATGTGATCGACGGCTGATCCGTCATGGCTGGCGCTGTCTGGGGTTCTACAGCGCCGGTGGCTCCCTGAGTAGGATTCGAACCTACGGCCGCTCGATTAACAGTCGAGAGCTCTACCGCTGAGCTATCAGGGAATGTACCGGCGCTGTGGAGGGGTCCTATAAAGGGCTCGAAAAAAGCCGCAACCCCTTTTTTGACGGATTTGCGTAAGCTGGCCCGCCAAAGCTGTGGATAAAAATCCGATCAGGCGACGAATTGTTCCCCCCTGTCGCTTAGGCGACGAACTGTTCCCCCCTGTCGCTTAGGCGACGAACTGTTCCCCCGTCGCTTAAGCGACGAACTGCTCCATCGTGATGCGGTCGTCCAGCGCATGTTCGGGGTCGAACATCAGGGTCAGCTCGCGCGAGCGGTCCATGCAGATGTCGACCTGTGCCACGTCCCGAACCTCACGCTGGTCGGCGACCGCCGAGACGGGGCGCTTGCCCGCGTCCAGGACCTTGATCGACACGCGTGACTTGTCGGGCAGGATTGCACCGCGCCAGCGCCGGGGACGGAAGGGGCTGATCGGGGTCAGCGCGATCAGCGCCGAACCGAGCGGCAGGATCGGCCCCTGGGCGGAGAAATTATAGGCGGTCGATCCCGCCGGGGTTGCGGCCAGGATGCCGTCGCACACCAGTTCGGGCAGGACGACGCGGCCGTTGACCGTCACCTCCAGCTTGGCGGTCTGGCGGGTTTCGCGCAGCAGCGAAACTTCGTTGATCGCGGGCAGTTGATGGACGCGCCCGTCGATGCCCGTCGCCGTCATCTGAAGCGGGGTGACACGGAACGGCTTGGCGCGGGCGAGGCGATCCTCCAGCCCATAGCTGCGCCATTCGTTCATCAGGAAGCCGACCGTGCCCAGATTCATGCCGAACACCGGCACGGGGCCGCGCCGCCGCTCCAACATGCGGTGAAGCGTCTGGAGCATGAAGCCATCGCCGCCCAGGGCGATGACATAGTCCGCATCGTCGAAATCGACCCAATCGGCACTATTGTGCAGATCGGTGACCGCCGCCTGCGCGGGCGCGGTGGGCGAGGCGACCAGGGCCCGCCGGACGGGATGGGTCATCCGCCGGTCACGCTCATATGGCGTGACACCGCCGGGGCCGATCCCGTCTCGATACGGAAATCGTGCCGGGCAGGCTTGGTGGCCAGCCCGATATCGATCGCAGCGTCCAGCCCCGCGATCCCGCCGTCGCGCAGCGCGGCCTTCAAATCCACCTGATCCTCATGACCGAGACACATATACAGCTTGCCCTCGGTCGTCAGCCTCACCCTGTTGCAACCATCGCAAAAATTCGCGGTCAGCGGCGAGATCAGGCCCAGGCGGGTTTCCGTACCCTCCACCTGCCAATAGCGGGCGGGGCCACCGGTACGGTGCCCGGCGCGGACCAGCGGGAATTCCGCTGCGAGTCGGTCGAAAACGGTGGTCAGCGGCAGGAAGCGGTCGACCCGATCCTCGTCGATAACGCCCAGCGGCATCGTTTCGATCAGGGACAAATCTAATCGCTCCGAAACGCACCACGAAAGCATCGAAGCGATTTCGTGTTCGTTGAGACCCTTGAGCGCAACCATGTTGAGCTTGACGGAAAGGCCGGCGTCACGTGCGGACAAGATACCATGGATAACCTGCTCCACGTCACCATGGCGCGTGATGTAGCGGAAGCAGTCGGGATCGCGGCTGTCGATGCTGACATTGATGCGCCGGATGCCTGCCGCGACCAGCGCCCCGGCATGGTCGGCCAGGCGCGTGCCGTTGGTCGTCATGGTCAACTCGTCCAGGCCGTTTCCGACATGCCCCCCCAGTCGGCGGACCAGGTCGACCACATCGCGCCGGACCAGCGGCTCCCCGCCCGACAGGCGGATGCGAGTCACGCCGCGCGCGATGAAGCGTTCGGCGATGATCGCGATCTCGTCCAGGCTCAGCAGCTTGGCACGGGGCAGGAACGTCATCTGCTCGGACATGCAATAACGACAGCGCAGATCGCAGCGATCGGTTACCGAAATTCGCAGATATCGGATCGTGCGGCCATGTTGATCGACAAGCGATCCGGCGGTCGAGGCTTTGGCGCAGCCCATCGTCAAAGGGGTAGCCCCAAGGCGGGACGCGAACAAGACGGAATGCCGTTGGTGAAGCCTCGGGCGGTGGATAGGAAGCGTGCATGACGCAGGATGAATTCGGATTTAACGCGCACCGCAGAGGAACGGCGGTCTTCGCCCTTTCGTTCCATCACCCTGCCATCATGGACGAAGCCATCATCCGTGCCGGTTGGGCCATCTGGTCGGTCGCGCCGCGCGACGGCGAGCCTCCGGCGGGTGACGCACTGGTCGGCGCTTTCCTGGCGAGTGAGGCGCGTGTCGCCCTGATCGACGCGCGCGCGCCCGGCGACCTGGGCCTGCGCGCGGCGCAGGCGCTGGGCGCGGTGATCGCGGCGACCGGCGCGGCGATGCTGGTCGCGGTGCCCGATACGCTGCCCGACACGCTCGACGCTTTTGTCGCGGCGGGGACGACCCATGTCCTGACACCCGACGCGGACGATGCGATGCTGCACGCGTCGCTGAAACTGGCGGAGCGCCACGCCCGGCGGACGCTCGACGTGCGCCGCCGCCGCACCCATGCCGATGGCGAAGTGGGCGAGGTACATCGCTGGATCGCGGATGCGATGGATCATGGGCAGCCCTGCCTGGCGATCATCGTGGCGCTGTCGCGGCTCGACCTGATCAATGCGGCGCATGGGCGTCCGGCGGGCAACATGCTGTTGCGCTCGGTCGAGACGCGGATGCAGGCCGCGGCGGCCGAAGTGTTCGGTGACGGCGCGGTCGTCGCGCGTTCGGGCGGGGCCGAGTTCGTGATGGCCGGGGTCGCCGAGCCCGATCGGGCCCGCGCGATCGCCGACACGCTGGAGACGTTGCTCGCCCTGCCGTTCCAGGCCGGGTCGGTGCCGATCCGCCTGGGCGTGCGGCTTGGCCTTGCCGCGTCGCGACCCTCGGAAGACCCCGCCAGCGTTCTTGCGCGCGCGGGCGAAGCGCTGAGCCAGGCGCAGGCCGGCGACGGCACGATGCTGCGCTTCGCGCATCCGGGCGACGTGACCCCCCTCGACGTGCTGGCCGCCGATCTGCATCACGCGATCGAGCGGAGCGAGATCGACATCGTGTTCCAGCCGCAGGTCGAGATTCGAAGCGGACGGATCACCGGCGTCGAGGCGCTGGCCCGCTGGCGGCATCCGACGCTGGGACCGCTGGGTGCCGACCCGCTGTTTGCGGCGGCGGAGCGTGCCGATCTGGGCCTCGCGCTGTCGGACCATATCCAGCAGATCGCGCTGCAACGGGCCGCGCGCTGGCCGCTGGCCATGTCGCATCTGCGGCTGTCGATCAACATCACCGCGGCCGATGTCGCGCGGGCGGGGTTCGCGCGGCTGTTCCTCGAACGGGTGGCGAGCAGCGGATTTCCGATCGACCGCCTGACCGCAGAGATCACCGAAACCGGGCTGATCCGCGAACTGGACCGTGCCGCCGTCGTCCTCGACAGCCTGCGCCAGGCCGGAGTGCGGATCGCGATCGACGATTTCGGCACCGGCTATTCCAGCCTGGCCTATCTGACCAGCCTGCCGATCGACTATCTGAAGCTCGACCGCGCGCTGGTGTCCGAGGTGGATGCGTCGCGGCGCGACCGGGTGGTGGTGCGCGGGATCATCCGCATCGCCGCGCATCTGGGCATGTCGATCGTCGCCGAGGGGGTCGAGACGCATGACCAGGCGGTGTTGCTCGGACGGCTGGGTTGTGAAATCTATCAGGGATTCCTGCGTGCCGCCCCACTCGACGATGCGGCGTTGCGGGCGATGATCGAGGAGGAACTGGAATGCGCGGCCTGACCGTCATGACCATTGCGGCGGCCACGCTGATGCCGGTGGCCGTCCATGCCGCGGCGCCCGCGACCGACCCGGCCGAGGCGGGCATCCGGGCGGCCATGGCCGACAGCGCGAAGGGATGGGACGAGGGCGATTTGAACCGCTTCGTCGCCATCTATGCCGCCGATGCGGTCTTCGTCGGCAAGGACGGCCTGATCCGGGGCAAGGCGGCGATTGCCGAGAATTATCGGCGCAGCTTCACCGGCAACGGGAACGCCCGTGGGCAGCTGCGCTTCGACTTCCTGGCCTTCAAACCGATCGGCGAGCGCCGCATCCTGTTTGCGCGGTGGAACCTGTCGGGCGGCGAGAGTGGGATGACGACGCTGGTCTTCGAGCGCCGCGCGGCCGGCTGGCGGATCATCGCCGACCATAGCAGCTGAAGCGCCAAATCCCCCCCCAAGCCGGGCTTGGGGAGGAAGTGGCTTACCCCGCCGCCTTCGCCAGCCCCTTCGACAGTTGCAGCGCGCCGTGCAGTCTGGCCTTGGCATCGGGCCAGGCGCGGTTAAGCACCAGCTTGCCGTCGGGACGCAGCTTGGCCAGTTCGCCCAGCCGCTCGACATAGGCGAACAGGCCATCGACATTGGGCGGCCGATTGTCGTGGAAGGCGATCAGGACCCCGCGCTGGCCGACATCCATCTTGGCGATGCACGCCTTCTTCGCGTTCAGCTTGATCTTGATGACCTGGATCAGATTGTCGGTCGCCTCGGGCAGCGGGCCGAAACGGTCGATCATCTCGGCAGCGAATTCCTCGACTTCCTGATGCTTCTCCAGGTCGTTGAGGCGACGATACAACCCCATGCGCAGGTCGAGATCGGGGACGTAATCGTCGGGGATCAGGATCGGCGCATCGACGGTGATCTGGGGCGAGAAGTCGCGCTTCTTCTCGAACGCACCGCCCGCCTTGGCCTCCAGGATCGCCTCTTCCAGCATCGACTGGTAGAGTTCGTAGCCGACCTCCTTGATATGGCCCGACTGTTCGTCACCCAGCAGATTGCCGGCACCACGAATGTCGAGGTCATGGCTGGCCAGCTGGAATCCGGCACCCAGCGTGTCGAGGTCGGACAACACCTTCAACCGCTTCTCCGCCGCCTCGGTCATCATCCGTTCGGGCGGGGTGACCATGTACGCATAGGCCCGCGTCTTCGACCGGCCGACCCGCCCGCGCAACTGGTAGAGCTGGGCGAGGCCGAAGCGGTCGGCGCGGTTGACGATCATCGTGTTGGCCGATGGAATGTCGATGCCGCTTTCGATGATGGTGGTCGACACCAGCACCTCGAACTTGCGGTCGTAGAAGGCGGACATGCGCTCCTCGACCTCGGTCGCCGACATCTGGCCATGCGCGATGACGTAGCGGATTTCGGGAACCTCCTTGCGCAGGAATTCCTCGATATCGGGCAGGTCGGCGACGCGCGGCGTGACCAGGAAGCTCTGCCCGCCGCGATAATGTTCGCGCAGCAACGCCTCGCGCAGCACCACCGGGTCCCACGGCATGACATAGGTGCGCACCGCGAGCCGGTCGACCGGCGGCGTCTGGATCACCGAAAGCTCGCGCAGGCCCGACATCGCCATTTGCAGCGTGCGCGGGATAGGTGTCGCGGTCAGCGTCAGCATATGGACGTCGGCCTTCAACGCCTTCAGCCGTTCCTTATGGGTCACGCCGAACCGCTGTTCCTCGTCGACGATGACCAGGCCCAGCCGCTTGAACTCGACGGTCTTGGCCAGCAGCGCATGGGTGCCGACGACGATGTCGATATCACCCGACGCCGCGCCGTCCTTTGTCCGCTTGGCCTCGCTCGCGGTGACGAGGCGCGAGAGGCGGCCGATCTTGATCGGGAAACCCTCGAACCGCTGGACGAAGTTGTTGTAATGCTGGCGTGCCAGCAAGGTGGTCGGGCAGACCACCGCCACCTGCATCCCCGCCATCGCCGCGACGAACGCGGCGCGCAACGCCACCTCGGTCTTGCCGAAGCCGACATCGCCGACGATCAACCGGTCCATCGGCTTGCCTGCCGTCAGGTCGCCCAGCACATCGTCGATCGCCCGGTCCTGGTCGTCGGTTTCCTCATAGGGGAAGCGGTCGACAAAGGCCGGATAGCCCGCACTGTCCGGTTCGGCCACCTCGCCGGGGCGCAGCGCGCGTTCGGCGGCGACGGCGATCAGCTCACCCGCGATCTCGCGGATGCGCTCCTTCATCTTCGCCTTGCGCCGCTGCCACGCCTCGCCGCCCAGCCGGTCGAGAGTCGCGCCGTCCTCGCCCGAGCCGTAGCGGGTCAGGACCTCCAGATTTTCGACCGGCACGTACAGCTTGTCGCCGCCCGCATAGGACAAGGCGACGCAGTCATGCGGGCTCTTGCCGACGGGGATCGAGGTCAACCCCTCGTACCGGCCGATGCCGTGGTCGGAGTGAACGACCAGATCGCCGGGCGAGAGCGTCGCCAGCTCGGCGAGGAAGGCGTCGGCCGACTTGCGCCTTTTCTGCCGCCGGATCAGCCGGTCGCCCAGCATGTCCTGCTCGGTCAGCAGCGCGATGCCCGGCGCGGTGAAGCCATGGTCGAGCGGCAGGACGACCAGCGCGACGCCGAAGCTCTTCGACGTGTCGGCGATGCCCAGCGCTTCCTGCCAGCCCTCGGCCGCCTTCGCGCCCTTCAGGCCATGGTCCTTCAGCAGGCTGCCCAACCGCTCGCGTGCGCCGACCGAATAGCTGGCGAGGACGGGCTTGCGGCCTTGCTTGCGCAACGCCTCGATATGATCGACCACCGCCTCGTAGATATTGGCATGGGCGGCGCGTTCGGGCGCGAAGTCGCGCGCGCCGTCCACCTCGAAATCGAGGACCGTCGCGCTTGTCGGTTCGTGGAAGGGCGAGACGAGGTGCGCGGTCGCCGCCTCCAGTCCCGCGTTCCACTCCTTGTCCGTCAGGTAGAGAGCCTTGGCGGGTAGCGGACGGAAGCTGCCTGGCTGGGCCGCCTCGGCGCGTTTGCGGTTTTCATAATAGTCGGCGACTGCCTCGAACCGGCTGGTCACCGCCGCGGCGACGCCACTGTCCCGCACCACCACCGCGCCGTCGCCGAGATGGTCGAACACGGTCGACAGCTTCTCTTCGAACAGCGGCAGCCAATGCTCCATGCCCGCCATGCGCCGCCCCTCCGACACCGCCTGATAGAGCGGGTCGCCGGTCGCGGTCGCGCCAAAGGTCTCGCGGTAGCGGGTGCGGAAGCGCTTGATCGACTCCTCGTCGAGCAACGCCTCGGAGGCGGGGAGCAGGGTGAACCCGTCGATCCGTCCCGTCGTCCGCTGGTCGGCGGGGTCGAAGGTGCGGACGCTTTCGATCTCGTCGCCGAAGAAGTCGAGACGCAGCGCCTGTTCCTCGCCGCTGGGGAACAAATCGACCAGGCCGCCGCGCACCGCGAATTCGCCCTGATCGTGGACCGTCTCGGTACGGACATAGCCGTTCGCCTGGAGCAGGACCGACAGCTTCTCAAGCCCGATCCGCTCGCCGGGCGCCAGCCGCGCGACCAGTTGCCGGATGCGGAACGGCGTCAGCACCCGCTGGGTCACGGCATTGGCGGTGGTCAGGACGAGCTGCGCCGCCTTGGGCCTGGCCTGTAGCCGGTGCAGCCCCGCGATCCGCTCCGCCATGACGCGCAGGGTGGGCGAGGCGCGGTCATAGGGCAGGCAGTCCCAAGCGGGGATCTGCAAGACCTCCAGCTCGGGCGCGAAATAGGTCGCGGTCGAGGCCAGTTCGCGCATCTGTGCTTCGTCGGCGCAGATGAACACCGCCCGCATCGTCGCCGCGCGCGCCAGATCGGCGAGCAGCACGGGCAGGAACCCCGCCGGAACGCCCGACAGGGTCAGCGGGCTCTGGGCGGTCAGGATCGTCTTGATATCGGGCATGGGGTTCCGAAACTGGGGGAGCTAGGCGTCTGAACGTGCGTCCAGGCGTAAGTTACCGGGCGATGGGTACAAAATTCAGCGCGCGCATCCGCTGCATCACCGGGCCGTCCCATTGTGGCGGGCAAGGCTGGGAACCGATCGCCCAGGCCATGATGTCGACATCCTGTTCCTCCAGCAGCGCCTCGAACCAGTCGAGTTCCTCGGGGCTCAGCGTCTCGTGATGCGCGTCGAAAAAGCCGCCGATCATCAGGTCGGCTTCCTTGGTGCCGCGATGCCATGCGCGAAAGCGGAGGCGCTTGATACGGGTTTCGTGGTCCATGGGGTTCCGATCCAACGAGATTAAGACCCGACACGCTCTGGCGGCGCGCGAGGCAGAGGCTATACAGACCCATCTAGTCATGCGTCCCGATATCCTCAATCCGCTGTTCGCCGAGGTCACGTCGCTGAAAGGCGTCGGGCCCGGCCTCGCCAAGCCGCTCGAACGCCTGCGTATCGCGCGGGTGGTCGATGTCGCCTTCCATCTGCCGACCGGCCATATCGATCGCGTGCCCCGCGACGAATTGATGGCGTCGGATGCGGGAAGGGTGATCGCTATCCCGCTGACGGTGAAGGAGCATCGCGCCTCGTCCTCCCCGCGCGGGCCGACACGGGTGCGGGCCGAGGATGCGGCGGGCAACAGCGTGGCGCTGGTCTATTTCGGCGGCAATTCGGGCTGGGTGAAGAAGCTGCTGCCCATCGGCGAGACGAAGGTCGTGTCCGGCCGCCTGGACCTGTACGGCCAGGATTTGCAGATCGTCCACCCCGATCTGGGCGACAGCACAGAGGGATTTCGTGAGCGCGAGGCCATTTATCCGCTGTCGGAAGGGATCACCTCGCGGCGGCTGGGGGCGCTGGCGGCGCAGGCGGTCGAGCGCGCGCCCGAGCTGCCCGAATGGATCGAGCCGGGGCTGAAGGCGCAGCGTGGCTGGCCCGACTGGCGCGAAGCGCTCGCCCGTATCCATGCCGATCCGGCGGATACGAAGGCGCGCGAGCGACTGGGCTATGACGAGGTGTTCGCCAACCAGCTTGCGATGACGCTGGTTCGCGCGGATACCCGCAAGCGGCGCGGGCGGGCGCTGAACGGCGACGGGCGGCTGCGCGATATGCTCAAGCTGCCCTATACGCTGACCGGCGCGCAGAGCCGGACGGTGCGCGAGATTGAGGGCGACCTGGCGCAGGATGCGCCGATGCTGCGACTGCTCCAGGGCGATGTCGGCGCAGGGAAAACGCTGGTCGCGGCGATGGCGATGCTGATCGCAGTCGAGGCGGGGGCGCAGGCGGCGATGCTGGCGCCGACCGAAATCCTCGCGCGCCAGCATTACGAGACGTTGCGCAAGGTCCTTGCCGGATTGCCGGTCGAGATCGCGGTGTTGACCGGCCGCGACAAGGGCAAGGCGCGCGAGGCCACGTTGATGGCGCTGGCGGCGGGGGAGATCGATATTCTGGTCGGCACCCACGCCATCTTCCAGGACACGGTGACGTACCGCGACCTCGCTCTGGTGGTGGTGGACGAGCAGCATCGCTTTGGTGTGGCGCAGCGGATGATGCTGTCGGCCAAGGGCAAGGCCCCGCCGCACCTGCTGGCGATGACCGCGACGCCGATCCCGCGCACGCTGACGCTGGCCAATTACGGCGAGATGGACGTCAGCCGGTTGGACGAGATGCCGCCGGGCCGCCAGCCGATCGAGACGCGCGTGGTGTCCGAGGACCGGCTGGACGAAGTGGTCAACGCGCTGGGCCGCCATTTGTCCGACGGCGGGCAGGCTTATTGGGTGTGCCCGCTGGTCGAGGAGAGCGAGAAGTCCGACCTCGCCGCGGCCGAGATGCGCGCCGAGACCCTGCGCGCGCGGTTCGGGGATCGGGTGGGGCTCGTCCATGGCAAGATGAAGCCTGCCGAGAAGGACGCCGTGATGGAGGCGTTTTCGGGCGGGCGGCTGGGCGTGCTGGTCGCGACGACGGTGATCGAGGTGGGGGTGGACGTGCCCAATGCCACGCTGATCATGATCGAACATGCCGACCGCTTCGGGCTGGCGCAGCTCCATCAGTTACGTGGGCGCGTCGGGCGGGGCGGGGGGCTGTCGCGCTGTCTGCTGTTGCGCGGGTCGCACCTGTCGGAGACGTCGCGGGCACGGTTGGCGTTGATGCGCGAGACCAATGACGGCTTCCGTATCGCCGAGGAGGATCTGCGGCTGCGCGGGGCGGGCGAGTTGCTCGGCACGCGACAGTCGGGCGAGATGGCGTTCCGGCTGGCGACGCCCGAAAACATGGCCGACCTGATGCAATGCGCGCAGGACGATGCCCGGCTGCTGATCGACCGCGATGGCGGGTTGGAGGCACCGCGCGGACAGGCGGCGCGGACGGCGCTGTATCTGTTCGAGCGGGATGCGGGTGTGGCGCTGCTGCGCTCGGGCTGAACGAAGCGGTTTGGATAGCGTTGGGTGTAGATGGCTGCCGTGTTTCCCCTCATTCTCGTCCTGATCGCCGGTATCGGCCTGGCGATCCAGCCGCCGACCAATGCAGCGCTTGCCAAGGCGTCGGGGTCGGTGGTGTCGGCCGCGCTGACGTCCTTCATGATCGGGACGCTTGCACTGGCGATCGCCTGGGCCGCGTTCGACCGCACCAGCCCGGCGGCTTTGAAGAGTGCGCCGGGCTGGGCCTGGCTGGGCGGGTTCTACGGCGCTGGGTTCGTGGCGGTGCTCGCCTATGCCGCGCCGCGCCTGGGGGTGTCGGTGGCGTTGACGGCGGCGATCGCCAGCCAGTTGGTGGCGGCGCTGCTCGTCGATCATTTCGGACTGTTCGGGGTGCGCGTCGAGCCCGTGACGATGGGCAAGGTCATCGGCGTTGCGTTGGTCATCGCGGGCGCGGTGGTGGTGCGGCGGGGGTAGGGGCTTGGCCTGTCGACCAGCCTGCTCCCCAGCGAAGGCCGGGGTCCAGTTACTGGCGGTTTGTGGCGCGCCATAAGTTGGTGGAAGTAAGTCGCCTCCCACGCAGCGTTACCGCGCTTCTTCGACTTGGTAGAAACTGGACCCCGGCCTTCGCCGAGGAACGGGCCCTAGGAAGAGGACCATGACCCCAAACTCGGTTCTGCCTGAGCGGAGTCGAAGGCCACAGGAATCACCCCGCCGTTAGCAACCCGTGATTCTTCTTGCCCGACGACAGTTTCACCGGCTCGGCCCCGACGGCGATGACGGCAGTCTCGTCCGCCACCTTCTCTCCGTCCACACGCGCGCCGCCGCCCGCGATCAGCCGCCGTGCTTCGCCCTTGGACTTGGCGAAGCCCAGCCCGATCAGCGCATCGACGATCGTCACTGACCCGCCGTGAACCGCAAAGCTGGGCAGTGCCGCGCCCGCAGCCCCTTCCTCGAAGGTCCGTCGCGCCGTTTCCGCCGCTTCGTCCGCCGCCGCGCGGCCACGGCACATGGCGGTGGCTTCGTTGGCGAGAATCTTCTTGGCCTCGTTGATCTCCGCGCCCTCCAGCACCTCCAGACGCGCGATCTCGTCCAGCGGCAGGTCGGTGAACAGACGCAGGAAGCGACCGACATCGCGGTCGTCGGTGTTGCGCCAGAATTGCCAGTAATCGAAATGCGGCAACTGGTCTTCATGCAGCCAGACCGCGCCGGACATGGTCTTGCCCATCTTGCCGCCGTCCGCCGTGGTGATCAGCGGGGTGGTCACGCCGAACACGTCGGTCCCGTCCATGCGGCGGGCGAGTTCGATGCCGTTGACGATATTGCCCCACTGGTCCGACCCGCCCATCTGCAGGCGGCAGCCATGACGCTGCGCCAGTTCGCGGAAGTCGTACGCCTGGAGGATCATATAATTGAATTCGAGGAAGCTCAGCGACTGTTCGCGGTCGAGGCGCAACTTCACCGAGTCGAACGACAGCATCCGGTTGACCGAAAAATGCTGCCCCACCTCGCGCAGGAAGGGGATGTATTCCAGCTTGTCGAGCCAGTCGGCATTGTCGACCATCACCGCGTCGCTGGGCCCGTCGCCGAAGGTCAGGAATCGCTCGAAGATGCGCTTGATCGAGGCGACATTGGTCTTGATCCCGTCCTCGCCGAGCAGCTTGCGCGCCTCGTCCTTGAAGCTGGGATCGCCGATCTTGCCGGTGCCGCCGCCCATCAGGACGATCGGCTTGTGCCCGGTCTGCTGCATCCGGCGCAGGAGCATGATCTGCACCAGGCTGCCCACGTGCAGCGACGGCGCGGTCGGGTCGAAGCCGATATAGCCGGGCACCACACCCGCCAGCGCCAGCCGGTCCAGCGCGGCGCCGTCGGTCATCTGGTGGACGTAACCCCGTTCATCCAGGGTGCGAAGCAGATCGGAGGTATATGCCATGATGGCGGCTCGTTACACCGCCGATCCGCGTTCGTCACCCTCCGCCGACGGCAAAGGGGCGCGAACCCTTCGGTCCGCGCCCCTTCGCATCGGTCAGAAACGTAGCGGCTTACCGGCAGACGGTACGCCCGCCCCGCTCGACATAGGTGCAGGGGCGATAGCCCGAACCCCGGCCGTTATAGTTGGTATAGTCGCCCTGCGACCGGGGATCGACATAGCCCGGCGTGCGGCGGGCGCGGTCGAGTTCGCGACCGACCCGTGCCTCGCGACGCTCACGCCAGTCATTGCCGCGCCGGCCCCGATCGTCACGCCAGTCGCGCCGATCGCCACGACCACGGCGGTCGTCGCGCCAGTCGCGGCGGTCGTCCCTGCGGTCACCTCGCCAGTCGCGGCGATCACGGTCGCCCCGAGGGCCGTCGTCGCGCCAGGACTGGGCCTGGGCGGAGGATACGGGCAGGGCGGTCGTGGTGACCACACCGGCCACCGAAAGGCCGATCATGGCCAGAGCGCGAAACATCTTCTTCATACGCCAACTCCCAGGGGCGAAGGCCCCAAGTCTGTTTTCAACCTATGACAGGTCGTGGCGTTCCGAATCCTGAACCCGCCGTTAGGCAATGTTCAGGTTCGGGCGGGGCGATCAGCGCGAAGGCAGGCGGCTGAGCGGGTCGACCGGCGCGCGGCCGCGGCGCAGTTCGAAGTGGAGTTCGGGCCGGTCGGCAAAGCCGGTCTGTCCCGACAGCGCCAGCATCTGGCCGCGCTTCACGCTTTGCCCGCGCTGGACCATCAGCTTGGAGGCATGGCCATAGACGCTGGTCCAGCCATCGCCATGCTTGACGATGACCAGGCCGCCGAGCGCGGCGATGCCGTCGCCGACATAGGCGACGACGCCGTCCGCGGTCGCCTTGATCGGCGTGCCGATCGGCACCGCGATCTTGATGCCGTCATTGCGCTCGCCGCTCGACCCGGCACCGAAGCGTTTGACCACACGCCCGTCGACAGGCCAGGCAAAGCCCGAGCTGAGCCGGGTCGGGGCCGCCACCACGGCGGTCGGCGGCAGGACGCGACGCGGGGTCGCGCTGGGCCTGGCCGGGGCCTGGTTCGAGGCGAGCGCGGGCTCGCCACCGGTCAGGATGTCGTCGACGTCCAGCTTGAAGGCGGCCGCGCGCTCGGCCGCGCTGGTCATTGGTGCGCCGGACGCGCTGGCGACGGCGGTGTCGGGGATGATGATACGCTGGCCCGCACGCAGCACGAACGGCTCGGTCAGGCCATTGGCCTCGACGATGCGCGACCATTCGATGCCATAGGCGCGCGCGATGGCGATGCCGCTCTCGCCCGACCGGACCAGATGATAGCGGCCGCCGGGAATGGTCAGCCTCTGCCCGGTGCGGATGACGAACGGCGCGGACAGGCCATTGGCACGCGCGATCGCTTCCGACCCCGAGCCGGTCCGGTCCGCCACGGCGCGCAGCGTGTCGCCGGGGCGGACGATATAGGTAGTGTCGGGAATCGCCCGCGCGTCGGGCGTGACCGGGCGCAACTCCCAGGAGGGGCGCGGCGCGGGCAGGGTCGAGACGGGCTGGCGCAGCGCTGGTGCCTGCGCGACGGCCTCAGCCACCGGTTGGCGCATGACGGCGCGTGGCGGTGTCGGGCGCCTGATGCTCTGGCCAGTGGCGACCGGCACCGATCGGCGAACAGGCGGACGAGCGGCGTTGGAGCGAGGAGCGCCGGCACGCGGGGGCGTTACCGGCGGGATTGCCCGCGTCGTAGGACGATCCGCCACGGGCACGGGCTGGGGAGCGGGCGGCGGCGCGGCGGGTTCGGCCGCACGCGTCGGCGGCTCCATGTTCGGGATGCACGCGGACAGCAGCAGCCCGGCCCCGATGATGCCACCGATCGTCGTTACAGTCCGCCCCACGCCCTTATTCCCCCGGCTTACCTCAGCGATATGCTTCGTTAAGCATAGCAAGCGACGGCGCGTGCGTCAGGTCGAGATGCAGCGGCGTGACCGCGATGTGATCGTCGGCCACCGCATCCAGATCGGTGTCGTCGCCCGGCTGATGCGGCAACCGCCCGAGCGCCAGCCAGTAATAGTCATAGCCACGCGGATCGCTTCTCCGCTCGAGCTTCGCACGGCCATAGTCGCGCAGACCCTGACGGGCGACGCGGATACCCTTCACTCCCTCGGGCGCCACCGGCGGGAAGTTGATATTGACGAGGGTGCGGGGTGCGAAGTCGCGGGCCAGCAACGGGCGCAACACACGCTCGCCCCAGGCCTCGGCTGTTGCGAAGGAGACACGGTCGCCGACCCCTTGCGTCGGATAGCGCTGGCTCAGCGCGATCGAGCGAATGCCCGCCAATGCCCCCTCCATCGCGGCCGACACCGTCCCGGAATAGAACACGTCCTCGCCCAGATTCGCGCCGCGATTGACGCCCGACAGGATCAGATCGGGCTTGGCATCCTTCATCACCTCGCCGAGCGCCATCAGCACCGAATCGGTCGGCGTGCCGGTGACGGCAAAGCGCCGCTCCCCGAATTGGCGCAGCCGCATCGGCCGGGTCAGGGTCAGCGAGCGGCTGGTCCCCGATTGGTCCTCGGCAGGCGCGACGATCCAGACATCGTCCGACAGCGTTGCGGCGATCCGCTCCAGGGCGTCGAGCCCCGGTGCGTGATAGCCATCGTCATTGGTGAGCAGGATGCGCATCAGCGCGGCTCCAGCACCGCCTGCCCGCCGAGATAGGGACGCAGCACCTCCGGCACGACTACCGAGCCGTCGGCCTGCTGGTAATTCTCGATCACCGCGACCAGGGTGCGACCGACCGCCAGCCCCGAGCCGTTCAGGGTATGGACGAAGCGCGTCCCCTTGCCCTCGGTCGGGCGATAGCGCGCCATCATGCGCCGCGCCTGGAAATCGGTGCAGGTCGAGCAGGACGAAATCTCGCGATACCGCGCCTGTCCGGGCAGCCAAACCTCCAGGTCATAGGTGCGCGCGGCCGAGAAACCCATGTCGCCGGTGCACAGCAGCATCCGGCGATAGGGCAGGTTCAGCGCGTCCAGCACGCCCTCGGCGCAGGTCGTCATCCGCTCATGTTCGGCATCCGACTGGTCCGGGGTGGTGATCGACACCATCTCGACCTTGTCGAACTGGTGCTGGCGGATCAGCCCACGCGTGTCGCGTCCCGCCGCGCCCGCTTCCGAGCGGAAACAGGGCGTCAGCGCGGTGAAGCGCAGCGGCAGCTCCGCCTCGCTCAAAATCGCCTCGCGCACGATATTGGTCAGCGAGACTTCCGCCGTGGGGATCAGCCAGCGACCATCGGTGGTGCGGAACAGATCCTCGGCGAACTTGGGCAACTGTCCGGTGCCGAAGGCGGCTTCGTCGCGGACCAGCAGCGGCGGCTGGACCAGCTCGAACCCGTTTTCCTCGGTCATCCGGTCGAGCATGAACTGGCCGAGCGCACGCGACAGCCGCGCCATGGGGCCGCGCAACAGGGTGAAGCGGGCACCCGACAGGGCGACGCCCGTCTCGAAATCCATGCCCAGCGCGGGCGCGATCGCGTCATGCTCGCGCGCCTCGAACGCGAAGGTCGCGGGCTCGCCCTTCTGGTGGACCAGCGCATTGTCGTCCTCGTCCGCGCCCTGCGGCACGTCGGCGGCGGGCAGGTTGGGAATGGCGGCCAGCGCGGTGTTCAACTCGGCCTCGACCACGCGCTCCTGCTCCTCCAGTTCGGGGAGCTTCGCCTTCAGTGCGGCGACTTCGTCCATCAGGCTTTGTGCGCGCGCATCGTCCTTCGACGCCTTGGCCTGACCAATCTGCTTGGACAGGTCGTTGCGGCGGGTCTGGGCCGCTTGCGCCTCGGCGATGATCGCGCGGCGGCGTTCGTCGATCGCGATCAGCGTCTCGGCCTGGGGTTCGGCGCCCCGCTTGGCGAGGGCGGCGTCGAAGGCGGCGGGGTCGTCCCGGATCAGGCGAATGTCGTGCATGGGGGCGAGGCTATGGCGTTCGCTCCGCCGACACGCAACCCGTGGCGAAGCGTCCGCGTTATCTCGGGGCATATAGAAGGAGAAACGCGATGCAGGTGCCGCATAACAGCTTCGTGCTGGTCGTCGATGGCCGCAAGAGCCTGTTCTTTCGGAACGATGGGGATGCCGAATATCCCAATCTGATCGTCGAGCAGGCGGTGGAGCATCCCAATCCCGCCGATCGCGACCAAAAGACCGATCGGGCGGGCCAGGCCTCCTCGACCACCGGCGGCACGATGGGCGAGGTCGATTTCCACCAGCAGGAGGAAGATCGCTTCGCCGCCGAAACCGCCGACATGCTCAAGCGTCGCGCACTCGCCAACGAGTTCGAGGCGCTGATCGTCGTCGCCCCGCCCAAGACGCTGGGCGAGCTGCGCAAGCATTATCACAAGTCGGTCGAGGACCGGCTGGTCGGCGAACTGGCCAAGGACCTGACCGGGCATCCGGTGCCCGAGATCGAGGCCGCGCTGCAAAAGGCGTAAACGCACCCCTTTCGGCGGGGGCTGGCTCAGGCCGTTTTGGGCTTGGCCAGTCGCCGCCGGATGACCAGTGCCGCCGCGGCACTGCCGAACAGCAGCACCATCGGCGGTGCCGGGACCGGAGTCGGCGGGGGTTTATCGCCACCGCCGGACGACGACGCACTGGAAGCCGAAGACGTACTCGACGCCGACGACGCGCTGGAGGCGGACGAACCGTTGGACGACCAGCCGTTGCTGCTCGACGCATAGCCGCTCGACGAGGCACTCGACGCGCTGGAAGCGGACGATGCCGACGACGCGCTCGAAGAACTGCCACCGCCCGAGGACGTCGAGGACACGTTCCCCGACGAGGTCGAGGAGACGTTGCCGGACGAGGTCGAGGACACATTGCCCGACGATGTGGACGTGGACGACACATTGCCGCTGGACGAGGTGCTGGAGACGTTGCCGCTCGAGGAGGTGGACGACCCGCCGCCGCTGGTCGAGGCGCTGCTGCCCCCGCTGGCCGAGCCGCCCGAGGCGGAAGAGGTCGAACTCGAGCCGCCGGTGCTGGTCGACGAAATGACGATGTTGCCGTTCGACCCGCCGCCGAAGCCGAAGCCGCCGCCAAAGCCTCCACCCCAGCCGCCGCCCCAACCCCCGTTCAGGCCACCGCCCCAGCCGCCGATCACGGCCGGGATATAGCCGCCGTTCGACGTCGCCGCCGGGCCGCTGGGGGGCAGGGGGATGGGAACCGGCGGTTCGTTGGTGGTGACCGTCACGATGGTCGGCGGCGGCGTGGTCGTGGTCGTCGTGGTGCGAACGGCATAGCGGCGCACGGGGCGCGGCGGCGTGCGGCGGACGATCCGCTTCTTCACCTTCGTCTGCTTGACCACGGCCGGGCGCTTGGCATTGTCCACCATGTGGACAGCGCCCCCGCCGATCACGGCGCCGCCTGCGGCACATGCCGTCAGCTTCGCCAGGGCCATTCGAACCGACATTCTCACATCCTCAAACGGTACGCTTCCCATCGACCGCTTCTGGGGCGCGGTATGCGTGCGAACTTACGCACAGGGAGGCGCACGCGGCGGTTTGGGAAACGCCTATGTCATCATAGTGACCAAGAAAGGCTTAAGCTCCAAGTCTTGAGTTCACAATGACGTCCGGCTTTGGGATTCGCCGGGATCGCGCGGGCCGGGAACAATCCGGCGAACCTGTTGGCAAGCATGGCGAATCACCTAATTCGATGATCGGGTGTGTTGATACCGGTCATCGTACGCCATTCGTCCACATCCTGTTCACATCGCAACATTATTATAGAAATGACTGAAACGACGAAATGCCTGTCGCTTGCGGCAGAAGGTGGCACGGACTATAGGCCCTCTCAACCATCAGGGGGCGGTCCCGTACACAACGGTGCCGAACGTCGCACCGACGGGCCCTTTGGGAGAGTGGTATGGCGACGGTGTTTAATCGCGTGACGGATTCCACTGGGCCGGATGTGGCCAATGATCTCGACGAAAATTATCGTCCGAGTGCTGACGAGCCGTTCATGAGCCTGAAGCAGCAGGCTTATTTTCGACGCAAGCTGATCGAATGGAAGGAATCGATCCAGCGGGAGGCGCAGGGAACCCTGTCGCAGCTCCAGGTCGATTCGCTGCGGGAACCCGATCTGACCGACCGGGCCTCGAGCGAGACCGACTGGTCGATCGAGCTGCGCACACGTGATCGCCAGCGTAAGCTGATCTCGAAGATCGACGCCGCGCTGCGTCGGATCGACGAGGGCGAATATGGCTATTGCGAAGTGACCGGCGAGCCGATCAGCCTGGGGCGGCTGGAAGCGCGGCCGATCGCGACGATGACGGTCGAGGCGCAGGAGCGTCACGAGCGCAACGAAAAGGTCTCACGCGACGACTGACGCGCCGTCCGGCGAAGCGTCCACCGGCCGACCGCTTCGGATAAGCGCAAAGGGCTTGTCCGAAGGCCAGGAATGGGCTGTTGCCAAGCCGGTCTTAATCAGTTTGAAACGCCGCCACGGCTAGGTTCGCGGCGGCGCAATAACGGTCGAATACGGAACAAGCGATATGGACGCGACGAACCGCACCCCGGACACCGGGTCCGCGACGGCGGCACAGGGGCAGGCCCAGGGCGACCGGACCGGCCAGCGCGACAGCCTGTTGCTGATGGCGCAAATGACCCTGGACGGCGAAGCCGCGCCGCGCGAAGTCCGCGTTCGTAATATCTCGGAAGGTGGCCTGATGGCCGAACTGCCGGTGTCGGCCGAAATCGGATCGTCGGTTGCGCTCGACCTGCGCGGTGTCGGCGCGATCACCGGGCGGATCGCCTGGTGCACCCAGGGCCGTGTCGGCGTGGCGTTCGATCGCCAGATCGACCCCAAGCTGGTCCGCAAGCCGGTCGGCGGCGGCACCTCGACCCCGGAATATGCCAAGGCCGCGACGGTCCCGAAGACGCGCCCGTTCGGCTGATACGCATTGCTGTGAGGCAGTGTCGCAGTGACGGCAGGCGCCTGAGCGGCATCGGCAACGATCATGCGAAAGCGGCGGCCCTGTTCGATGACAGGGCGGCCGCGATAAGGGCCGCGGCGGGCCGGATGACCCGCGCGGCCGACCAAGGCTACAGGCCTTGCAGTTCTTCCTTGAGCTTGAGCTTCTGCTTCTTGAGATCCGCCAGGATCAGGGCGTCGGGCACGGGACGCTGTGATTCGGCGCTGATCCGCCGGTCGAGCGTGGCATGCTTGGTCTCCAGGGCCGTTTGATGCGCCGTATGCATAGGGCTTCAACCTCCTGTGTTGCTTTGGGAGAGTGAGTAAATCACCAAATCGGGTATCTGTCCCCCCTGATCTTAGTCAGAATCGACCGGTCGAGCGATTTGGCGCGACGACGCGATGCCGCCTATCGCCGCGTGCGTGCGAGCTTGCTAGAGGGGGCTCGCGGCGTCGGATTTCCCGGCACCGACCCGGTTGGGGGAGCAGGATGGACATCACGCTGGCGCGCGCGCGGATCGACCTGTTGCGCATCGAGCATCGCGATCTGGACGATGCGATCGCCGCACTGCTGCAATCCAACACCCCCGACCAGTTGCAGATCGCACGCCTGAAAAAGCGCAAGTTGCGCCTGCGCGACGAACTGGCGGAGTGGGAAGACCGGCTGATCCCGGACATCATCGCCTGATTCCCGAAGCGATCCGTGCCGGGCGGTTCGTATCGGGACAGGGCGGTGCGATGCAGCCTCTTGTGGCGGCCTTCGCCCTCATGCGAGCCATAGCGCTATGCTCCGCGCCCTGTCCGACTCTCCGTTCCAGTCCAAGCTGATCGATGGCCTGTATGTTGACGCGATGGCGTTGGCGGAGGCGGCCCGTGGTTATTTCGACGGGGTCGGGCGGCAGGAGCGCGAAATGCTGGACCCGGTCGCGCGCGTTGCCTTTTCCTGCGAATCGCTGAAGGTGACGACCCGGCTGATGCATGTCATCGCCTGGGTCCTGACCCAGCGCGCGGTGGAAGCGGGCGAGATGCGCTGGACCGACGCACGCGATCCGGTCCGGCGGCTGGGCTCCTCGCCCGAATCCGACGAGGGGCTGGTGGCCGAACTGCCGCCGCATGCCCGCACGCTTACCCGCGCCAGCCTGGACCTGCATCGCCGGACCGAGCGGCTGGACCTGCTGGCCGATCAGCATGTGCCGGTCGTCAGCCCGGTGCAGATGCTGCACGCCCGGCTGGGCCAGGCGTTCTGAGCCTTTAGCGGGGCAGCGACAGCCTGGCCCGGGCATCGGCATATTGCCGCGCCAGTTCAGCGATACGCTCGGCCGCGGGGACGATCCGGTCGACCGCGCCGATACCCTGGCCCGCACCCCAGATGTCGCGCCACGCCTTGGCCGCTTGACCGCCGCCGAAGTTCATCGTCGCGACGTCCCCGTCGGGCAGATTGTCCGGGTCCAGTCCCGCCGCGACGATCGAAGCGCGCAGGTAATTGCCATGCACCCCGGTGAACAGGCTGGAATAGATGATGTCGCTGGCCCGACCGTCGACGACCGCCTGCTTATAGGCTTCCGCCGCATGGGCCTCGGCCGTGGCGATGAAGGGCGAGCCGATATAGGCGAAGTCGGCGCCCATCGCCTGCGCCGCCAGGATCGCGTCGCCGGTCGCGATCGCGCCCGCCAGGGCCAGCGGACCGTCGAACCAGCTGCGGATCTCCTGGACCAGCGCGAAGGGGGACAGACGTCCGGCATGGCCGCCCGCACCGGTCGCCACCGCGATCAGCCCGTCCGCGCCCTTTTCGACCGCCTTTCGCGCGAACCGGTCGTCGATCACGTCATGCAGGGTGATCCCGCCCCAGGCATGGACACCCGCATTCAGATCCTCGCGCGCGCCCAGCGAGGTGATGATAATCGGCACCTTCCACTTGGCGCAGACCGCCAGGTCCGCCTCCAGCCGGTCGTTGGAGCGGTGGACGATCTGGTTCACCGCAAAGGGCGCCGCCGGGCGATCGGGATGGGCGCGATCATGCGCCGCCAGTTCCTCGGTGATCCGGTGCAGCCACTCGTCGAGCAGGCTGGCCGGTCGGGCATTCAGGGCGGGGAACGAGCCGACGATCCCGGCCTTGCACTGGGCGATGACCAGATCCGGGTTGGAGATGATGAACAGCGGCGATCCGATGACCGGCAGCGTGAGACGGTCGAAGGGTGGGCGACTCAGGGCAGGGGGCAGGCTCATGGCTTGACGATAACGTAAAGGTAAAGCGTGTCCAGCGGGCAACGCCCGTGCAATATTATTACATGACCGTCATTTGCTTTGGGCTGGACAGGGCGTAGAGATTTTTCATTCCCAATTGAAAGGCCCTGATTGCGATGAAGTCCGCCCTATCGGTCCTGTTGGCCCTGACCGTTTCCACCCCGGCGCTGGCGGCGGGCCAGCTGCCGCAGACCGTTGCACCGGTCCTGTACGACATCACCGTGCGCCCCGATGCGAAGGCGCTGACCTTCGCGGGTGAGGAAACCGTCGATGTCGATGTAAAGCAGGCCACCGCGACGATCGTGCTGAACGCCGCCGAACTGACCGTCACGCGTGCGACCTTCGACGGAAAGCCGGTGCCCTTTGCGCTCGACAAGACGGCACAGACGCTGACCCTGACGCTGCCCCAGGCGGCCAGCGTGGGACGGCACAAGGTCGGGTTCGCCTGGACCGGCACGATCAACCGCTCGGCCAACGGCCTGTTCGCGATCGACTATAGCAATGCGGACGGCAGCCAGGCGCGGATGCTCGCGACCCAGTTCGAGGCGCCCGATGCCCGCCGCTTCGCGCCGATGTGGGACGAGCCCGCCTTCAAGGCCAGGTTCCGCCTGTCCGCCACCGCGCCCAAGGGCCAGCGCGCGATCAGCAACATGCCCGCCGCCTCGGTCACCCCCCAAGCCGACGGCACGCAGCTGTATCGCTTCGGCGAAACGCCGGTCATGTCGAGCTATCTGTTGTATTTCGGTTCGGGCGATCTGGACCGCAAGACGGTCAACGCCAACGGGGTCGAGATCGGCGTGGTCAGCCGCAAGGGCGTGGTCGACCAGGGCGACTATGCGCTCGCCTCGGCTTCCAAGCTTCTGTCCTACTACAATAACTATTTCGGCACGCCCTATCCGCTGCCCAAGATGGACATGATCGCCGGGCCAGGCTCCAGCCAGTTCTTCGGCGCGATGGAGAATTGGGGCGCGATCTTCTATTTCGAGAACGAGCTGCTCTTCGACCCCAAGGTCATGACCGAGAGCAACCGCCAGCGCATCCACACCGTCGTCGCGCATGAAATGGCGCATCAGTGGTTCGGCGACCTCGTCACCATGCGCTGGTGGGACGACCTGTGGCTGAACGAGGGTTTCGCGTCATGGATGGAGGGCAAGGCCTCCAACGACCTGAACCCCAGCTGGAAGGCCGCCGCCGCCAGTGTCGCGGGCGAGCGCGAGTCGGCCATGGGCATCGACGCCACCGCCGCGACCCACCCGATCATCCGCAAAGTCGAGACGGTCGACCAGATCGGCGAGGCGTTCGACAGCATCACCTATCTGAAGGGCCAGGCGGTCATCGGGATGCTGGAATCGACGCTGGGTGCCGATCCCTTCCGCAACGGCATCCGCGCCTATATGGCGAAGTATAAGTACCAGAACACGGTTACCGACCAGCTTTGGGAGGAATTGTCCAAGGCGTCGGGCACCAATGTCGCGACCATCGCGCATGACTTCACCCTGCAGGCGGGCGTGCCGCTGATCACCCTGTCGGGCACGCGGTGCGAGGGCGGCAAGACGGTGGCGATGCTGTCGCAGGGGCGCTTCGGGCTGGACGAGGCGTCGAAGGCCCCTCAAACCTGGCATGTGCCGATCCGCGTCGCCACGATCGGCGGCGGACAGACGAGCGCGATCGTCACCGGCACGACCCCGGCACCGGTCACGGTCGGCGGCTGCGGCACGCTGGTCCTGAACCAGGGCAAGGGCTCCTATACCCGCGTCATGTACGACGATGCGGGCCATGCCGCGATCGTGCGCGACTATACGAAGCTGTCGCTGGAGGATCGCCTGGGCACGCTGGGCGACGATTACGCGCTGGCGGCGGGCGGATACCAGAATCTCAGCCGCTGGTTCGACCTGATGGCCAAGGTATCGCCCGAGGCCGATCCGCTGGAATGGCAGACGGTGACCGGCGAGCTCTCGCGGCTCGATGGCCTGTATGAGGGCACCCCGCTCGAAAAGCCGCTGCGCGCCCGGATCGCCGCGATCCTGTCGCCGGTCCTGGCGCGCGTCGGGTTCGAGGCCAAGCCGGGCGAGGAAGCGCCGGTGTCCAACCTGCGCGAGACGTTGATCGGGCGGCTGGGCACCAGTGGCGACGCGATGGTCGCGGCGCGTGCGCGCGGCTATGTCTCGGCGCTGGACAAGAACCCCAACGCCATCCCGGCGGCGATCCGCCAGCCGATCCTGTCGACCTATGCCACCCGCGCGACGGCGGACGAGTGGGATCGCCTGTACGAACTTGCCAAGGCCGAGCGTAACCCGGTGGTGAAGAACCGCTATGTCTCGCTGCTCGGCTATGCCGAGGACGAAGCTGCGGCGCGCCGGGCGCTAAGCGTGTTGAAGGACAGCACCTTCACCCCGCCGCAGCGCGCATCGCTGCTCCGCTCGATCGCGGGTGCGCATCCCGACATGGCGTTCGACTGGGCGGTCGCGAACAAGGCGCTGGTCGACAGCTTCCTGGAGGAGAGCAACCGCTCGACCTTCATCGTCGGCCTGGGCGCAGGGTCGAACGATCCGGCGATGCCCGGCAAGATCGAACGTTGGGCCGCCGCCAACCTGCCCGAAAGCTCGCGCGGCGGGGCCAAGCGCTCCATCGCGCAGATCGCGGTGCGCAAGGCGGTTGCCGACCGGCTGAAGCCCGCCGTCCAGGCGTGGCTGGCACGCTGAGGTACGGAGCGGCGGGAGAATGTTTTCCCGCCGCTTCCGGCCTAAGTCCGGGCAACGTCGAGAAAGAATAGCGACGGCGCGTGGGAGGCGATCGATGGCGATGGCCTCCCACACATGGTTTTTGCGCCCTCGCATCCAAATGGCAACTGGGCCCCGGCCTTCGCCGGGGAACGGACCGGAATAAAGTCATGCGTATAATTTCCGATCTCGCCCAGGCGGAACCGGGAACGGCGATAATCACCCCGCAATCCCGCAACCCCTTGCCTCCAGGGTCGAAAAGCGGAACCATGGCGCTCTTGTCATCGAATTGAGGGCCCTTCGTGATCCGCAACAGCCTCGCTCTTCTCCTCGCCGCCACCGCCATGACCACGCCGCTCGCCGCGCAGGAGGAGGGGGAGAAAAAGGCCCCGCATCACGAAGCCGCCAAGGCCGAGGCCGAGGCCGCTTGGGCGCGTGCGCCGCTGGACGAGACCGAGGTCCGCCACCGCGACAGCGTGACGTTGGGCGGCCGGTCCTATCCCTATATCGCCTCCGCCGGCACGCTGACCGTGCGCGATATCGAGGGCAAGCCGACCGCCTCGATGTTCTACACCGCCTATACGCTCGACGGGACGAAGCCGGGCACCAAGCGGCCGGTGACGTTCCTGTACAATGGCGGGCCGGGATCGCCGTCCTTCTGGCTGCGCATGGGGTCGTTCGCGCCGATCCGTATCCGCACGACGAGCCCGGAATTCGTCCGGCCTGCACCCTATGACGTGGGGCCGAACCCGGACTCGCTGCTTGACAAGACCGACCTCGTCTTCCTGGATGCGATCGGCACCGGCTATTCCCGGCCGCTGGGCGACATGAAGCCCGCGCAATTCTACGGCGTGGACGAGGATGTCGACGTCTTTGCCGGCGCGATCCAGCGTTACGTCACCAAATATGGCCGCTGGATGAGCCCCAAATTCCTGCTCGGCGAAAGCTATGGCACGCTCCGCTCGGGCGCGCTGGCGTATCAGTTGCAGGAAAAGGGCATGGCGTTGAACGGCGTGGTGCTGCTCAGCTCGATCATGAACTATGGCTATCGCCAGCCGGGGCTGGATCAGGTCTATCTCAATTACCTGCCCAGCTATGCGGCGACCGCCTGGTATCACAACCGCCTGGTCGATCGCCCTGCTGATGTCGCGACCGTCGTGGCGCAGGCGCGGGCCTTCGCGGTCGGACCCTATATGTCGGCGCTGGCCAAGGGGCAGAGCATCTCGCCCCAGGAACGCGACCAGATCGCCGAGCAGATGAGCCGCCTGATCGGCATCTCGCCCGACTATATCAAGCGCGCCAATCTGCGCATCGACCTGCCGCGATTCCAGAAGGAATTGCTGCGCGGATCGGCGCGGACGGTGGGGCGGTTCGATTCGCGCTATCTGGGCATCGACACCGACGCGGCCGGAGAACGGCCTGAGACGGATGCCTCTTCGGATGCGATTTCAGGGGCGTATATCGCGTCCTTCCAGGATTATCTGCAATCGACGCTCGGCTATAAGACCGAGTTGCCCTATCGCCTGTCGGCACGCGATGCGGCGGGCTGGACCTGGAACTGGAAGCACAAGTCGCCCGACGGGTCGCAGAACAACCCCAACACCGCGATCGACCTGGGCGCCGCGATGCGGGCGAACCCGTATCTGAAGGTGCTGTCGATGAACGGCTATTACGACATGGCCACGCCGTTCTTCGGCACCGAGAACGACTTGGGCCATATGATGCTGGAGCCCGCGCAGCAGGCCAATCTGCGTTTCACCTATTACCCGGCGGGTCACATGACCTACCTGAACCCCGATGCGCTGCGGAGCATGAAGGCGGATTTGTCGCGCTGGTATGACGAGGCGGTGAGTGATGCAAAGTCCGCGACGCCGCCGGTGCCGCCTTCGGGGCAGGGGGCGCGGTGAGGGCCCCTTTGTCATAAAAAAGGGGGGGGCAGGGCCGGATGCGTCGATATACGTTCGTCGTTACCCTGCTGTCCACCACCCTAGGCGGCTGCTCATATGGCTATGGCGTCGAAGCGGTCGCAGGCCGCCGTGGCATCATGTTCGTCGTAGACCCAAACAGTCCAGAGACCCCTTCATGCGTACGCCTGATCGAGGTGTATTCCGTCCGGGACAAGGTCATCGTCTGGCGAGACAGCGTCGATTACCAAGACGATTGCGCGAACGACTTTCCCGTTACGTTTGGTGAAAGATTCAAAGGTCGCCACGAACCCGACTGGCCAGTGATCCCGGCCCGACCCTTGCGGCGTGGCGTTCCGTATGAGGTCCGGACGACGACGGGGGCCATCGGATATGGCCTCGGCCATTTCATGATCCGGGATAATGGTCGGATCGAAAACATGCCGATAAGCAACAGCTCTGCTGAGCCGAAGCCTTCATCAGATATGAATATATAAGGATGGTGGACGCACTTGGGCTCGAACCAAGGACCCGCTGATTAAGAGTCAGCTGCTCTACCAACTGAGCTATGCGTCCGATGCCGGTTTGCGGCATGGCGGGGAGCCAAGTCCCCGTCTGGTGGGGCGCTGTTAGCCGAGCATGTCCGACCTGCCAAGGGGGTTTTTGACATTTTTCTTGCGGCCGGGATCGGATGGACGATCCCGACCGCAAAGCGGCTCAATAGCCGACGGTGAAGCGCTGGCGGATGTGGCGCGGCTGTTCGATCTCGTCGGCGAGTGCGATGGCATAATCCTCGAACGAGATGCTGCTGCCTTGGTCGTTCGACAATAGCTGGTCGGTGCCCAGCCGGAACCGGCCGGTCCGCTGGCCCGGCACGAACATCGCGGAGGGCGACAGGAAGGTCCAATCCAGATCATCGACGGCGCGCAGGTGGTCGAGGAACGTCGCCCCCGCCGCGGCCTCGACCTTATAGGCTTCCGGGAAGTCCGGCTGGTCGATCAGGCGCTGGCCGGGGGCGATCTCCAGGCTGCCCGCGCCGCCCACGACCAGATAGCGCTTCACGTCCGAGGCGCGGACGGTGTCGATCAGCTTGGCCGCATCGGTCGGCGCGAAATGGACCGAGCTGACGACCACGTCATGTCCGCGTAGCGTGTCGGCCAGCGCATCCGGCTGGTCCACGTCGCCTGCCACGGCGGTCACACCGGGCAGGGTCGCGATCCGGTCCGTGTTGCGGGCGATCCCGGTCACTACATGGCCGCGATCCGAGAGTTCCTTCAGGATGCGCGAGCCCGCATTGCCGGAGGCACCGATAAGCGCGATCTTCATGGTCTTTCCTTTCCACAGTCCACTTTGTAGACCGTGGAGCTATGCAGAGCGCCGCCGCACCACAAGACGTCATCTTCGAGGGACCAGGTCACATGGGCGTGACCATGACGCTGACCGGGGAGGGCGGGTGCCCTATCCGCGAGGTGCTGGACCGGATCGGCGACCAGTGGAGTTTGCTCGTCCTCGCCGCGCTGGAGCCGGAGACGTTGCGGTTCAACGTCCTGCTGCGGCGGATCGGCGACGTGTCGAAACAGATGCTGTCGCGCACGCTGCGGCGGCTGGAGGAGGACGGCTTTGTCGAGCGGACCGTCTATGCGGAGGTGCCGCCCAAGGTGGAATATCGCCTCACCGATCTGGGGAGATCGTTTCTGGAACCCATGCGCGGGTTGATCCACTGGGCGGACATGCATCAGCCCGCCGTGGAGGCGGCCCGCGCGGCGTATCGCGCGCGGGCCTGGCCCCATCCGCCCCAAGCCGGGCCTGGGGCGACGTCATCGCGTCAGGCGATGTGAACGGACTTGGTGATCATGTGGTTGGCGATGCCCTCGGGCCCGTCCTCCGAGCCGTAGCCGCTTTCCTTGACCCCGCCGAAGGGCGCATCGCCCCAGCTGAGCCGCACGGTGTTGATCGCGACCATGCCTGCCTCGATCTCATCGGCAAGCTGGTTCTGGCGGCGGCCGTTTTCGGTGAAGCAATAGGCGCCCAGGCCGAAGGGCAGGCGATTGGCTTCCGCGATCGCATCTTCGGTGGTGGCGAAGGGGCGGATCAGCGCGATCGGGCCGAACGGCTCTTCGTTCATCGCCTGCGCGTCGAGCGACACGTCGGCCAGTACGGTGGGGGCGAAGAAGAAGCCATCACCGTTCCGCGCCTCGCCGCCGGTCAGCTTGCGCGCGCCGTTGCGCACCGCATCCTCGATCATCGCGCCGATCGCTTCGGGGCGACGCGGATTGGCCATAGGGCCCATCTGCGTGTCCGACGACAGGCCATCGCCGATCTTCAGTGCGGCGGCCCGCTCGGCAAAGCCCTTGGCGAAACGCTCGTAAATCCCCTCCTGCACATGGAAGCGGGTGGGGGCGACGCAGACCTGGCCCGCATTGCGGAATTTGTGGGTGACCAGCAGGTCCAGCGTCTTGTCGAGGTCGCAGTCGTCGAACACCAGGACCGGGCCATGACCGCCCAGCTCCATGGTCGACTTCATCACCGTGTCGGCGGCAAGCTTGAGCAGATGCTTGCCGACCGGCACCGACCCGGTGAAGCTGAGCTTGCGGGTGATGGGCGAGGCGAGCAGGTGACGCGACACCGCGTCGGGCACGCCGAAGACGAGCTGCGCGACGTCACCCGGCAGACCCGCATCCTGGAAACAGCGCATGATCGCGATCGCGCTGGCGGGGGTTTCCTCGCTGGGCTTCAGGATGACCGAGCATCCGGCGGCGATGGCGGGCGAAATCTTGCGCACCGGGTTCATCACCGGGAAGTTCCAGGCGCAGAACGCCGCGACCGGCCCGACCGGCTGTTGCAGCACCAGCGAGCGGGTGCCGGTGGGGCGGGGCAGCACGCGGCCATAGATGCGGACCGCCTCGCCCGCATGGAAATCGAGCAGCGCGGCGGTCGCGGCGACCTCGCCACGTGCCTCGACGATCGGCTTGCCTTCCTCCAGCGTGGCGAGGCGGGCGAGGTCCTCCGCGCGCTCGCGGACGAGTGCGGCGGTGCGGTGCAGGACGGCGGCGCGTTCCTGCGGCGCGGTCTTGCGCCACTGTTCGAACCCACGTGCGGCGGCTTCCAGCGCACGGTCCATATCGGCGGCGGTCGCCAGAGGCAGGTCGCCCAGCGATTGGCCGGTCGCTGGGTTCAGCACCGCCTGGGTGTCGCGCCCCTCGGGGCCCAGCCACTCGCCGCCGATATAAAGGCCATTTTTTACATCCAGTTGCGAGGCGGTCATGCGCGTCCTTTCGAAATGGGAAGGGGGTGTAATGCGAGCGGGAGATCGGCCTTGCGCGCCGTCGATACAAGGCCGGCGGGTGCCAAATCCGGCTTCTGTCGGGATTGATGGAGCAAAAGCGGGGCTTTGCGCGTCCCAAGCATTCCGGCATTTCCTATCGGGGGGATCGAGATAGGTTAGGCACCGAAACGAAAGGGACGGGTCCAGATGCGAGCACCATTTCCGGCCATGATGGCCGCGTTGATGATCGGGACGGTCGGCCTGGCTGGCTGTTCGGGTGGCAATGGCGGCGGCAAGGGCTCGGTCGAGCTGCTGAACGTCAGCTATGATCCGACGCGCGAGTTGTACAAGGACGTCAACGCCGCCTTTGCGAAGGCCTATAAGGCCAAGACCGGCCAGACCGTGTCGTTCCGCATGAGCCATGGCGGGTCGGGCAAACAGTCGCGGTCGGTGATCGATGGATTGTCGGCCGATGTGGTGACGCTGGCGCTCGCCTATGACATCGACGCGCTGGCCGAGCGGGCCAAGCTGCTCCCCGCCAACTGGCAGAGCCGCCTGCCCGACAACAGCGCGCCCTATACCTCGACCATCGTGTTCCTAGTCCGCAAGGGCAATCCGAAGGGCATTCGCGACTGGGCCGATCTGGTGAAGCCGGGCGTGCAGGTCATCACGCCCAGCCCCAAGACCAGCGGCGGCGCGCGGTGGAATTTTCTGGCGGCCTGGGCCTATGGCAAGAAGGCAGGGGGCTCGGACGCGGCGGCGCAGAAATACGTCGCCGATCTCTACGCTCACGTACCGGTGCTCGACTCCGGCGCGCGCGGCGCGACCACGACATTCGTCGAGCGCGGGCTGGGCGATGTCCTGATCGCCTGGGAGAATGAGGCGCTGCTGTCCGAGAAGGAATTGGGCGCGGGCAAGTTCGACATCGTCGTGCCGTCGATCTCGATCCTCGCCGAGCCGCCGGTCGCGGTGGTCGACGCCAACGCCAAGGCGCATGGCACCGAGCAGGTGGCGACCGAATATCTCAAGTTCCTCTATACGGCCGAGGGGCAGGAGATCGCCGCGCGCAACTTCTACCGCCCGCGCGACCAGGCGGTGCTGGCCAAGCATGCCGCGACCTTCCCCAAGCTGGACATGGTGACGATCCAGGATTTTGGCGGCTGGGGCGCGGCGCAGAAGCGCTATTTCGCCGATGGCGGCGTGTTCGATGCCATCTATGCCGGCAAGGCCGCGCGGCGTTGACGGCATGAGGGTGGGAAAGCGCCGCTCGGCGCTGCCGGGCTTCGGCCTGACCATGGGCATGACCCTGTTCTGGCTGGGGCTGGTGGTTCTGGTCCCGCTGTCCGCGCTCGTCATCCGGGCGGCGGGTATGGGCTGGGAGGGCTTTGCCGAGGTCGGGCTGTCGCCGCGCGCGCTGGCAGCCTATCGGCTCAGCTTCGGTGCGGCGCTGGCGGCGGCGGCGGTCAATGCGGTGTTCGGGCTGCTGATCGCCTGGATTCTGGTCCGCTATGAGTTTCCGGGCAAGAAGTTGATCGACGCGGCGGTCGACCTGCCCTTCGCGCTGCCGACGGCGGTGGCGGGCATCGCGCTGGTGGCGCTGTATTCGGACAATGGCTGGGTCGGATCGCTGCTCGCGCCGCTGGGGATCAAGGTTGCCTATACGCCGCTGGGCGTTACGATTGCCCTGATTTTCATCGGGTTGCCGTTCATTGTTCGCTCGGTGCAGCCGGTTCTCGCTGATCTCGGCCGCGACGTGGAGGAAGCCGCCGCGACGCTGGGGGCGACCCGTGCGCAGACCTTTCGCCGGGTCATCCTGCCCGCCATTGCGCCTGCGCTGCTGACTGGCTTCGCGCTGGCCTTTGCGCGCGGGGTGGGGGAGTATGGCTCGATCATCTTCATCGCGGGCAACATGCCGTTCAAGTCGGAGATCGCGCCGCTGCTGATTATCACCCAGCTCGAACAGTTCGACTATGACGGGGCGACCGCCATTGCCTGCGTGATGCTGGTGCTGTCCTTCGCCATGCTGCTGTTCGTCAATCTGCTCCAGGCGTGGCGCGCCAAGCGGGGTACGCGATGAGCGGCTCCAACCCCACGACCCAGGAAAGTCCCTGGGCACGGCGTGCGTTGATCGGCGTCGGCTTCCTGTTTCTGGCGCTGTTCCTGTTCCTGCCGCTCGTCATGGTGTTCGCAGGTGGTCTTGCGAAGGGATGGCAAGTGTTTGTAGACGCGCTGGTCGACCCGGACGTGCTGGCCGCCATCCGCCTGACCCTGCTGGTCGCGGCGATCGCGGTGCCGGTCAACGCGGTGTTCGGGGTCGCCGCGTCCTGGGCGATCGCCAAGTTCGACTTTCGCGGAAAAAGTTTTCTCATCTCACTGATCGACCTGCCTTTTTCGGTGTCGCCGGTGGTGTCGGGGCTGATCTTCGTGCTGCTGTTCGGGGCGCAAGGGTGGCTGGGCCCGTGGCTGACCGCGCATGGCGTGCGGATCATCTTTGCAGTGCCGGGTATCGTGCTGGCGACCGTCTTCGTCACCTTCCCCTTCGTCGCGCGCGAGCTGATCCCGCTGATGGCCGAACAGGGCCGCGATGACGAGGAGGCGGCGCGTTCGCTGGGGGCGAGCGGTTGGCAGACCTTCTGGCATGTGACGTTGCCCAATATCCGCTGGGGTCTGCTCTACGGCGTATTGCTGTGCAATGCCCGTGCGATGGGCGAGTTCGGCGCGGTGTCGGTCGTATCGGGGCATATCCGCGGGCTCACCAACACCATGCCGCTCCATGTTGAGATCCTGTACAATGAATATGACTTTGTCGGCGCGTTCGCGGTGGCGTCCCTGCTCGCCTCGCTCGCGCTGGTGACTTTGGGAGTGAAGACCGTGCTGGAATGGCGTTTCGGCATCCACCGGGCGGGAGCCGCGCATTGAGCATCGTTGTCGAAAACATCTCCCGCCGGTTCGGGGGCTTCACCGCGCTGGACCGAGTAACGCTCGAAACCCAGCCCGGCGAGTTCCTGGCGCTGCTGGGCCCGTCGGGCTCGGGCAAGACGACGCTGCTGCGGACCATCGCCGGGCTCGATTTCGCGGACGAGGGGCATGTGCTGTTCGACGGACAGGACATGACCGGTACGCCCGCCGCCGAGCGGCGGATCGGCTTCGTGTTTCAGAACTACGCGCTGTTCCGCCACATGACGGTCGCCGACAATATCGCCTTCGGCCTGACGGTGCGCAAACGGCGCGACCGGCCGGGCAAGGCGGCGATCGCTGCGAAGGTCGCCGAGTTGCTGGAGCTGATCCAGCTGCCGCAACTGGGAGATCGTTATCCGGCGCAACTGTCGGGTGGTCAGCGCCAGCGGGTCGCGCTCGCCCGTGCCCTCGCCATCGAACCGCGCCTGCTGCTGCTCGACGAGCCGTTCGGCGCGCTCGACGCGCAGGTGCGCAAGGACCTGCGCGGCTGGTTGCGGCGGATCCATGACGAAACCGGTTTGACCTCGATCTTCGTGACCCACGATCAGGAAGAGGCGCTGGAGATCGCCGACCGCATCGTGGTGATGCGCGGCGGCGTGATCGAGCAGATCGGCACTCCCGCCGAAGTGCAGGGTGCCCCCGCCACCGCTTTCGTCTCGTCCTTCATCGGCGAGACCAACCGCCTGCCCGTCACCCGGCGTGACGGAGCGGCGGTGATCGGTGCAGGGCTGGCCACGGTGGCGGACGCGCAACGGGGGCAGGGGACAGGGGAAATCCATATCCGCCCGCACGATGTCGAGCTGGCCGAACCGGGCAACGCCGATGCGCTGGCGATCACCGTGCTGGCCAGCCGTCCGATCGGACGCTCGCGCCGGATTACCGCCCAGGTGGCGGGCGTAGCCGAGCCGCTGACCTTCGACCTGCCCGTCGCGATCGAGGCTGCACCCGGCCAGGCTTTGTCGATCCGCCCCGTTTCCTATCGCATCTTCTGACCCGTCTTTGTGTTCTGATCTCCTGACGATTTGCGCACGGCAATGTTTCGCCATTTGCCAGCGCGAAATCGGCGGGGCATGACGCGCCCGCTAACGGGGAGATCATGGTGAAGGTCGGACAGGAATGCTGGCGGATCGAGCAGGCCGATCGGATGTCGGTCATCGTCGATGCGGATACCTATTTCCGCCTGGCTCGGCGGGCGATGCTGAATGCGCGCCGCCAGATACTGATGATCGGCTGGGATTTCGATGCCCGGATCGAGCTGGACCATGATGAAGCGCCGGGCGAATCGCTGGGCGACTTCATCTATTCGCTCGTTCAGCGGCAGCCGGACCTCGAGATTTTCCTGCTGCGCTGGGATACGGGAGCGATCAAGTCGCTGTTCCGGGGCAAGACCTTCTTCACCGTCATGAAATGGATGGCGCACAAGCGTATCCATACCAAGCTGGACGGTCATCACCCGATCGCCGCCTCGCACCATCAGAAGATCGTCATCATCGACGACCAGCTGGCCTTTTGCGGCGGCATCGACATGACCAGCGACCGCTGGGACACGCGCGAGCATCGCGACAATGATCCCGGCCGCAAGCGTCCCGGCGGCCAGCCCTACAAACCCTGGCACGACGCGATCAGCGCCGTCGAGGGGCCGGTGACCCATGCCCTGGGCGAGCTGTTCCGTGAACGCTGGCACGCCGCCGGGGGCAAGCCCATGGGTCCGGCCGTGCCGGGCCCCAGTTGCTGGCCCGAGGGGCTGGAGCCCGATTTCACCAACCAGCCGGTGGCCATCGCCCGGACCATGCCCGAGATGGTCGACCAGGCCCCGGTGCACGAAAACGAGGCGCTGTTCCTCGCCCAGATCGCGCGTGCCGAACGGTACGTCTACATCGAGAGCCAGTATTTCGCCTCGCGCCGGGTCGCAGAGGCGATCGCCAAGCGACTGGGCGAAGAGAACGGGCCCGAGTTCGTCATCGTCAATCCGCTGACCGCGCAGGGCTGGCTGGAGCCGATCGCGATGGACACGGCCCGTGCGCGGCTGGTCGAGGCGCTGCGGCGGCGCGACGTCCGTGGGCGGCTGAGGCTCTATCACCCATTCACCGCCGGGGGCGAGGCGATCTACTGCCATGCCAAGATCCTGATCTCCGACGATCAGGTGTTTCGTCTGGGCTCGTCCAACCTGAACAATCGTTCGATGCGGCTGGACACCGAGTGCGACCTGGCGATCGAGGTCGAGGCGGAGAGCCCGGCGGGACAGCGAATCGCGGCGATCCGCGACGACCTGCTTGCCGAGCATCTGGGCGTGCCGCCGACCACCGTGACCGAGACGGTGGCCCGGACCGGCTCGCTGATCGCGGCCGTCGAGACGCTGCGTGGCGGCAAGGGGCGAAGCCTGCGCCCTTACGAGACGCCGGACCTGTCGAGCGTCGAGGAATGGCTGGCCGACAATGAAGTGCTCGACCCGGAAGGCCCGGACGAGATGTTCGAGGCGCTGAGCCTGCGCAAGGGGCTGTTCCGGCGGTTACGGCGGCACTGATGGGCGACGTCGTCAACTTCCGTCAGGCGCGTAAGGGTCTCGCCCGCAAGGCCGCCGAGCAACAGGCGACGGAAAACCGCGCGCGTTTCGGCCGGACGAAGGGCGAGAAGCTGCGGGATGCGGCCGAGCAGGCGAGGGTTCGGAGGGAATTGGACGGCGCGAAGCGGGATGAAATTCCTCCCCAGTAAGGGGAGGAATGGTTTTTCAGCGCGGCGTCGCGAACCAGATGGTGTGCGTCGCGCCCTTGCCGTTTTCACGCGCGCGGACCTTCACTTCGTCGACCAGGAAGCCCGCCCGCGACAGCCGCCGGGTAAAGACGGGATCGGGCGCGGCCGACCAGATGGCCAGTACACCGCCGGCGCGCAGCGCGACGCGCGCCTCGTCCAGGCCACGGTTCGAATACAGCCCGTTATTGGCCGGGCGGGTCAGCCCGTCGGGGCCGTTGTCGACATCGAGCAGGATCGCGTCATATTGCCCGCGTCCCGCATAGATCGCATTGCCGACATCGCCCATGGCCAGGGTCACACGGGGGTCGTCGAGACACCCGGCGGTCAGCTCGGCCATGGGCCCGCGCGCCCATTCGATGATGCCGGGAACCAGCTCGGCCACCGTCACCCGCGCCTCTCGGCCCAGACGCGCGAGCACCGCACGCAGCGTGAAGCCCATGCCATAGCCGCCGATCAGCAGATGGGGAGCGGATCGCCCCCCCAGCCGGTCGCAGGTCATCGTGCCGAGCGCCACTTCCGAGCCGCTCATCCGCGTGCTCATCAGCTCGTTGCGGTCGAGCACGATCATGAAGTCCCGGCCCCGGCGGAACAGCCGCAGGGGCTCGCCACCGGGCACGTCGGCAACGCCCAGCAGCTCGCGCGGGGTCATTTGCCCTGGCGCGCCTTGCGAGCGGCGTAGCGGGCGTCGCGGGCGGCCTTCAGCTCGGCGGCGGTCGGCACCACCGGCGGGCGCGCAGCGACGGCAGCGGCCTCGGCCGCGGCGTCCGCCTCGGCCTGGGCTGCGGCGCGGGCTTCCTCGCGGGCGGCCTTTTCCTGCTCGATCGCGGCCTTGTGCGCAGCGCGGCGCTCGGCCTCTGCGGCCTCCTTGGCTTCGCGCGCGGCGATGCGCGCGGCCACGACCTCGGGGTCGGGGGCTGCCTTGTTACGCAGCTTCTCGAGCGCCGCCGCCTTGGCATCACGCGACGCTGCCGCACGATCTGCGAAACCGGGAACCTTATATCCTGCCATCAATCTTCATCCCGCTGGAGGGCCAGACAGGCCCAATGCACAACGGCCCCGCATCGCTGCAGGGCCGTTGGAGAAACTGGTGGACGCACTTGGGCTCGAACCAAGGACCCGCTGATTAAGAGTCAGCTGCTCTACCAACTGAGCTATGCGTCCGTTCGTCACGCTCGTCAGGCCGTCCGGCGGCCCGCCTCGTGATCGGGAGGCGCGCCTTTAGCACCGCTGTCGCACTTTGCAAATGCTTTTTGGCGTTTTCCCGCGATTTTTGGTCTCACCAGCGGGTCGAGCGGCGATTTTCCCGGTCGATCGCCATCAAGATGCCAAGGCACAACAGCACCGTCATTTGCGACGACCCGCCATAGCTGACCAGCGGCAGGGGGATGCCGACGACGGGCGCCAGGCCCATGACCATCATCAGGTTGACCATGACATAGATGAAGATGGTGGTCGACAGCCCGGCCGCCGTCAGCCGGGCAAAGCGCGTCGGCGCGGCCTGCGCGACGTTCAGCCCCCAGCGGATGACCAGCAGGAAGGCCAGGATCAACAGGCATCCGCCGACCAGTCCCCATTCCTCGGCCATGGTGGCGAAGACGAAGTCGGTATGACCCTCTGGCAGATAGTCGAGATGGCTCTGGGTGCCGTTCAGGAAACCCTTGCCGAATATGCCGCCAGATCCGATCGCGATCTTGGACTGGCTGATATGATAGCCGGTGCCCAGCGGATCGCTTTCCGGGTCCATGAAGATCAGGACGCGATTCCGCTGATAGTCGTGCAGCAGGAAGTTCACCGCCAACGGGGCCGCGACTGCCATCGCCATCGCACCGCCGATGAACAGCCGCAGTGGCACTCCGGCGAGGAACATGACGGTTGCGCCGCCCGCGCAGATCATCAGCGCAGTGCCGAGATCGGGCTGCTTCATGACAAGCGCGGCGGGCACCGCGATCATTGCGGCGACCGGCCATATCCCCGAGAAGCGCCGCGTCTCGCCCGGCGGCATCAACTCGTAGAAGCGGGCGGCGCCCAGCACGATGAACAGCTTCATCAGCTCGGACGGCTGGAGCCGAATGAAGCCGACATCCAGCCATCGCTGGCTGCCCCCGCGCACGGCACCAAGCAGCTCGACCAGCACCAGCAGGACGACGAGGATCAGATAGCCCGGCATGGCGATCCGTCGCCACATGTCGAGCGGCAGGCGCGACAGCACCAGCGAGCCCGCCAGCAGGACGAAGAAACGAACCCCCTGCGGTTTGGCCCAGGGGGTCAGCGAGCCACCGGCGGCGGAATAGAGGACGACCAGCCCGAAGCAACCGATCGCGGTGACCAGCAGGATCACACGCCAGGGAAGCTGGGCGATGGGTTCGGGAATGATGCGGGGGCCGCTCATGGATTGGGGTCGCTCGTGTCTTCGCCCGGATCGGTTTCGCGGGTGGCCATGGCCTCGGCCTGGGCGTCGGACATGTTGGTCGCGGCCGATACGGCGGGCGAGTCCGTCACCTCGCCGGCATCGGTCTTCGTCGCGGCGGAGGCGGGCTTGGGCGAATGGGCGGCGCGGTAGGCGGCCTCGTCGGCGCGCATCCGGGTGGCGATGTCGCCGCCCCAGGTCGGTTCCCCTTCCGCCAGCGACGCCAGCGCGCGGTCGCGGTCGAACAGATAGGTCATGATGTCGCGCCCGATCAGCGGCGCGTCGAGATTGCGCACGGTATGGCCGTTATGTTCGAGGACGACGGAGATGGCGTAACGCGGATTGTCGGCGGGCGCGAAGCCCACGAACAGCGCGTGGTCGCGCAGCTTGAAGGGCAACTGTCCGTTCTTGAGCACGCCGGTGCTGCGCCGCTCGGCCATGGTGATGCGGCGAACCTGTGCGGTGCCGGTCTTGGCCGCCAGGCTGACGCCGGGGACGAGCATTCGCGCCGCGCCGCCGGTGCCCCCCTGGTTGACCACGCCGAACATCGCGTCGCGCACCACCGCCAGATGCTCGGAGGCGACAGGCAGGGCGGGGGCGTCGAGATGAACCTGATGCGCCAGCAGGCTTGGTTGGAGATGCCGCCCCGAGGCCAGTCGCGCCGCCATCACCGCCAGCTGAAGCGGATTGGCCAGCACGTAACCCTGTCCGATCGAGGCGTTCAGTCCGTCCGCCACGGTCCATTTCGTCTTGTATTTCTTCAGCTTCCACGCCGCATCGGGCACGGTGCCGTAACGCTGCGTGCTGAGCGGCAGGTCGAATTTCTGGCCCAGCCCGACCATCCGCGCGATCGGCGCGATCCGGTCATAGCCCATGCGACGGATCATCTCGTAGAAATAGATATCGCAGCTCTGCTCGATCGCGCCCTTCAGGTTCAGCGCGCCGTGGCCGCCGCGCTTGTGGCAGTGGAAGACGCCGGTGCCGACCCGCATCGCCCCGGTGCAGACCACGCGGTCGTTCGCGCCGACCCCGGCCTCCAGCAGCGCCAGGCCGTTCATCGGCTTGACCGTCGAGCCCGGCGGATACAGCCCCTGCGTCACCTTGTTCATCAAGGGCACATGGTCGTTGTCCGACAGCATCGCCCATTCCAGATGGCTGATCCCGTCCGAAAAGCTGTTCGGATCGTAAGCGGGCATCGACACCATCGCCAGCGTCTCGCCGGTACGACAGTCGAGCACGACCGCCGAGCCCGAATTGGTGCCCAGCCGCCGCGCGGCATATTCCTGAAGCCCGGCATCGATGGTCAGGCGGATATTCCTGCCGGGCACGTCGGGGCGGGTGGCGAGTTCGGCCACCACCTTGCCACGCGCCGTCACCTCGACCCGCTTCGCGCCGGGTTTGCCGCGCAAGTACGGCTCGAGCATCTTTTCCAGCCCGTCCTTGCCCAGCTTGAAGCCCGGGGTGACGAGCAACTGGTCGTGCGTCGCCTTGAACTGTTCGGCGGTCGGCGTGCCGACATAGCCGGTCAGGTGCGCGACCGCGGGCCCGGCGGGGTAGAAACGGGCAAAGCCGCGCGTCGGCTGAACGCCGGGCAGCTCGGGCAGGCGGACGCTGACCGCCGCGAAGCGTTCCCAGTCCAGCCGCTCGGCCACCTGCACCGGCTGGAACCCGGCGGCACGGTCGAGGTCGAGGCGGATCCGCTCCATCGCCTCGTCATCCAGCTTCAGGATCTGGCGCAGCAGGGCCAGGACGCGGTCGCGGTCATTCTCGTCCAGCCGGTCGGGGATGATGTCGACGCGGAAGTCGGTGCGATTGTTGGCGATCGGGATACCGTGCCGGTCGATCAGCCAGCCGCGACGCGGCGGGATCATCGTCGTGTTGACGCGATTGCTCTCGGAGAGAAGATTATACTTCTCGTTCTGCGCGATCGACAGCCACGCCATCCGCCCCGCCAGCAACAGGCCGACGCCCGCCTGCGCGGTGCCCAGCACGAAGGCACGCCGGGAAAAGCTATAGGCCTGTGCGGCCTCGGTCATGATCCGCCCCTGGCGTTCCATGCTCAGGCCCCTACCTCATTCCGGCCGCGTTTGCGATCGATCCAGGCCACCAGTCGGGTGGCGACCGGAAACAGCAGGATGGTGATCCCGATCTGGATCACCAAGGGCACGTCGACCTGCGCACCGACGGGCACCGCCAGGAACCGCCCCGCGATCAGGCAGAAGGCGATGGAGCCGCTGGCGATCAGCCAGTCCTGCCAGAAATCGCGAAAGACCAGCCGATGCTCGAACAGGTCGATGGCGAGCGAGGTGACCGACCAGAGCAGCACCGCAGAGCCGAGCGGCTGTCCCGACACCAGATCGTCGAACAACCCCAGTGGCGCGGCGGCCCATAGCCGAAGCGCGAAGCGCGCGACCAGTCGCCAGGCGAGCAGCATCAACAGACCCATGGGCGGCTGCAACGGCACGATCGCCACGACCGGCACGATGGCGCAGAGCGATCCGGCCATCACGGTCAGCCATGGCAGCGCGCGGGCGCGTGCGGGAGGCAGTCCGGGGTCGAAGGGGTTGATGGTATCGAGGGTCACGGCCGGGGTGCCGGCGCAGATGGCGGCATCGGCATGAAGGCCCGCTGAACGATGGCGAAATCCAGCGTGTCGGGGTGAACGAAGGGCAGGGCGATCGCCACGTCGCCGCCGTCGCTCTTGATACGCGCGACGGGGATGTTGGGCGCATAAAGCCCGCCGGTGCCCGAGGTGACGAACAGGTCGCCCTTGGCCAGTCGGACATTGGTGGTGACCGACCGGACGTCGAGGGTCCCGTCGCCGCGCCCGACGACGATTGCGGGCAGGCCGTCGCGGGTGCGGCGGACGGGCACGATGCTCTCGGGATCGGTCAGCAGCAGGACGCGCGCCGCCGCAGGGCCCGCCTCGGTCACGCGGCCGATCAGCCCCTCGGGCCCGCGCACCGCCATGCCGGGGGTCACGTCCTGCCAGCGGCCCGCGTTCAGCAGCGCGAAGCGACGCCCGCTCGATCCGGTCGAACTGACCAGCCGGGCCGTCGTCACCGTATCCGGCGTACGATCGCGCACCGCCAGCAGACGGCGCAGGCGCCGATTGTCATAGGCGATGGTCCGCGCGGTCAGCAGGACCTTGCGTGACTGGGCCAGTTCGGCGCGCAGCCGTTCATTCTCGGAATGGACGAAGAAATAATGGCCGATCGTATCGGGCACGCCGCTGACCGCATCGCCGATCGCCACCAGGGCGCCGGAGACCGGGGCGGTCACGCTGCCCAGCGTCATGCGCAATGTGCCGAAGGCGGGCGGGTTGAAGGTCGATGCCACGAGCAGCACCGCACCCACCACCGCACCCGCCACCGCGAGCACATAGGTCAAGAAAGCTCCATATTGCCGCCGTCGCGAAAAACCGGTGCGACGGTCGCGGGCGGGCGCCATGCGCCGGTCCCCTTATGCTGGAGGTTAGCCGTTCAGCAGGACGCCGCGATACATCGGGTCTTCCAGCGCGCGGCCGGTGCCCAGGGCGACGCAGGTCAGCGGGTCCTCCGCGACCGTCACCGGCAGGCCGGTTTCGTCGCGCAGCACCTCGTCGAGCCCTTCGAGCAGCGCGCCGCCGCCGGTCAGGACGATGCCCTGGTCGACGATGTCGGCGGCCAGTTCGGGCGCGGTGTTCTCCAGGGCGACACGAACGCCCTCGACGATGGTCGCCACCGGCTCCGACAGCGCCTCGGCGATCTGGCCCTGGTTGATCGAGATTTCCTTGGGCACCCCGTTGACGAGGTCGCGGCCCTTGATCTGGATGGTCACGCCGATGCCGTCCGCGGGGGGACGCGCAATGCCGACTTCCTGCTTGATCCGCTCGGCGGTGGCTTCGCCGATCAGCAGGTTATGGTTGCGGCGAACATAGGAGACGATCGACTCGTCCATCTTGTCGCCGCCGACACGCACCGAGGTGGTGTAGGCCAGGCCACGCAAGCTCAGCACCGCGACTTCGGTCGTGCCGCCGCCGATGTCAACGACCATCGAGCCGATCGGCTCGGTCACGGGCATGTCGGCGCCGATCGCGGCGGCCATCGGCTCCTCGATCAGGAAAACCTGGCTCGCGCCCGCGTTCGAGGCGGCGTCGCGGATAGCGCGGCGCTCGACCTTGGTCGAACCCGACGGCACGCAGATCACGATCTCGGGCCAGCGTGCGAACTTGCGGGGGCCGTGCACCTTCAGGATGAAGTGCTTGATCATCTGCTCGGCCACGTCGATGTCCGCGATCACGCCGTCGCGAAGCGGGCGGATCGCCTCGATATTGCCGGGGGTCTTGCCCATCATCAGCTTGGCGTCGTCACCGACCGCCTTCACCCGCTTGATGCCGTTGATCGTCTCGACCGCGACGACGGACGGTTCGTTCAGCACGATGCCGCGTCCGCGGACATAGACCACGGTGTTCGCGGTGCCGAGGTCGATCGCCATGTCTTGCGACATGAATTTCAAGAAGCGAGGGAGGGGCATCGAAGCTTTCGTTCCGTCTATGGACCGGGTGGGCGTGGACTCATATCCCGAACCGCCGCCAAGAGCCGTCACAGGCACCTGCACCGTCATTTGCGGGGTCGCGGGATGCCGTCGCTTGGGCTAGGGTTTGCCGCATGTCAATACGGCGTCTGCCTCCCCATCTCGTCAATCGTATCGCGGCCGGTGAAGTGGTGGAAAGGCCCGCCAGTGCGTTGAAGGAACTGGTCGAGAATTCGATCGACGCCGGGGCCACCCGGATCGCGGTGGCGATCGGGCAGGGCGGCATCGGCCGGATCGAGGTGGCCGATGACGGCTGCGGCATGACGGCCGACGACATGGCGCTCGCGCTGGAGCGGCACTGCACCTCCAAACTGCCGGACGAGGCGATCGAATCGGTCGTAACCCTCGGTTTTCGCGGCGAAGCTCTCCCCTCGATCGCCAGCGTCGCGCGGGTCACGATCGAAAGCCGCCCGGCGGGACGCGACGGCTGGAGCCGGGTGGTCGACAATGGCGAGGTGCTGCGCGACGGTCCCGCCGCCGTGCCGCCGGGCACCCGGATCATGGTCGAGGACCTGTTCGCGCGGGTGCCCGCGCGGCGGAAATTCCTGCGCTCGCCCCGGTCGGAATATGCGGCCTGTCTGGACATGGTGCGCCGCCTGGCCATGGCGCGGCCCGACATCGCTTTCACCCTGGAGCATGACGGACGTCGGGTGCTGACCGTGCCGGGCGGCGAGGAGCGACCGGGCCGAGTCGCGGGGCTGACCGATCGGGCGCTGGCGGACAATTCGGTGGCGATCGACTGGGTGCGCGACACGGTGTCGCTGGGCGGGGTGGCGGGGCTGCCCACCTTCAACCGGGGCATTGCCGACCATCAATATCTGTTCGTCAACGGGCGGCCGGTGCGCGACCGCCTGTTGATGGGGGCGATCCGCGGCGCTTATGCCGAGATGCTGCCGCGTGATCGTCATGCGGTCGTGGCGCTGTTCCTCGACATGCCGCCATCGGAAGTCGATGTGAACGTCCACCCGGCCAAGACCGAGGTGCGCTTCCGCGACCCCGCGCTGATCCGCGGCATGATCGTCTCCGGCCTGCGCCGCGCGCTCGACGAGGCGGGCCATCGCAGCGTACAGCGCCCGCCCGATGCCGCGCTGGCCATGTGGCAGGCGGAGCCCGTCGCGGCACCGCTGGCGGGGGTGTTCCCTGTCGATGACTGGAGCCATGTCGCACCCGAGGCGCGGGTGATGGAGCGCCAGTCGCTGTTCGCGCCGCGTCCCGGCTTTGCCGCCCCGCCGCCGCTCGCCCGCGCAGAAACCGCCTTCGCGCCCCCGCCCGAGGTCCGGCAATATCCGATGGGGGTCGCGCGCGGTCAGGTCGCCAAGACCTATATCGTCGCCGAGGCCGAGGACGGCCTAGTCCTGGTCGACCAACATGCCGCGCATGAGCGGCTGGTTCTGGAGCGGATGCGCGCCGCGCTGACCGGCGGGCGGATCGCGTCACAGGCGATGCTGATCCCCGAGGTCGTCGAACTGGACGAACCCGCCTGCGATCGTCTGGAGGCGCGGGCGGAGGAATTGGCCGAGTTCGGGCTCGACCTCGAGCGTTTCGGTCCGACCGCCATGCTGGTCCGCTCCACCCCCGCTTTGTTGGGGCAGAGCGATCCGAAGGGGCTGGTCGCCGACCTGGCCGACGAACTGGCGGCGTTCGACCAGGCGCTGTCCCTGCGCGAACGGCTGGATCATGTGGCGGCGACGATGGCGTGTCACGGCTCGGTCCGCGCAGGCCGTATCCTGTCGGTCGCCGAGATGAACGCGCTGCTCCGCGAAATGGAGGTTACGCCTCACTCGGGCCAGTGCAACCATGGCCGCCCGACCTGGGTGAAGTTGCAGCATGGCGATATTGAGAAACTGTTCGGGCGGAAGTGACCATGGTGGCGGACTGTCTATGTCCTTCGCTACCCAATTTTGTGCATATTCTCATGGGGGACCACAAGCGACGAGACGAGCGGTTTTCTGCCACGCTCGATATCGTGCGCGGAGCGGCTGTCGTGCCACTTGGCATTGGTTGAGCACGCTGGCACGATCATTCCATGCACATCATCATCGTTCGACGGCCAAGCGGCGAAGCACCTGAATGGGTCCGCGATGCCTGGATCGGGATGACACTGCCTCTACTCGTGCAAAAGCGTCGCAAATGGCGAGGCATCGGCGTTCTGTCGGGGCCTGCGCGCTACCTGCCGAAGCTATGGGCGGTGATCACGGGCAACAGCCTTCGGGTGGAAGGGTTCGTCGTTCGGGCGCCAGACGCCATCGAGCGGCTGGAGCATTACAACCCAGATGCGGCGCGGTGGTGGCGGACACATGCACCCCATATGATGCGCAGGCGGGCGGGCTTTATCTTCGATGCAGTCGCCTGCGAGGTGGTGTCCTGAGCATTTCCGGTTTGCTGTTCCGCGGCGGAATCGACCTGATTCAAGATAAGCCACCCCTTGTAGCGACGGTGAACCGAGCCCATAGAGCGATGAACTGAAAAACATTGCGTCGCCGCGTTCATCGTAACGAAACTTTTGCACTCGGCAGTGTATTTAACGGTCATTGGATAGGCTGGGGCAGTTCGACCATGAAACACATCATGCCGCTGATTTTCGCGTTGATCCCGCTGGCGGCCGTCGTCAGCGCCTGCGTCGCCTGTCCGTGAGCTAAGCGCACCCGCCACGGGTGCTTTCGGTTGCCGTCTCCCAAGGCGCAAAAAAGGGCCGCCCGGACATGCCGGACGGCCCTTTCTGTTTCGGCAGTAGGCCGAAGCGCTGGGGATTAGCCCTGCGCTTCTTCCTGCTCCGGCTGAGCTTCGGCGGTGGCGCCGGGCTCTGCGTTGGGATCATAGTCTTCGGTGAAGCCGGCTTCGTCACGCTCGAACATCGAGGCCATGACGTCGACGCCCTTCGCCTGCATTTCGGCTTCTTCCGGCGAGCGGGCGACGTTGACCTTGACGGTCACGGCCACTTCCGGGTGAAGCGCGACGCGCACGTCGTACAGGCCGATCGCCTTGATCGGACGGTCGAGCACGATCTGGCTCTTGTTGACCTTGTGGCCATCGGCGACCAGCGCATCGACCAGATCGCGAACCGCGACCGAGCCGTACAGCTGGCCGACGTTCGACGCCTGACGGATCAGGGTGACGGTGGCGTTCTCGAAAGTCTTCGATTCGACCTCGGCCTCGGCGCGACGGTTCGCGTTCTCGGCTTCGATGCGGGCGCGGTTGGCCTCGAACACCTTCTTGTTGGCTTCGTTGGCGCGCAGCGCCTTCTTGCGCGGCAGCAGGAAGTTACGGGCATAGCCGTCCTTCACGGAAACCACGTCGCCGATGGCACCGAGCTTCTCGACGCGCTCAAGCAGAATAACGTTCATCTGTAAGACCCCTTACTTCACGACGTAGGGCAGGAGGCCCAGATGACGCGCGCGCTTGATCGCCTGGGCGAGTTCGCGCTGCTTCTTGGCCGACACGCTGGTGATGCGCGAAGGCACGATCTTGCCGCGCTCGGACACGAAGCCCTGAAGCAGACGGACGTCCTTATAGTCGATCCGGGGTGCGTCCTTCGCGGAGAAGGGGCAGCTCTTGCGGCGACGGAAAAACGGGCGGGCCATTATGCGGCTTCCTCTTCACGATCACGACGGGGGCGGTCAGCGCGGTCGGGGCGTTCGCCACGATCGGCACGACGCTCGCGGTCGCGCTCCTGCTTGCGCATCATCACCGAGGGACCTTCTTCATGGCCGTCAACCTTGACGGTCATGTAGCGGATCACGTCTTCGTTGATCTGGGTCTGGCGCTCCAGCTCGGCGACGACACCGGCGGGGGCGTCGATTTCGAGCATGACGTAATGCGCCTTGCGGTTCTTGGCGATCTTGTACGCCAGCGAACGCAGGCCCCAGGTCTCGGTCTTCACGACCTTGCCCTGATTGTCCTCGACGATCTTCGTGGCGGCTTCCGCCAGCGCGTCCACCTGCGCCTGTGCCAGATCCTGGCGCGCAAGGAACACGTGCTCGTAAAGAGCCATGCAGCTTACCTTATGTTGGCCGATCGCTGACGCCCACCCCATGTGGTGCGCCCCTCCGGCTGTCTTCCATACTTCAATACCGTCACGCCAAAATGGCATGAGGGCGGGTGAAGCAGGTGCTTCCCGCCCAATGGTGCGCCGGCTCATAGCGGATTGCCGTCAAAAGGCAAGCGAGGAAGGTGCTCCCCTTGCCAGCGGCGGGCGACCTTTCTACCGCGCAGGCCATCCAATTACTGTTTGATGGCAGAACCGACATGCGTGCATTCATCTTTCCGGGCCAGGGCAGCCAGGCCGTCGGCATGGGCAAGGCGCTGGCCGAGGCGAGCCCCGTCGCCCGCGAGGTGTTCCAGGAGGTCGACGAGGCGCTGGGCCAGCACCTCTATCGCCTGATGGTGGAGGGTCCCGCCGACGAACTGACGCTGACCGAAAACGCGCAGCCCGCGATCATGGCGAACGCCATCGCGACCCTGCGGGTGCTGGAGAAGGAAGGCGGCGTGCGCCTGTCGGAGAAGGCAGACTTCGTCGCGGGCCACTCGCTGGGCGAATATACGGCGCTCTGTGCGGCCGACGCGATCGACCTGCCGACGACGGCGCGCCTGTTGAAGCTGCGCGGCCGGGCGATGCAGGCGGCGGTGCCGGTGGGGCAGGGCGCGATGGCCGCGCTGCTCGGTGCGGACCTCGAAAAGGCCAAGGCCATCGCAAGCGCGGCGGTCGATGCGATCCGGGCCGAGAGCGGCGAGGCATTGGTCTGCACGGTCGCCAACGACAACGACCCGTCGCAGGTCGTGATCTCGGGCCACCGTGCGGCGATCGAGAAGGCGGTGGCGCTGGCCAAGGACCTGGGCGCCAAGCGCGCGGTCCTGTTGCCGGTGTCGGCGCCCTTCCACTGCCCGCTGATGCAGCCGGCCGCCGACGCGATGGAGACCGCGCTGGCCGACGCGACGATCCGCGCCCCGCTGGTGCCGGTCTACGCCAATGTCGAGGCGGCGCCCGTCGCCGATCCCGACGCCATCCGCGCGCTGCTGGTGGCGCAGGTCACCGGCATGGTCCGCTGGCGCGAATCGGTGCTGGCGATGCAGGACGCGGGCGTGTCGAACTTCGTCGAGTTTGGCGGCAAGGTGCTCGGCCCAATGGTCAAGCGCATCGCGCCCGATTGCGAGGTGGTGAGCGTCGTGACGATGGATGATATCGAGGGGCTGCTGGCGAAGATTTGATTTCGCGCGGAGACGCGGAGGCGCGGAGATGCTGGACATAGACGAGATCAGCGGGGCCGTTCTCGACGTTGCGTTGCGGATGCATCGCGACCTAGGGCCAGGCCTGTTGGAAAGCGTCTATGAAACCGTGCTGGCGGGAAAGCTCATTCAGATGGGATTTACCGTGGCGCGTCAGCGTCCCGTCGATATTCATTTTGACGGCATGACGTTCGACGCCGCGTTCCGTATTGATCTTCTGGTGGACGAGCGACTGCTCGTGGAAATCAAATCGGTCGAGCGGCTAAGCGCCGCTCACGCCAAGCAGTTGCTGACCTATTTGAGGCTGACCGGCCAACCAGTTGGCCTGCTGATTAACTTTGGCGGCGCAACGCTGAGAGAGGGGGTTAGACGGATCGTCAATTCCCACACTCCCTCCGCGTCTCCGCGTCTCCGCGTGAACCAAAAAATCGGAGAATAAGCATGTTCGACCTGACAGGAATGACCGCCCTCGTGACCGGCGCATCGGGTGGCCTCGGCTCGGCGGTGGCGAAGGCGCTGGCGGCGCAGGGCGCCAAGTTGGCGCTGTCCGGCTCCAATATCGACAAGCTCGAGGCGTTTCGCGCCGAGCTGGGCGGCGACCACGTCTCGGTGCCGTGCAACCTGTCCGACGCCGCTGCGGTCGATGCGCTGATCCCCCAGGCCGTTCAGGCGCTGGGCGGCAAGCTCGACATCCTGGTCAACAATGCGGGCGTCACCCGCGACAACCTGACCATGCGGATGAAGGACGAGGAGTGGGACCAGGTCATCAGCATCAACCTGGAGGCGACCTTCCGCCTGATCCGCGCCGCCGCCAAGCCGATGATGAAGGCGCGTTTCGGCCGCATCATCTCGATCACCTCGATCGTCGGCACGACGGGCAATCCGGGCCAGGCCAACTATGCCGCGTCCAAGGCGGGCATCGTCGGCATGTCGAAGGCGGTCGCGCAGGAACTGGCCAGCCGCAACGTCACGGTCAACTGCGTCGCGCCCGGCTTCATGCGCTCGGCGATGACCGACGTCCTGCCCGAGGCGCAGAAGGCCGCGCTGCTGGGCAAGATCCCGGCGGGCGACCTGGGCAAGGGCGAGGATATCGGCGCCGCCGTCGTCTATCTGGCGTCGAAGGAAGCCGGTTACGTCACCGGCCAGACGCTGCACGTCAATGGCGGCATGGCGATGCTCTGAGGCCCGAAAAGGGCACGAATGATCCGATGGCAGACCAAGTCCGTCGCTGGACGGGCTTGCAAGACATGGATGCGCGTTCTACGTGCGTTCAGGAATTACCAACCCCCGATGAATTACGAGAAGGGATTACCATGAGCGAGACCGCCGACCGCGTGAAGAAGATCGTCGTCGAGCATCTCGGCGTCGAAGCCGACAAGGTGACCGAGGACGCGAGCTTCATCGACGATCTCGGTGCCGACAGCCTCGACATCGTCGAGCTCGTCATGGCGTTCGAGGAAGAGTTCGGTGTCGAAATCCCGGACGATGCCGCCGAGAAGATCACGACCGTCAAGGACGCGATCACGTACATCGACGAGAACAAGGCCTAATACCGGGGCCTCGGCCCGCAGGTGATGCGGGCCGAACGGGCCGCCAAGGCCAGGTTTCAAGCGGCTCCCCGACCCCGACATAGCGGGCGGGGAGCCGTTTTCGTTGTGGAATGGAGTGGAATATGCGGCGCGTCGTCGTCACCGGACTGGGTCTTGTCACGCCTCTGGGCGCGGACGTGGAAACCGCCTGGGCCAATCTGATCGCTGGCAAGTCCGGCGCCGGTCCGATCACGCGGTTCGATACCACGGGGCAGAAATGCACCATCGCGTGCGAGGTGAAGCCCAAGGACCATGAATATGGCTTCGACCCCGACAAGCGCGTCGACCACAAGGTCCAGCGCCAGGTCGATCCGTTCATCGTCTATGGCATCGACGCCGCCGGACAGGCGCTGGAAGATGCCGGCCTGACCGAGCTCGACGAAGCGACGAAGCTGCGTGCGGGCGTGTCGATCGGCTCGGGCATCGGCGGCCTGCCGGGCATCGAACTCGAATCGGTCAACCTGCATGAGCGTGGCCCCGGCCGGGTCAGCCCGCACTTCGTCCATGGCCGCCTGATCAACCTGATCTCGGGCCAGGTCAGCATCAAGTACGGCCTGATGGGACCGAACCATTCGGTCGTCACCGCCTGCTCCACCGGTGCGCATTCGATCGGCGATGCCGCGCGGATGATCCGCGACGACGATGCCGACATCATGCTGGCGGGCGGTGCGGAAAGCACGATCAACCCGCTGGGCGTCGCGGGCTTTGCCCAGGCGCGCGCGCTCAACATGAGCATGAACGACCGCCCGACCGAGGCGAGCCGACCCTATGACAAGGGTCGCGACGGGTTCGTGATGGGCGAGGGCGCGGGCGTCGTCGTGCTCGAGGAATATGAGCACGCCAAGGCGCGCGGCGCGAAGATCTATGCGGAAGTCGTCGGCTATGGCCTGTCGGGCGATGCCTATCACGTCACCGCGCCGCATCCCGAGGGCAAGGGTGCCGAGAATGCGATGCGCATGGCGCTGCGCAAGGCGGGCATGGAGCCGTCGGACATCGACTATATCAACGCGCATGGCACATCGACCATGGCGGATACGATCGAGCTGGCCGCGGCCAAGCGCGTGTTCGGCGACGACCTGTCGGGTGCGTCCATGTCGAGCACCAAGTCGGCGATCGGCCATCTGCTGGGCGGCGCCGGTGCGGTGGAGAGCATCTTCTGCATCCTGGCGCTGCGCGACCAGATCGTGCCGCCGACGCTGAACCTCGACAATCCGGACGAGGGCACCGAGGGCGTCGACCTGGTCCCGCACACGGCGAAGAAGCGTGAGGTGAAGGCGGTGCTGAACAATTCGTTCGGCTTCGGCGGCACCAATGCCTCGCTGGTGATGAAGGCGATCTGACCGACACGCCAATTCCCGTTCGGTCTGAGCGAAGTCGAAGGCCACGGGACGCGGTGTGAGTTCAGGGCGCGCACTTCGACTTCGCCCGGTGCGAAGGGAGTGTAGTGCGCAAATTCCGACCTCGGACACCACCGGGTCCGCTTGCAATATGCTCAAGCCCGCGCCATCGGGCTGGCACGCAAGCGGACCCGGATCGGTGCCGGGGTCGTTTCATGTCCGGGCCTGTGCCCTATCAAATCCGGGTGAGATATGCGCAAGGTCGGCTGTATCGGGTTGCTGCTGGGGCTGATCGGCATCGCCGTCTTCGCCTGGGTCGCGCATGACTGGGCTGGCAGCGGCCCGGCGGACAAGCCGCTCGCGGTGGTGGTGCCCGAGGGGGCGAGCCTGGCGCGCGCCGCCAACGCACTGGAAAAGGCCGGCGTGATCCGCTCGGCCAGCCGTTTCCGCCTTTATGCCCGGATCTTCGGCGACGGGGGCGCGATCAAGGCTGGCGAATATGCCATTCCCGAACAGGCCAGCGCCTCCGACGTCCTGACCCTGCTCCAGGAGGGCAAGGTCCGCCAGCGTCTGGTGCCGGTGCCCGAAGGCTATCCCTCGGTGCTGGTCCATGACGCGCTGATGCGTGCAGACGGGCTGACCGGTGACGTGGCCGTCCCCGCCGAGGGTTCGGTGCTGCCAGACAGCTATGCCTATCAAAAGGGCGACACCCGTGCCGCCGTCGTCGCGCGGATGCAGAAGGCGATGAAGGACTATCTCGCCCAGGCCTGGGCCGACCGGAAGCCGGGCATCGCGGTGAAGACCCCGCGGGAAGCCATCATCCTGGCCTCGATCGTCGAGAAGGAAACCAGCAAGCCCTCCGAACGCCGGACGGTCGCGGCGGTCTATGGCAACCGGCTGCGTATTGGCATGCCGCTTCAGGCGGATCCGACCGTGATCTATCCGATCACCAAGGGGCGTCCGCTCGGCCGCCGAATCCTGCGTTCCGAGCTTCATGCCAAGAACGGCTACAACACCTATGCCAGCCCCGGCCTGCCGGTCGGGCCGATCGCCAACCCCGGCCGCGCGTCGATCGATGCGGTGCTGAACCCGGCGGACAGCAAGGCGCTGTACTTCGTCGCGGACGGATCGGGCGGTCATGTATTTGCCGACACCTTGCCTGAGCATAATGCCAATGTGCAGAAATGGTACGCGATCCGCCGCCAGCGTGGCGAGATGTAAGCCTCAGCGGGCCTCGGTCCCGAGCCGCTCGGCCAATTTGCGTCGTGACGACGCGGCATAGGCGCGGCAGGCGCCCGGTGTCGTCAGGAACCGGCTGGTCGCGCCGTCCTGATCGGCATGGGCGGTTATGAGGATGTCGCACGGCAGGGCGCGCATCGCCGCCTGCCCACGTGCGAAGGCCGCAACCACCGCCTTATGCTCTGGGGCGGAGAAACGATAGTCGTCGGTCGATACCGGGTTCAGGCTGGATGCGAAGACGATCGACTTGCAGCGCTTGCCCTCGCAGGCGCGCCAACTCCAGCTCATGCTGCCTATCGTGTGACCGGGTGTGGCGCGCGCCATGACGACGCTATGCCCCAGCGTCAGCCGCTCGCCGTCGCGGATGACGCGGACTGAGTGGACCGGCGGGAACCGGCTGTCATAGCCACGTTGCGGATCGTCCGCCGCCAGCCGCCCGGTGCGAAGCCCTTCGGCCCCGCGCGGACTGGCGAGGACCGTTGCGCCGGTATCGCGGGCCAGCGCGGCAATCCCGCCCGCATGGTCGAAGTGCGGCTCGGTGCTCAGAATATATTTGATGTCGGTCGGACGAAAGCCGAGCTTAGCGACATTGGCGAGGATCGCGTGTGCGCCCTGCGGAAGGGCACCATCGATCAGGATCAGGCCTGCCCCGGTGTCGATCAGCGCGACGTTCAGGCCGCCGAAGCCGACCAGATAGCTGTCGCCGAACACCCGCACGGGCGGGCGTGGGGCGAGCCATTCGCTCGCGTGATCGGTCACGATCGGGCGGGTCAGCGGATCGTCCCGCTGCGGGGCGGCGGCGGTAAGGGCGAGCGCACAGGCGGTAAGCGTGGCCAGATGGCGATGCATGGTTTCGATCTCCTTGCACCCAGGATGCGGAGAAACGGGATCGGGGGCAAAGCATCTTCCCTCGACACAGGCATGAGCGGAATTCATGATAAGCCATGGACCGAGCCCAACTGCCCCTCAACGCCCTGCGCGCGTTCGAAGCCGCCGCGCGGCATCTGAACTTCACGCGCGCGGCGATCGAGCTGTGCGTCAGCCAAGGGGCGGTCAGCCATCAGGTCGCGGGGCTGGAACAGCGGCTGGGCGCGCGGCTGTTCCATCGGCTGCCGCGCGGGCTGGCGCTGACCGATGACGGGCAGGCGCTGGTGCCGGTGCTGGCCGAGACGTTCGACCGGATCGGGGCGACGCTCGACCGCTTTGCCGATGGGCGTTTCCAGCATGTGGTCAATATCGGCGTGGTGGGCACGTTCGCCACCGGCTGGCTGCTGGCGCGGCTGGACGATTTCGCCGCGACCCATCCGCACATCGACCTGCGCGTGTCGATCAACAACAACCGCGTCGATCTGGCAGGGGAGGGACTGGACGGCGCGATCCGCTTTGGCGACGGGGCATGGCACGGCACCCATGCCGAGCCGTTGATGGCGGCACCGCTGACGCCGCTTTGTGCGCCTCTGGTCGCGGCGCGGTTGTGTGCACCGGGCGATCTGCTGCGCGAACGGCTGTTGCGGTCTTACCGGGTCAGCGAATGGGAAAGCTGGTTCGCCGCTACCGGCACCCAGCCGCCGCCGCTGCGAGGGCCGATGTTCGACAGCTCGGCGCTGATGGTCGGCGTGGCGATGACGGGGCTTGGGGTGGCGCTCGCTCCGAAAGTGATGTTCGAGCACGAACTGACGACCGAGCGACTGGTCCAGCCCTTTGCCATCGAGGTCGATGCGGGCCGATACTGGCTGACGCGCTTGATGTCGCGCAAGGAGGGGCTGGCGATGAAGGCGTTTCGACAGTGGTTGGCAGGGGCGGCGAGCGATACTGCCCCTCCACCACCGCTTCACGGCGGTCCCCCTCCCCAAGCATAGGCTGGGGAGGAATGCGCGTCCCAAATCCTCCCCATCATCGATGGGGAGGGGGTGTAAGAGCGACGGTGGAGGGGCATGGCCCTCACCATCAGCAAGGATGGATAGGGATCAGCCCCGCAAGGCCGTCGCCGCGCGGGCCTTGGCCTCGACATCCGCCATCGACCCGCCGGTCACCCAGCTGCCGCCGACGCACAGCACGCGGTCGAACGCCAGCCAGTCGGGCGCGCTTGCCTCGGTGATGCCGCCGGTCGGGCAGAAGCGGGCCTGGTAGAAGGGCGCGGCCAGCGCCTTCAGCGCCTTCAGCCCGCCGCTCGTTTCGGCCGGGAAGAACTTGAAATGGGTCAGGCCCAGGTCCAGCCCGCGCATGATGTCGCCCGCATTGGCGATACCGGGCAGATAGGGGATGCCGCTGTCGATCACCGCCGCGCCCAGACGGTCGGTCAGGCCCGGTGAGACGATGAACTCGGCACCCGCATCGGCCACGTCGCGCAGCTGCTGCTCGTTGACAACGGTGCCCGCGCCGACGATCGCGCCGGGGACCTTCTTCATCTCGGCCATCGCCTCCAGCGCGGCGGGGGTGCGCAGCGTCACCTCCAGCACCTTCAGGCCGCCTGCGACCAGCGCTTCGGCCAGCGGGCGGGCGGTGGCGGCGTCGTCGATGACCAGCACGGGGATGACCGCGCTGGTGCGCATGATGGTGGCGATGTCGGTCATGAATGCTCCTGAGCGAAAGCGGCAGCCGCGCCGAACAGGCCGGGCTGGGGGTGGGTGATGAGCTTGACGGGGATACGCGCCATCAGCGACTGGAACCGGCCCTTGGCGACGAAGCGCTGATCGAAGCCCGAGCGCAATAGCTTGTCCTTGATCCGGAAGCCCAGGCCGCCCGCGATGACGACGGTCTTGGCCCCCTGCGCCAGCGCGAAGTCGCCCGCGACCGCACCCAGCGCCAGGCAGAAGCGGTCGAGCGCGGCCAGCGCGATCGAGTCGGTGCCGTCCAGCGCCTCGGTCCAGATTTCGCGGTCGTCGCGGCTGGGCACCGCACGGCCCTCCATCGAGGCAAGCGTCTCGTAAATGGCGACGATACCCGGCCCCGAACAAATCCGCTCGCACGATACGCGGGTATAGGTGCGACGCAGCCGCTTCAGGATCGCGTCCTCGATCCCGTCCAGCGGGGCATAGTCCATATGCCCGCCCTCGGTCTCGATGACGTGATAGCGTTCCGGGGTCAGCAGGACCTGCGCCACGCCCAGGCCGGTGCCGGGGCCGCAGACGGTCACGACGCCCTGTTCTGGCATCGGTTCTTCGGGGCCGCAAATGTGGAGGAAGTCCTCCGGCGGCACCTGCGCGACGGCATGGCCGACCGCGCCGAAGTCGTTGATGACGGTGTAGACGTCCGCGCCCAGCCGCTCTGGGATCAGCGAGGGGCGGATGACCCAGGGGTTGTTGGTCATGCGGATCACGTCGCCGGTGATCGGCGAGGCGATGGCGAGCGACGCCGCCTTGGGCAGCGGACGACCCAGATGCGCGCCGAACGCCTGCCAGGCGGTCTGGAGCGAGGCGTGCTCGGCGGTCTTTTGCGTGCACGGCTCACCCAGTTTGACGACGCGCCCATTCTCGACCTCGGCAATGGCGAAGCGCGCATGCGTGCCCCCGATATCGACGGCTACGATTTCCATGATGTCCTCCCCCTTATTATTTTACAGGCCGGCGGCGGCGAGAATGGGCGAGGCGCCCTTCTCGGCCTCGTCGGCGGCCTGGCGGAAAAGCGCGAACAGTTCACGGCCCATGCCCTGCGCCGGGGCGGGCGTCGCCACCAGCTGGCGCGAAGCCCATTCGGCCGGATCGACCAGCGCGTTCAGCGTACCCTCGACCGCATCGAGCCGGACGATGTCGCCGTCGCGGATCAGGCCAATCGCCCCGCCGCCGATCGCCTCAGGGCTGAGATGGATGGCGCAGGGCACCTTGCCACTGGCGCCCGACATGCGGCCGTCGGTAACCAGGGCCACCTTGAAGCCCCGGTTCTGGAGCACGCCCAGCGGCGGGGTCAGCTTGTGCAACTCGGGCATGCCGTTCGCCTTGGGCCCCTGGAAGCGAACCACGACGATGACGTCGCGCTCCAGCTCGCCCGCCTTGAACGCGGCCTGCACTTCCGACTGGTCGGAAAAGACACGCGCCGGGGCCTCGACGATCCAGCGCTCGCGCTCGACCGCCGATACCTTGATGCAGGCGCGGCCCAGATTGCCCGACAGGATGCGCATCCCGCCATCGGCCGAAAAGGGCGCGGCGGCGGGGCGCAGGATCGTCTCGTCGCCGCTGTCGCCGACCGGGGTCCAGGCCAGCTTGTCGCCCTCGATCACCGCCGTCTGGCCGTAATCGGACAGGTCCTTGCCCGCGACGGTCAGGATGTCGCGGTGAAGCAGCCCTTCCGACAACAGTTCGCGGATGACATAGGGCATACCGCCCGCCGCCTCGAACCCGTTCACATCGGCCGAGCCGTTCGGATAGACCCGCGCGATCAGCGGCACCGCGGCCGATAGGCGGTCCATATCCTCCCAGTCGATGATGATCCCCGCCGCCCGCGCGATGGCGGGCAGGTGGATCAGGTGGTTGGTGGAGCCGCCGGTGGCCAGCAGGCCGACCGCCGCGTTGACGATCGCCTTTTCATCGACGCAGCGCCCCAGCGGCCGGTAATCCTCGCCGCGCTGGCCGATCGCGGCAAGGCGGTGGACGGCGGCGCGGCTGAGCTCCTGGCGCAGCTTGGTGCCCGGATTGACGAAGGCGGCGCCCGGCATGTGCAGGCCCATCACCTCCATCATCATCTGGTTGGTGTTGGCGGTGCCGTAGAAGGTGCAGGTGCCCTTGGAATGATAGGCCGCGATCTCGGCATCCAGCAGTTCGTCGCGCCCCGCCTTGCCCTCGGCAAAGGCTTCGCGGACGGCGGCCTTCTGCTTGTTGGGCAGGCCGGTGGGCATCGGGCCGCCGGGGACCAGGATCATCGGCAGATGGCCGAAGCGCAGTGCGCCCATCAGCAGGCCCGGCACGATCTTGTCGCAGATGCCGAGCAGCGCGGCCCCCTCGAAGGTGCCGTGGGACAGGGCGACCGCCGTCGACAGCGCGATGGTGTCGCGGCTGAACAGCGACAGCTCCATGCCCGCATAGCCTTGCGTCACGCCGTCGCACATGGCGGGGACGCCGCCCGCGACCTGCGCGGTGGCGCCCACTTCACGCGCCCAGACCTTCATCAGTTCGGGGTAGCGATAATAGACGGCGTGGGCCGACAGCATGTCGTTATAGGCCGACACGATGCCGATATTCATGCCGCGATCCGCCTTCATGGCGTCGCGGTCTTCCTCCGTCCCGGCATAAGCATGGGCGAGGTTGGCGCAGCCCAGATTGGGGCGGCGCACCGCCGTCTCTGCCTCGTGCGCGATCAGGTCGAGATAGGCCTGACGGCCCGGCCGGGATCGTTCAATGACCCGGTCGGTGACGGCCGAGACGACGGCGTTGAGGCTCATTGCTCGCTCCAGTGGATGTCGATCGGCAATTCGATCTCGGCCAGGACGCGGCCGACCGGATAGGGCGAGGATGCGCCTTCCTTGATCGCGTCTTCCAGCACCTTCTTCTTGGCCGGACCCGAAATGGCGAACATGATCGACCGGGCCGAGACGATGCCCGCACGGCTGAGCGTCACGCGGGCGACCGGTGCCTCGGGAGGCAGGGGATCGGGCATCAGGCCCAATGCGCGGCGCTCCTTCGGGCCGTTGAGGGCTTCGTCATAATCGGGGCCGGGGAAGATCGACGCGGTGTGCCCGTCGGCGCCCATGCCCAGCAGCACCAGGTCCAGCGGCCAGTGAAGCTCCTGCATCAGGGCATCGGCCGAGCGACCGGCGGCCTTATAGTCCGACGTCGCCTGCGGCACGATCGGCATCACCCGCGCGCCCTTGGGCAGGAAGATCTTGCCGATCATGGTGACGTTGGACAGCGGATCGCCCAGCGGCACGATGCGCTCGTCGGCGGGGACGATGGTCACGCGCTTCCAGTCGAGCTTGGCCTGGGCCAGCTTTTCATAGACCGGGACCGGCGTCTTGCCGCCCGACAGCGCGATCACCGCCGCGCCGCGCGCTTCGATCGCGCTTTCGATGATGAACTGGATGTCGCCCGCCAGCGCGTTCGCCATTTCGGTGGTGTCTTCGTAATCCCACCATTCGATTTCGTCGGTCATGTCACTCACGTCCTAGATGATCCGGGCAAGGCCGGTCCGCCACCTCGCGGCTAGCGGACCCACGCCCTGCCGATGATGTCACACGGCGATCGGCCGTGCGCCGGGTGTCAGTCGTCCTGCCAGTGAACCCCGTCGCGCTCGGTCAGCGCAATGGCGGAGGAGGGGCCCCAGCTCCCGCTCGGATAGGTCTTCGGCTTGACGTCGTTGGCGTCCCAACCGGCGCGGATCGAATCGATCCAGGCCCACTGGGCCTCCACCTCGTCGCGGCGAACGAACAGCGTCTGGTCACCCTCGATCAGGTCGAGCAGCAGCCGCTCATAGGCGATGCGGCGGCGGGTGCCCGCAAACTCGGCGTCGAGCGACAGGTTCAACGGCACTTCGCGCAGGCGGATGCCGTCGCGGTCGAGCCCCGGCTCCTTGGCCATCACGAGCAGCTGGATATACTCCTCGGGCTGAAGGCGGATGACCAGGGTGTTGGGCTGAAGCAGCCCGCCGCGCCCGGCGAACATGGAATGCGGCACCGGCTTGAACTGGATGGCGATTTCCGAACGGCGCGCGGCCATGCGCTTGCCGGTGCGCAGGTAGAAGGGCACGCCCTGCCAACGCCAATTGTCGACATGCGCCTTGATCGCGACGAAGGTCTCGGTCTTGGACGGCTTGCCCAGTTCATCGGCATAGGAGCCGACGATCTTGCCGCCGACCGCACCGTCGGCATATTGGCCGGTGACGGTGTTGTTGGGCACTTCCTCGGGCGTCATCAGGCGCAGCGAACGGAAGACCTTGGCCTTTTCGTCGCGGATCGAATTGCCGTCATAACGCGCGGGCGGCTCCATCGCGATCAGCGCGAGCAGCTGGAGGATATGGTTCTGCACCATGTCGCGCAGCGCCCCCGCGCCTTCGTAATAGCCTGCGCGATCCTCCAGCCCGACCGTCTCGGCAATGGTGATCTGCACATTGTCGATGCCGTGCGCGTTCCAGATCGGCTCGAAGAAGAAATTGCCGAAGCGCAGCGCCAAGATGTTCTGGACCGTTTCCTTGCCCAGATAATGGTCGATGCGGAAGGTCCGCTCCTCGGGGAAGCCGAAGGCGACCGCGTCGTTGATCTCCTTCGACGAGGCCAGGTCGTAGCCGAGCGGCTTTTCCAGGCCGATCCGCACCGTCTCACCGGCTAGGCCGACTGATTCGAGGCCCTTGATGGTGGACTCGAACAGGCTGGGCGCGGTGGAGAGATAGATGGCCAGGCCGTTCGACACGTCGCCGACCTTCTCGGCCAGCGCCGGGAAACCGTCCGTCGAGGAGGCGTCGAGCGACTGATACTGCAATCGATTTAAGAAGCCGGCGATCTTGTCGGCTTCCTTGCGGTCATCGGGCAGGAAGGTGTCGAGCGCCTTCGCCGCGAAATCCCGGAAGCTGGCATCGTCATAATCGGACCGCGCGGTGCCGGTGATCGTCAGCCCCTCGGGCAGCAGCCCGTCCGAATGGAGGTTGAACAGCGAGGGTAGCAGCATCCGCTGCGACAGGTCGCCGGTCGCACCGAACAGCAGCAGCTTGCCAACGGGATTGCGCGTCATGACGTCTCCTTAGAGCACGAGGCCAGCGGTCGGATCGAGCCCGGCCATGATATTCAGGTTCTGGACCGCCGCACCCCCGGCACCCTTGCCCAGATTGTCGAGCGTGGCGATCAGTCGCGCCTGTCCCGTGGCCGCATTGCCGCAGACGCGCAAGGTCATCCGGTCGGTTCCGGCATTTTCCTCGATATTCACCGCCGCGACGGTATCGGGCGAAAAGCGTACGATGCGGCTGTCGGCATAGGCCTGCGCCAGCGTATCTGCGACGCGATCCAGCGATGGCGCGCCGGGCAGCGCATAGAGGGGCAGCGGCACCTCGACGACCATGCCGCGATAGGTGTCGACCACGGACGGCGCGAAGATGGGGGCGTGGTCCAGGCCGGAGTGGCGCCGCATCTCCGGCGCATGCTTGTGCGCCAGGCCGAGGCCATAGGGTCGAAAGGCGCGTTCGGTCGCCGTTTCATAGTCGGCGATCATCGCCTTGCCGCCGCCCGAATAGCCCGAGGCGGCATTGACGGTCAGCGGAAAGCCGGCCGGAATGATCCCGGCCCGCACAAGCGGGCGGACGAGCGCCAGAAAGCCGGTGGGGTAGCAGCCGGGATTGGAGACGAAGCGGGCTGCCGCGATACGATCCTGCTGGTCGGGGTCCAGCTCGGCAAAGCCATAGACCCAGCCATCGGCGGTACGGTGCGCGGTCGAGGCGTCAACCACCCGCGTCCGGTCGTTGGCGATCAGGGAGACGGCTTCGCGCGCGGCATCGTCAGGCAGGCAGAGGATGACGAAATCGGCATCGTTGATCGCCTCGCGCCTCGCCTCGGCATCCTTGCGACGGTCATCGGGCAGGGTCAGGATCGCCAGGTCGGGGCGTCCGCCCAACCGGTCCGCGATCTCCAGGCCGGTGGTGCCTGCACCGCCATCGATGAATACCGTCTTCGTCACTGCACCCGCTCCAACAGCCCCGCATCGCAATAGCCGACCAGCCCGAGATGCGGCGCGATGCCCCAGGCATGGCCACCGGCCAGCTCCAGCACCTCGAACGTCTCGCCAGCCGCCAGCTCGGCCAGGACCGTGCTGCCCGACGGACGGCCCTCACGCAAGGTCACCGGCGCATGGGTCCTATAGGGCAGGGGAGCGGCGTAATGCGGTGCGAATACGTATTCCGCCAGTCGAACGTCCGCCAGATCGGGCCGGACCGCGTTCGTGCGGGGGTCGAGACTGACGGTCCGCCCCTGGAGCGCGAAGCTCTTACGCGCTGGCCCGTTGGAGGCCGGGGGCGTCGCCGGCGCCGATGAAATGTCCGAATTCTTCAAGAAAGTCCGCCCCTTCAGGTGTCCTGGCGACAAAGATGTTCCGCTTGTCGCTATCATCGCGTTGGCGGCGCAGATAGCCCAGCGTTCCCAGTCTATTCAAGGCGCGGGTGACGACAGGTTTCGAGACGTTCAAGGCGCGCGCCAAACCGCGCACCGTATGAGGGCCGGGACGTAGATAGACGACGAGCAGCAATGCCATCTGGCGATTGGTCAGATCGGGTTCGCCCGAGCGGACATAATCGACCAGGGCGCTCATCCAGGCGAACAGCGACTGTGGGTCGTGCGGGTGGGACACGATGGCGATTCCAATGGCTGTGCCGGGCTTTAACCGGGCGTTGTTTCGAAGTCATAACGCCCTTTATCCATGGTGGTTTCCACTCATGTTCCGCTTTGGTGCACATCTTTTCGAGGGGCGCGGGCGGTATTCCAGGGGGGCGGGGCGGGGGGTGACCCGCCGCCGAGGTTGATCCCGCCCCCCGGCTCGCCTATGTGCGCGCTTTCGCACACCCTCCATCGGGATCACACGCGCCTCATGTTCGCATTCCTGCTCGTCATCCACGCCATCATCGCCGCGGTTCTCGTCACGGTGATCCTCATGCAGCGGTCGGAAGGCGGCGGTCTGGGCATGGGCGGCAGCCCGGCGGGCCTCATGTCGGCGCGCGGCGCGGCCGATTTCCTCAGCCGTGCGACGGCGGTGCTGGCGACGCTGTTCGTCGGCTTCTCGATCCTGCTGGCGGTGATCGCGGCGACGCGCGGTGCGCCCGCCATCGATACCTCGCTGGCCCGGACGCCCGCGACTCAGGCGCCGATCACCCAGCCCGCGCCCGCTCCGGTCCCGACCGGCGCTGCTCCGGCGCAGGCACCTGCGGACAATTCGGCGGTTCCGCTCGCCCGCTAATCTTCGTTTCCATCGCAGCACGGGCCAACGCGCCGCCGATATTTTCCGGCGGCGCGCATCTTTGCTGTTGTCGTATCCACCCCATCCAAGCTAGGCGATTCTTCCCATGGCGCGGTATATCTTCATCACCGGCGGCGTGGTTTCGTCGCTCGGCAAAGGCCTCATGGCGGCCTCTCTTGCGGCTCTCTTGCAGGCGCGCGGGTACAGCGTGCGCATCCGCAAGTTCGACCCCTATCTGAACGTCGATCCGGGCACGATGAGCCCATATCAGCATGGCGAGGTCTATGTGACCGACGACGGGGCCGAAACCGACCTCGACCTGGGCCATTATGAACGTTTCACCGGCGTGTCCTCGCGCCAGTCCGACAACGTGACCTCCGGCCGCATCTACAAGACGATCATCGAGCGCGAGCGGCGCGGCGACTATCTGGGCGCGACCGTCCAGGTGATCCCGCACGTCACCGACGCGATCAAGGCGTTCGCGCGGGCCGACACGATCGACGAGAATGGCGAGGAGATCGACTTCATCCTCTGCGAGATCGGCGGCACGGTCGGCGACATCGAATCGCTGCCCTTCATCGAGGCGATCCGCCAGCTGAAGAACGAGCTCGGCCGCGGCAAGTCGATCAGCATCCACGTCACGCTGGTGCCGTATATCGCGGCGGCGGGCGAGCTGAAGACCAAGCCGACCCAGCATTCGGTGCGCGAGATCGCGGCGCTGGGCGTTGCGCCCGACGTGCTGGTCTGCCGTTGCGAGCATCCGCTGCCCGCCTCGGACCGTTCGAAGATCGGCCTGTTCTGCAACGTGCCGCCCTCGGCCGTCATTCCGGCGCTGGATGCCAAGAGCATCTATGCGGTGCCGCTGCAATATCATGCCGAGGGTCTCGATTCGGAAGTATTGCGCGCGTTCGGGATCGAACCGGAAGGCGCGCCCAACCTGTCGCGCTGGACCGAGATCGTCGATCGCCTCTTCAACCCCGAGGGCGAGGTCACGATCGGTGTCGTCGGCAAATATGTCGGCCTGCAGGACGCGTACAAGTCGCTCAACGAAGCGCTGGTGCATGGCGGCATCGCCAACAAGGTGAAGGTCCATATCCGCTGGATCGACGCCGAACTGTTCGAGGGCGACGAGAGCGAGATCGCGCAGCAGCTGGAACCCTGCCACGCCATCCTCGTCCCCGGCGCGTTCGGCGAGCGCGGCGCGCAGGGCAAGATCGAGGCGGTTCGCTTCGCGCGTGAACGCCGCGTGCCCTATTTCGGCATCTGCTTCGGCATGCAGATGGCCTGCGTCGAAGGCGCGCGGAACCTGGCGGGGATCGCCGAGGCATCCTCGACCGAATTCGGCCCGACCTCCGAACCAATCGTCGGCCTGATCACCGAGTGGATGGGCCGCGACGGGCTGGAAAAGCGCGAGGCCAGTGGCGACATGGGCGGCACGATGCGGCTGGGCGCCTATCAGGCCAAGCTGGCGGGCAACAGCGTCGTCGCCTCCATCTATGGCAGCGAGGACATTTCCGAGCGCCACCGCCACCGCTACGAGGTGAACACCACCTATAAGGAAGCGCTGGAAAAGGGCGGCCTGGTGTTCAGCGGCATGTCGCCCGACGGCACCCTGCCCGAAATCGTCGAGCGGCCGGACCATCCCTGGTTCGTCGGCGTGCAGTTCCACCCCGAGCTGAAGTCCAAGCCCTTCGACCCGCACCCGCTCTTCGCCAGCTTCGTCGAAGCGGCGGTGAAGCAGAGCCGGTTGGTCTGATTTTGAGACCCCGCCTTCAAAAGGAGGCGGGGTTTTTCTTTTCTGGTTCTTCGTGCGGTTTGGGGAGGGCTTGTCTCCTTTGTGGATGACGGGGCGTAGGCTTCGACTATGCTCAGCCCGAACGGGGGTTGGGGATTTGGTCGGCGAAGCAACAGGCCGGTTTACTCACCCCGATTCCCCACCGCCGTTCCGCCTGAGCGAAGTCGAAGGCCATGGGAAACCTCCCCGCTAGGCCCACCTCATCTCTTGAACTTCGACTATGCTCAGCCTGAACGGAAGCAGGGCACGTTACACAAACCAAAAGGCGCCCGGACCCGTCGGTCCGGACGCCTCGCGACGTCTTCAGGGAGCGAAAGACGTCGAGCGGGTTACGCGGCCTTGGCCTCGTCGGCCTCGCCGGCATTGTGCTCCACCGCGGCCAGCGGCTGGCCCGTCTTGATCGCGATCGTCTTGGGCTTCATCGCCTCGGGCACCTCGCGGACGAGGTCGATGACGAGCAGGCCGTCGTTCAGGCGCGCATCCTCGACGAACACGAAGTCCGCCAGTTCGAAGCGCCGCTCAAACGAGCGATTGGCGATGCCGACATGCAGGAAGTTGGGCGCGCTCGCCTTGTCATCCTTCTTGCCGGTGACGAGCAGCATGTTCTGCTGCGCGGTGATCTCGATCTCGTCGCGGGCGAAACCGGCCACCGCCAGGGTGATGCGGTAACGGTCGTCCGCCAGACGCTCGAGGTTGAAGGGGGGATAATTTTCCGCCGAGGCGGCGCGGGAATTGGCCTCGAGCAGATCGAACAGTCGGTCGAAGCCGATGGTCGAGCGGCGGTACGGGGTCAGATCGATACGCATGTCAAAACCTCCATCAGAAGCGAATTGAAACGGGATCAGCCGGTCCACCCCGGCGCGGGGTGGTTCGACCCATCCGTGCGGTCCGGTTTCGGCACCGCACGCGAACCGATATGGTTCATTTGTACTGGCCTTCAAGGGCCTTTTAGGATCGAAAAGCAAATCTTCGCTGACCCCAAGTGCTTGCCGGATTGAATGCCTACTAAAACGATGTGTGAATGGAAGATGAAATCAAAGGGGAGCTTCCATGTCCTTGACCCTGGCCTTGATCCTGGCCGCCCAGACCGCATCGCCGTCCGCCGATCCGCAAAACACGTCGGTCGTGACCGCTCCCACCCCCGAGGCCCGCCGTGACGCGGGTCGGTTGGGGACCGCGCAGCAGGGCGGGGGTGACGTGGTGGTCACCGCCCGCCGTCGCGCCGAGACGATCCAGTCGGTCCCCATCGCCATGTCGGTGATCGGCGGCACCGCGCTGGCCGAGACGGGGACGTACAATGTCAACCGGCTGACCCAGATCCAGCCGACGCTGCAATTCTATTCGACCAACCCGCGCAACTCGGCCGCCAACATCCGTGGGCTGGGCGCGCCGTTCGGGCTCACCAATGACGGGATCGAGCAGGGTGTCGGTATCTATGTCGACCAGGTCTATTACAGCCGCATCGCCTCGGCGACGTTCGACTTCACCGATACCGAACGGATCGAGGTGCTGCGCGGACCGCAGGGTACGCTCTATGGCAAGAATACCACGGCGGGGGCGATCAACATCATAACCCGTGCGCCCAGCTTCACCCCCGAAGCGCGGGTCGAGCTGAGCGCGGGCAATTACGACTTCTTCCAGGGCAAGGCGTCGGTGTCCGGCCCGCTGGTCGACGACAAGGTCGCGGTGCGCCTGTCGACCTCGATCACCACGCGGCGCGGCACCATCTGGAATACCCGGCAGCAGGAATGGCAGAATGCCCAGGACAATCTGTCGCTGCGCAGCCAGTTCCTGTGGCACGCCACCCCCACGCTCGACCTGACCCTGTCGGGGGATTATGCGCGACAGAACCCCAATTGCTGCGTCCAATATTATGCGCGCGTGGGTGCGACGCAGCGACCGGCGAACCGCCAGTACCCCGCGCTGGCCGCGGCGCAGGGCTATAGCGTGCCCTCGACCAATGCCTTCGACCGGGTGACCGATGTCGATACCGATCTGCGCGCCAAGCAGGAGCTGGGCGGGCTGTCGCTGGTCGCCAACTGGGATGTGGGGGAGGCGACGTTGACCAGCGTGTCCGCGTGGCGCTTCTGGCATTGGGACCCGTCGAACGACCGGGACTTCGTCGGCCTGCCGATCACCACCGTCTCGGCCAATCCGTCGCAGCAGAGCCAGGTGACGCAGGAACTGCGCATCGCCTCGAACGGCAAGCGGACGCTCGATTATGTGCTGGGTGCCTTCTATTTCTGGCAGACCATCGACACGCAAGGGCTCCAGGTGCAGGGCCCGGCGGCCAGCGCCTTCCTGCTCAACCCGACCAGCACGGGCGGGCGTAATCCGGCGACGTTGAACGGGCTGACCTCGCGCAACACGATCGGCTTTACCAACACGTCGGCGGCGCTGTTCGGCAAACTGACCTGGCATGTCGACGACCGCCTGTCGGTATCGCCGGGGCTGCGGTTGAACTATGACCGCAAGGACGGCTCCTATGTCTCGGTCGTGACCAACGGTGCGGGCTCGACCAGCCTGACCAGCGACCAGCGCAGCGTGCTGGCGCCGCAGAATTATACGCCGTCCTTCACCAACTGGAACGTGTCGGGCGACCTGACCGTCGCCTACGAGTTCAATCCCAACGTCCATTATTATGCGACCTATGCGCGCAGCTATAAGTCGGGCGGCATCAACCTGTCCGGCCTGCCGCTCGATGCGCAGAACAACCCGATCCTGGCGACGCAGACGGTGCGGCCCGAAAAGGTCAATCACTTCGAGTTGGGGCTGAAGACCCAGTTCGCCGATCGCCGCGCGACGGTGAACATCGCGGGCTTCTGGACCGAGATCGGTGATTATCAGGCGACGGTGAACAATCTTCAGGTCAACGTCCTGCGCGGCTATCTCGCCAATGCGGGCCGGGTGCGGACGCGGGGTGTGGAGATCGACTCGGCCTTCCGCCCCACCAGCCGGTTCAACGTCTATGCCAATGCCGCCTTTACCGATGCGCGCTATACCCGCTTCACCAACGCGCCTTGCCCGCCGGAGCTGTCGGGGGGTACCGCGTTGCCGGTGGTCAACGGCCAGATCGTCGGTACGCCCGCAGCGGCGGGGACGCCGGGCAATTCGTTGCCCTATTGCGATATCTCAGGCCAGTGGCTGCCAGGCGTGTCGCGGTGGGCCTTTTCCTATGGTGCGGAATATGACCTGCCCGCGACTGTGGCGGGGACCGAGGGGCAATTCTATCTGGGCTATGACGGCAGCTATCGGTCGAAATTCTCGTCCAACCCGTCACGCTCGGCCTATACCGACATCAACGGCTATAGCCTGTCGAACGTCCGCGCCGGGTTCAAGGCACCGGGGAGCTGGAACGCCTTTGTCTGGGTCCGCAACCTGTTCGATCACAATTACTATGAGCTGCTGGCGACCCAGTCGGGGTCGACCGGCCTGATCGTGGGCCAGCCCGGCGATCCACGGACCTACGGCCTGACCATTTCCAAGTCGTTCTGAGCTGGTCCTCCCCAAGCTATGCTTGGGGAGGGGGACCGCCGGGCGTCAGCCCGGTGGTGGAGGGGCAGGGGCCTTTCACAGGTGTTGCCCACCCCTCTATCACTCGTCGGCACGAATGGATCCCCTCCCAATCGGAGCTGGGAGAGGATTGATAGCCGACTGCACAAATCTCAGGATTCGTCCATTTTCGGTTCATCTTGATTTGTTATAGCGACAGTCCCGTAAACGGGCGCCGGGCCGGCATCTGGGGACGGAGTCTGGAAGCTCCCCGTGTCCCAGCCGGTTCCGGCGGCTTTTCGAAGGACCGATGCGCGACGAGAGCCCAATGCCAAACGCCCGGACCGTTTCCGATCCGGGCGCCTGCGTGACGATCGCTCGTCAGCCCCCTTTTCCCGCTCCCGCATCAACCTCTTTGGGTGAGCGTTGGAGCAATCCCCGAACCACGGCCGTTGCTGCCTGTGTCTCAGTAAGATTGTGTTACGGTACGGCGGGGGCGCTTGTCATCCCTCTTGCGGTATCGATGCTACGATTGGCTGACTTGTGTGGCGCGCGGGCAACAATTGCCGGTCTGGACGGTTTCTGCGCCCGCGCGGCGCACGGCATTGCCACCGCCGGGTGCCGCCCGTACAGCCGCGTGGCTCAACAGTGTTTCTCCACGGATCGATCGGACCTGCATGATCCTGTCTCGCTATGAACGGATGATCGCCCGGCGCTATCTGCTGCCCGGCAAGGGCGAGGCGTTCATCTTTCTTGTCGCCTCGATCAGCCTGGTCGCGGTCATGCTGGGCGTCGCCGCGCTCGTCATCGTCATGAGCGTGATGAACGGCTTTCGTGCCGAACTGTTCGACAAGATCGTCGGGCTGAACGGTCATGCGGTGGTGCAGGGCGTCGGCGGACGTCTGCCCGACTGGCGCGATATCGTGCGCGAGGCGCGGGCGACCCCCGGCGTGACCAGTGCCGTGCCGATGATCGAACAGCCGCTGATGTCCAGCTATAACGGCCGGGTCGAGGCGGTGCTGGTGCGCGGCATGCGCATGGCCGACATGCGTGGCAATTCGGCGATCCGCTCCAAGATCGTGATGGGCAGCCTGAACAGCGTGACCCCCGGCAGCGGCCGGATCGCGATCGGCAGCCGTCTGGCCGAGGCACTGGGCGCGACCGTCGGTTCGGAAATCTCGCTGATCAGCCCGCAGGGGCAGACGACTCCGTTCGGCACCGTGCCCCGCATCGTCAGCTATACGGTCGGCGCGATCTTCGAGATCGGGGTGTATGATTACGACAAGGCATACGTCATCATGCCGATCGAGGATGCGCAGACGCTGCTCCTGATGGGCGATACGGTCGGCATGGTCGAAATCCAGACGGTCGATGCCGACCGGGTGGGCCAGATCCTGGCGCCGCTCGCCGACAAGCTGGGCGGGCGGGCGGTCATCGCCGACTGGCGGACGATGAATGCGCAGCTGTTCGAGGCGCTGGCGGTCGAGCGGGTGGCGATGTTCACCGTGCTGTCGATCATCATCCTGGTCGCGGTGTTCAACATCCTGTCCTCGCTGATCATGCTGGTCCGCGCCAAGACACGCGACATCGCGATCCTGCGCACGATGGGCGCGACGCGCGGCGGGCTGATGCGCATCTTCATGACGGTCGGCACGATCATCGGCGCACTGGGCACGGTCGCGGGGTTGGGGCTGGGCGCGGTGTTCCTGTTCTATCGCCAGGCGGTGGTGAACTTCGTCCAGTTCGTGACGGGGCAGAATCTCTGGGATCCCTCGATCCGTTATCTGACCGAGTTGCCGTCGAAGCCCGACCCCGTCGAGATCGTCGTGATCGCGTCGATGGCGCTGGTCTTTTCCTTCCTTGCCACGCTCTACCCCGCCTGGAAGGCGGCGAGCACGGACCCGGTTCAGGTGCTGCGCTATGAATGATCCGATCATCCGCATGGGCACGACGCTGCCGCCGCGCGCCGCCGAACCGGTGCTGGAGACGCGCGAACTGTCGCGCAGCTTCACGCAAGGCGACCAGACGATCGAGGTGCTGCGCGGCGTCGACCTGGCGATCGCGCCGGGCGAGATCGTCGCGCTGCTCGGCCCCTCCGGTTCGGGCAAGTCGACGCTGCTCCAGGCGGTCGGCCTGCTGGAGGGCGGATTCTCGGGCTCGATCCGCATCGCGGGCGAGGAGGTGTCGAAGCTCGACGCGCACGGCCGCACGGTCGCGCGGCGCGACTATCTGGGCTTCGTCTATCAGTTTCACCATCTGCTGCCCGACTTCAACGCGATCGAGAATGTCGTCCTGCCGCAGTTGGTGAAGGGCAAGATGCCGGCCGAGGCCGATGCGCGCGCCCGGGCCTTGCTGACCGCGCTCGGGCTCGGCCACCGACTGACCCACCGCCCCAGCCAGTTGTCCGGCGGTGAGCAGCAGCGCGTGGCGGTCGCCCGCGCGCTGGCCAACCAGCCGCCGCTGGTGCTGGCCGACGAGCCGACCGGCAATCTGGACGAACACACGTCGCAGGTCGTGCTGGACGAGTTCCTGCGCCTGGTTCGCGGCGAGGGCTCGGCGGCGCTGGTCGCGACGCATAACGAGCGGCTGGCGGCGAAGATGGACCGGGTGGTTCGCCTGCACGAAGGCCGCCTGCAATGAGCGTCTGGACCGAGACGCCCACGCTGACCGGTCGCCACGTCACGCTTCGCCCGTTCGTCGAGGCGGACCTTCCCGCGCTGGTCGAGGCCGCGCGAGAGGGCGACCTGTGGAACATCTTCTACGCCAATGTGTCGATGATGAAGGTGCCCGAACGCTGGCTGGCGGCGGCGCTGAAGGAGCGTGACGTCGGCCGTGCGCTGATCTTCACGGTCGAGACGCCGGACGGCGATATCGTCGGCACCACCCGCTATATGCGGATCGCAGCCCAGCATAGGCGACTGGAGATCGGCGGCACCTTCTACGCCACTCGCGTCCAGCGCACGGGGGTCAATACCGAGGCGAAGCGGATGCTGCTCGCCCACGCCTTCGAGGTGATGCAGGCGCAGGCCGTCCAGATCCGTACCGATGCGCTCAACAAGCGCAGCCAGGCCGCGATCGAGCGGCTGGGCGCGAAGAAGGACGGGGTGCTGCGCGGGCATCAGGTCATGGCGGACGGTCGTATCCGCGACACTGTCGTCTATTCGATCATCGACCGCGAATGGCCGGGCGTGCGCGCCAATCTCGACTATCTGCTGGGGAAGCACCGATGAGCGCTATCACGGATTTCACCGTCCGGGCGGCGGATGGCCAACCGGTCGAACTGTCGCGCTATGCCGGGCGGGCGCTCCTGATCGTCAATACCGCGTCGAAGTGTGGTTTCACGCCACAATATGAGGGGCTGGAGGCACTGCACCGTCGCTACGAGGAGCGGGGCCTGACGGTGCTGGCTTTCCCCTGCAACCAGTTCGGCGCGCAGGAACCGGGTGACGCGGCCGAGATCGCCAGTTTCTGCTCGCTGACCTATGACGTGAGCTTCCCCGTGATGGCGAAGGTCGAGGTCAATGGCGACGGCGCGGACCCGCTGTTCCAGTGGCTGAAGGCGCAGGCGCCGGGCGTGCTGAGGACCAAGGCGATCAAGTGGAACTTCACCAAATTTCTGGTCGATCGTGCGGGGAAGGTGATCGAGCGTTACGCCCCGACGACCAAGCCGGAAGATCTGGCGAAGGACATCGAGGCGCTGCTGTAACCAGGCGGCGGTTAAGGCCGAGCATAGCCGAAGGCCACGCCCCGGCCCTTAAAGCGCAAACGCGCTCGCGCCTTTCTTGTGATCCAGAGCAGACGCGATGGCGGTGATCCCGCCGAACAGGAAGCTCAGGCCCAGCACATAACCCGGCAGCGTCATCGCACTCCACGGCAGCGTGGCCAGCACGAACAGCGCGAGCAGGATGTTGAGCACGCCCAGCCCGATCATCCACCCGCGCCGCCGCCGCATCCGCGCGCCCAGGCCGATCTCCAGCCCGCCGCGCAGGCCCAGCCACACCGCGACCAGGATGGTCAGCGAGATCGCCCCCGTCGCAGGCTCGAACGCCATGATCAGGCCGATGACCAGCGACAGCAGGCCGAACCCGATCGCATAGCCACGACCCTCATGCCCCTTGCCGAAGATGCCTGCCGCGACCGATACCAGCCCGGCGGCGATGAAGAAGGCGCCGATGACCAGTGTCGCCGCAAGCGTGGCGGGCACCGGAAACACGAAGGCGGCAAGCCCGAGCAGCGCGGACAGCACGCCATAAGCCAGGATCCAGCCCCATCCCGCGCCGGGGCGCAGGGCGGTGGCAAAGCTGCGGTCGGTATCGGTCATGGTCATCCGCTTTCGCTCAAGTCCTTATGCTGGCGTAACGGACTTTCGCGTGGCCGGTTCCGAGCCCGCGTGCCTCGACATGCCGCCAGGCGGGGTTCGGTGCTGGTCGAATCACACGCGGTGGCGTAGGGAGGGGGATGCATTCCGGATATGTGCCGCTCCGCATCTTTTCCTCCTTCACGATGCTCGACGGCGCGATCGACCCCAAGGCGATTGCGGCGCAGGCCAAGGCCAACGCCTTCCCCGCCGCGGGCCTGACCGACCGCAACGGCCTCTATGCCGCGATGGCCTTTTCCGACGCCGCGAAGAAGGCGGGCGTGCAGCCGATCATCGGCACGATGCTGGGCATCGCGCGGCCGGACATGCCCGACAATGTCGGGGCGGTGGTCGACTGGATCGCGCTCTATGCGCAGGACATGACCGGCTACGACAATCTGTGCGCGCTGGTGTCGGCGGCGCATCTCGACCGTCCGATCGAGCTGGCGGCGCATGTCGGTTTCGACACGCTCCAGAGGTTTAGCCAGGGCCTGATCGCGCTGACCGCGGGCGGCGAGGGCGGCATCGCGCGTCTGTTCGCCGAAGGACAGCCCGACCGGGCGAAGGCCTATGCCGATCGGCTCCAGGCGATTTTCGGCGACCGGCTCTATGTCGAACTGGCGCGCCGTGACGACGCGATCGAGATGGCGGCCGAGCAGGACCTGATCGACCTGGCCTATGACCGCGACCTGCCTTTGGTCGCGACGAACCCCTGCTGTTTCACCGATAGCGGTTTCGGCGACGCGCATGACGCGATGCTGTGCATCGCCAATTCGACCTATGTCGAAATGGACGACCGCCCCAAGAGCTGCCCCGAGGCCTGGCTCAAGCCCGCCGAGATGATGAAGCAGCTGTTCGCCGACCTGCCCGAGGCGATCGAGAACACGCTGGTGGTGGCGCGGCGCTGCGCCGTGATGGCGCCGTGGCGCAAGCCCATCCTGCCCAGCCTGGCGGGCGACCGCGAGGGTGAGGCGGCGATGCTTCGCCGCGACGCGACCGCCGGTCTGGAGGCGCGACTGAACCGTATCGCCGAGCTGGAGGGCGAGGGCGAACCCGGCTGGCGCGAGGCCTATCACGAACGGCTGACGTTCGAGGTCGACATCATCATCCAGATGGGTTTCCCCGGCTACTTCCTGATCGTCGCCGACTTCATCAAATGGGCCAAGGACCACGATATTCCCGTGGGGCCGGGCCGTGGTTCGGGCGCGGGCTCGGTCGTCGCCTGGGCGCTGACCATCACCGACCTCGATCCGCTGAAGCTCGGCCTGCTGTTCGAACGCTTCCTGAACCCGGAACGCGTGTCGATGCCCGACTTCGACATCGACTTTTGCGAAACCCGGCGTGGCGAGGTCATCCGCTACGTGCAGGAGAAATATGGCCGCGATCAGGTGGCGCAGATCATCACCTTCGGTAAGCTGAAGGCACGCGCGGTGCTCAAGGACACCGGCCGTGTGCTGCAGATGAGCTATGGCCAAGTCGACCGGCTCGCCAAGCTGGTGCCCAACCACCCGACCGACCCCTGGGACCTGAAGCGGGCGTTGAACGGTGTGCCCGAACTGGCGAAGGAGTACGCCAACGACAACCAGGTCCGCCGGCTGCTCGACCTGGCGACCAAGCTGGAGGGATTGCCGCGTCACTCGTCGACGCACGCCGCGGGCGTGGTGATCGGCGATCGGCCGCTGGCGCAGCTGGTGCCGCTCTACCGCGATCCGCGCTCGGACATGCCGGTGACGCAGTTCGACATGAAATATGTCGAAGGGGCGGGCCTTGTGAAGTTCGACTTCCTGGGCCTGAAGACCCTGTCTGTCCTGCAAAAGGCGGTACAGCTGCTGGCCAAGCGCGGGGTCGAGGTCGATCTCGGCGCGCTCGCCTGGGACGACGAGGCGACCTATGCGCTGCTCCAAAAGGGCGACACGGTCGGCGTGTTCCAGCTGGAATCCGAAGGTATGCGGCGCACGCTGTCGGCGGTGCGGCCATCCAATTTCGGCGACATCATCGCGCTCGTGTCGCTGTACCGGCCGGGCCCGATGGACAATATCCCCAGCTTCGGCCGCCGTAAGCAGGGCACCGAGGAGATCGTCTACCCGCACGCCCTGCTCGAACAGATATTGTCCGAAACCTACGGCATCTTCGTCTATCAGGAACAGGTGATGCAGGCCGCCCAGATCCTGGCGGGCTATTCGCTGGGCGGCGCGGATCTTCTCCGTCGCGCGATGGGCAAGAAGGTGAAGGCGGAGATGGACGCACAGCGCGCCATCTTCGTGAAGGGCTGCCAAGAGGTGAACGGCATCCCGGCGCAAAAGGCCAACGAACTGTTCGACTTGATCGACAAGTTCGCCGGATACGGCTTCAACAAGAGCCACGCCGCCGCTTACGCTCTGCTCGCCTATCAGACCGCGTGGTTGAAGGCGCATCACCCGCATGAATTCTATGCCGCGTCGATGTGCTACGACATGGCGCTGACCGACAAGCTGGCGATCTTCGTCGATGACGCGCGCCGCATGGGCGTGACGATGCTGCCGCCGTGCATCAACGCCAGCCAGGCCGAATTCGATGTCGAGGCGCATGAGGATGGCCTGGGTGTCCGCTATGCGCTGGGCGCGCTGAAGTCGGTGGGCGAAGGCGCGATGGAGAAGCTGGTCGTCGAGCGGGGTGCAGGCGGAGCCTTCGCTTCGCTCGACGCGCTTGCCAAGCGGGTCGATCCGCGCCTGATGAACAAGCGCCAGCTGGAAACGCTGGCCTCGGCGGGGGCGTTCGACGGGGTCGAGGCCAATCGCGCGGGCGTCCATGCGGTTGCCGAAACCATCCTGGCCATCGCCGCGCGCACCCATGAGGGACGGACGAGCGGGCAGGGCGGACTGTTCGGCGAAACCGAGGTGGCGGGCGACGCGATCAAGCTGCCGACCGGGGCCCGCTGGACCCTGTCGCAGCGCATGGAGCAGGAGAAGGAGGCGTTCGGCTTCTATTTCTCCGCGCATCCGGTCGACCGGCACGCGCATATCGCCAAGATGCACGGCGCCCGCACCTATACCTCGCTGACCGAGCTGATCATCCCCGATGACGGCGCGCGGATCGGCGCGACGATGGCGGCTCTGGTCGAAGATGCGCGCTGGCGGACCTCGGCGCGGGGCAAGCGTTACATGATGGCGCAGCTCTCGGACGCCACGGGCCAGTTCCTGGCGACCTGTTTCGACGACTCGGTCGCGGGCGATCTGGAAAAGGCGGCCAAGGAAGGCCACTGCGCGCTGATCACCGTCGAACTCGACCGGCGCCCCGGTGAGGAGGCGCCGCGGGTCAGCGTCAAGCGTGTGCAGCTGTTCGACGGGCTGGCCAGTACCGCCAAATTCGTGGTCGAGGTGACGGTGACCGACAAGGTCGCGTTCAAGGCGCTCCATGCCATGCTCGACCCGTTGCGCAACGGACGCGGCGAGGTGAGGGCGCGGATCAAGGGTGCCGAGGGCGATACGCTGTTGACGCTGGGACGGAATTTCCTGCTGGACGCCGAATTGGCGAGCCATATCGAAGATCTGCCGGGGGTGAAGGCGGTGGAGATGAAGTCGTCCGAGGCGCGTCTGGCACTGGTAAGTTAAGGCAGTCCCCTCAGCCCTTCATCCCGCTGTTGTGGGGATGAAGGGCATGGGGTCCGGCGGTCGGTTACCCGGTCAGTGCGACGGCGTTTCCTCGTCCCCCGCCTCTCCGTGATTGCCATAGCCCGCGCCCGAACTGTCGGTATCGTCTTCGTTCGGCACGGGATCGGGGGACGTCTGTTCGGGGTCTTGGATCATCGCATCTCTCCTTGTCCGTCCGTAACGCATGGATGAAGCGGGACGATCCTCAGAACAGCTCACCCTGCGGGCCTCTGGGCGGGCGGAAGCGGCTGGTGTCGAGCATGGGCCTGTCCTGGTTCAGGCCATGCAGGCGGCAGGCACGGTGAAAGCGGACCCGCAACAGGTCCGCCCATGGTCCCTGGCCCTTCATCCGGGTGAAGAAACCGGGATCATTGTCTCGGCCCCCGCGCAGCGACTGGATGATCGCCATGACCTTGCCCGCCCGGTCTGGGAAATGCTCCGCCAGCCAGGCGCGGAACAGCGGCGCAACTTCGTGCGGCAGGCGGACCGGAATGAAGAAGGCGTGGCGTGCGCCCGCCCGGGCCGCACGTTCGATCAGATGCTCGATCTCATGGTCGGTGATGGCCGGGATGACCGGCGCGATCGAGACATAGGTCGGGATGCCCGCCTCGGCCAGCCTGGTCACCGCCGCCAGCCGCCGCGCGGGCGTCGGCGCGCGCGGTTCGATCGTCCGCGCGACACCGGGATCGAGCGACGTCACCGACATGCAGACCGTCGCCAGCCCCTTGGCCGCCATCGGCGCCAGAATATCGATATCGCGCACCACGCGGTCCGATTTGGTGGTGATCGCCACGGGATGGTCGGTTTCGGCCAGCACCTCCAGGATGGCGCGGGTAATCCGCCATTCCCCCTCGATCGGCTGATAGGGATCGGTGTTCGTCCCCAGCGCGATCGGCGCGACGCGATATCCGGGCTTGGCCAGCTCGACGCGGAGCAGTTCGGCCGCGTTCGGCTTGGCGAACAGGCGGCTTTCGAAGTCGAGGCCCGGCGACAGGTCGTGATACGCATGGGTCGGGCGCGCGAAGCAATAGATGCAGCCATGCTCACACCCCGCATAGGCGTTGATCGACTGGCTGAACGGCACGTCGGGCGAGGTGTTGCGGGTCAGGATGGTTCGCGGCGTCAGGACGGTCACGCTCGTCCGCAGCGGCGGCGGCGCGCCGTCGACCAGCGACTGTACGTCCAGCCAGTCACCGTCCGCCTCACGTTCGGGGAGGGAGAAGCGCTGGCTGGTCGCGTTGTGCGTGGCCCCGCGGCTGGCGGCTTTCACCATGGCGATGCGATTGCGATGGCGGCGCTGCCCCGTACGGATAACGCTATGCGGGTGACGGCATGCGGGTAGGGGAGGCGCCGACCCGTGTCCAAAGGCCTGGCAACCGATGCAGGCCGAGGCTGGCTCAGAAAGCGAATCTGCTTGTCCATCCGCAAATGCTATGGAATGAAGTGGAACGTAGCAAGAACAAAGGGGTCGGATGATGGCGCGTCTGGAGTATCTCGAACTGCCGGTCGGCGACCGTGCCGAGGCGAAACGCTTCTATGCTGAGGCGTTCGGGTGGGGCTTTACCGATTTTGGCGCGGACTATGCCGCGACGATGAGCGGGGATACCGACATCGGCCTGGACGCCGCGCCCGACAAGGTGCGGGCGCCGCTGCCGGTGATCCGGGTCGAGGATATCGAGGCGACACTGGCAGCTGTCGAGGCGGCGGGCGGGACGATCGTTGTGCCGATCTTCGCCTTTCCCGGCGGGCGGCGTTTTCACTTCCGCGACGTTGATGGCCATGAACTCGCGGCGATGCAGCCCGGCTGATTATCGCTCGAGCAGGCGCGGCATCAGCTCGACGAAGTTGCATGGCCGGTGGCGGCTGTCGAGCTGATCACGCAGGATACCGTTCCAGGCATCCTTTACCGCGCCTGTCGAGCCGGGCAGGGCGAAGATATAGGTGCCGCGCGCGACGCAGGCGCAGGCACGCGACTGGATGGTCGAGGTGCCGATCGTCTGGAAGCTCAACCAGCGGAACAGCTCGCCAAAGCCGGGGATCATCTTCGTGGCAACCCGCTCGACCGCCTCGGGGGTCACGTCGCGCCCCGTCACGCCGGTGCCGCCGGTGGTCAGGATGCAGTCGATGCTGGCATCCTCGATCCAACGGTCGAGCTGTGCGACGATCATATCGGCATCGTCGCGCAGGATGGTGCGCTCGGCCAGTTCATGTCCTGCATCGGTCAACAGCCCGACAAGCGTGTCGCCCGAGCGATCCTCGGCGAGCGAGCGGGTGTCGGAGACGGTGAGGACCGCGATGCGGATCGGGGTGAAATTGCGGGTGGTGTCGATGGGCATGGCGGGGTCAACGTTCGGTTGCGGGTTTCGGGGGCAGCTTGGGAGCGGTGGTGCGTGGCCTTCGACTTCGCTCAGGCTGAACGAAAGTTCGGCAGTTTTGCCTGATCACCTTGACCCGACAAGCAACCACCAACGCCGTTCAGCCTGAGCGAAGTCGAAGGCCAAGGCCCCCCAACCCCGATCAATTCGCCTGTGGCATCGCCGTGCTGGACTGCGGGTTGACCGTCGCGTTCAGCGCGATCGTCGTCCGGGGCGCGACATGCGCCTGCGCGACATTCGGGCGTTGCAGGCGGACGGCGGTGGCACCGGGCAGGCCGGGGAAGCGTGGCCACAGCCCCTGGGCCAAAGCGGCACGGCTGGGCGACTTGGCCTTGCCGACCTGGCTTTCATACATCCAGTAGTTGCGCAGAACCATGGTGACGTAGCCACGCGTCTCCCAATAGGGAATACTCTCGATATAGAGCAGCGGATCGCCCCCGTCGCGGACCAGGCTGTTCCACTCGCCGACCGGCTTCGGACCTGCGTTATAGGCCGCGATCACCTTCGGCAGCAGGCCGCCGGTGATCCCGGTCATGTCGCGCAGCCGCTCCAGATGGCGCTGGCCGATATCCATGTTGGTCGACGGCTTCGTCAGTGCCGACCGGTCGATCGACACGCCGCGCTCACGTGCGAAATCGGTCGCGGCGGCGGGCATGATCTGCATGAGGCCATAGGCACCCGCCGGGCTGACCACCTTGTTGCGGAACCCGCTTTCCTGAAGCGTGTGGGCATAGACCAGCGCCTTCTCGACGCGCCAGCCGCTGTCGGGTGCCCAGTTCGGCGTCGGATAGCGTGCCTCGGCCGTCGCGGTGACGCCCGCCGGGCAATTATGCGCCAGCCAGACGGTGGTGGCGGGCAGGTCGAGCGACTCGGCCAGGCGGACGAGATTGCGGAACTCGGTCGGCTGGCCGATCCGTGCCTGCTGGCGGATCACCTGATCGGCAAGGTCGGTTTCGCCGATCTCGACAAGCGCGGCGGCGACCAGGATGTTCGGGCGGCGATCGAGCGCGGCCCAGTCGGTCGCGACCAGTTGCCCGCGCGGTTCGCGGTCGCCGCGCATCCCCAGCGCCTGGCGGGCGAGCTGGCCGTAGAAGCTTTCGCGGAACTGCGAGGCGGAACGAAGACGCCCCTCGATCTTGTCGGGGCGGCCGCAGACCATGTCGGCACGCGCGGCCCAGTAGAGGGCGGCGGCGCGCAGGTCGACATCCGTCGCGCGCGCGGCCGTACCCTCGAACGCGGTGGCGGCGGCCTGGCAGTCATTCTGACGCCAGGCGCTGAGCGCGACGGTCCAGCTGCCCTGCACCGCCCAGTCGCCGTAACCATCGGCGGCCTTGGTGGCCATCGCGCGGGCGTTCGCATCATCGCCCATCAGGAAATAGATCCAGGCGACCTTTTGCTGCCACTCGGTCAGCGCCTCGGGCGACAGGCCTTGCGTCGATTCGAGCAGCGCCTGTGCGTTGGGGCCGTCATCGGCCTTGACCAGCGGCTGCATCCGCGCGGCGAGGTCGGCGGCGATCTGGTCGCTCTTGATGCTCTTGGCGCGGACGCGGCGGGGGGCGCCATCCTGCCAGATCAGATTGTGCGCCTCGGGCAGGGGCGGCAGGTCACGTGCGCCGCGCGACCGGGCCAGTCGGGCGAGCTGTTCGGCCTGGGGCAGCTCGGGGGCTTCGTTGAGCAGCGCGACGAGCCGTTCGACCTCGACCTTGGGCGACCCCTTGGCGGTATAGAGTTCGGCGCGGGCGATGGCATGGAGCGGGCCGGGCTTCAGCGCGTCGAGCTCCAGCTGCGCGTCGGTCCAGCGGCTTTCCCGGATCGCCGAGAACACGCGGGCGTACCCCGCCTTCTGGTCGGCATCGAGAAGAGCCGGGATGCTCGGCGGCGCCCGAAGCGCGGTCGAGCGGGCGTCGGGGATGGCGGTCGGTTCGGCGGCGACGGCGGCACTTGCGCCCGCCAGCAAAGCCCCGATGGTCGCGCCTCGTGCGATCGCCCGGCTCAGCTTCATGCGTTCAAATCCCCCATGACCCTTTGCAAATCCTTCCAGCTTTCCGCCTTGGCCATCGGCTTTTCGATGAGGAAGCGCGGATGAAAGCTGGCGACAGCGTTGGTTTTGCCGCTTTTATGGTCAACAGGGTGTGAATGTCCGCGTGCGGTCATGAGTTCGGTCCCGAGGACGGCACGGCTCGCCGCATTGCCAAGCAATAGCAGGCTGCGGGGCGCGACCAGCCCGACATGGTGCAGCGCGATTTCGCCCAGCCGGGTGTCCAGATCGGCGGGCGCACGCCCGGCCAGCGGGCGGCGGGTGCAGACCGAGGCGATGTGCACCGCGTCGCGCGACAGCCCGATCGCGGCCAGCATCCGGTCGAACAACCGCCCCGGCGCGCCGGACAGGATCTGCCCGGCCTCGGCATCGTCGCGGTCGGGGCAGTCGACCAGAACCATCAGGCGGGCATCGGCCGGTCCGACGGCGGTCAGCGATACTCCGTCCCAGCCCGCTTCGGGCGCGGCGTCGGACAATCGCCAGGCCAGGAAGGCCTCCAGCGTGTCGGGCAGTTGCGTGGCGGGCGCGGGGGCGACGATGCCTGCGCCTGGTTTGGGGCTGATGGCGGTGGGGGCGAAGACGGCGGGGCGCGACGGTTCGGGCGCCATCCAGTCGCGGGGCTCGTCCTCGACCAGCAGGTCGACGCCCGCATCGTGCCACCAGTCGAGCGCGCTGGCGACCAGCGCACCCTCAAGAGGCGCACGGTCCAATGATGTGGTGTCGAACGTCGGAATAGCCCCCATATGGGATCCGTCCATGCTGCATGGTTGACGTGCGCGTCAATCTGTCGGATCGGCTGTCAGGACAAGATGTTTACCGTCCGCGCCCGGACGAGCCCGTCGAACGGGACGCTACGGCAGCGGCGTGGTCACAAAGCGAGGATGCCATGACGACACGCGAATCGATGCCCTATGACGTGGTGATCGTCGGCGCAGGTCCGGCGGGCCTGTCGGCGGCGATCCGCCTGAAGCAGCTGGCGGCCGAAACCGGCGGCGAGCTTTCGGTCTGCGTGCTCGAAAAGGGCTCGGAAGTCGGCGCGCATATCCTGTCGGGCGCGGTGATCGACCCGATCGCGCTCGACGAGTTGCTGCCCGACTGGCGCGACGATGGCTGTCCGCTGGCCGAGGTGCCGGTGACTGAGAACCATCACTGGATTCTGACCTCGAACAAGCACCGCAACGTGCCGCACGCGCTGACCCCGCCGTTCATGCACAACAAGGGCACCTATACCGGCAGCCTGGGCAATCTGTGCCGCTGGCTGGCGGGCAAGGCCGAGGAACTGGGTGTCGAAATCTTCCCCGGCTTCGCCGCCGCCGAGATCCTGTTCCACGAGGATGGTCGGGTGAAGGGCGTGGCGACGGGCGACATGGGCGTCGCGCGCGACGGCACGCACAAGCCCGACTATCAGCCGGGACTGGAACTGCACGCGAAATACACCTTCTTCGCAGAGGGCGTGCGCGGCCATCTGTCGAAGGAGATCATCCGCCAGTTCGACCTGGCGCGCGACAGCGATCCGCAAATCTATGGCCTGGGCATCAAGGAGCTGTGGGATATCGACCCCGCCAAGCATGTGCCGGGCCGCGTGATCCACACCCAGGGGTGGCCGCTGGGCCATGACGCCAATGGCGGCGGCTTCATCTATCATCAGGCGGGCGGGCAGGTCGCGCTCGGCTTCGTGACGTGGCTGAACTATACCAACCCCTATATCTCCCCCTTCCAGGAGATGCAGAAGTGGAAGACCCACCCCGAGATCGCCGAGCTGTTGAAGGGGGGCAAGCGTGTCTCCTACGGCGCGCGTGCGATCAATGACGGCGGGCTCCAGGCGATCCCGAAGCTGACCTTCCCGGGCGGCGTGCTGGTCGGCTGTTCTGCGGGCTTCCTGAACGTGCCGCGCATCAAGGGCACGCACGGCGCGATGAAGTCGGCGATGCTGGCGGCCGAGGCGGCGTTCGCCGCCGTCCAGGCCGGGCGCGAGGGCGACGAGCTGACCGACTATCCCGAGGCGTTCCGTGCATCGTGGCTCTACAAGGAGCTGTCGGGCGTCCGCAACGTCGTGCCGCTGGTCAAGAAATATGGCGACACGCTGGGTTCCGGCCTGGCGGGCGTCACCATGTGGGCTGAGCATTGGGGCATCAAGATGCCCTTCACGATGAAGCACAAGCCCGATCACGAGACGCTGTGGCGCAAGGATCAGGTGAAGAAGCCGGACTATCCCAAGCCCGACGGCGTGCTGACCTTCGACCGGCTGTCCTCGGTGTTCCTGTCGAACACCAATCACGAGGAGGACCAGCCGGTCCACCTGACGCTGAAGGATGCGTCGGTGCCGATCGCGCACAACCTGCCCTTGTTCGACGAGCCCGCGCAACGCTACTGTCCCGCCGGTGTTTACGAGGTGGTGGACGTGGACGAGGGCGATCCGAAATTCGTGATCAACGCCCAGAACTGCGTCCACTGCAAGACGTGCGACATCAAGGACCCGACCCAGAATATCAACTGGGTCGTGCCGGAAGGCGGCGGAGGACCCAATTATCCCAACATGTAAGCGTGTTTCGTTTCGTCTGCTGACCGGCACCCTGCTGGTCGCGGGCTGCTGGTCCACGCCGTCCGGGGCGGCGGTCGCGCCGGGCCGGTCGCCTTTGTCGTCCTACCTCGCCGCGCGGGTCGCGGCGGCGGAAGGGCGATCGGCGGCGGCGAGCGGGGATTATGCGAGCGCGCTGACCGGCTGGCCCGACGATCCCGCCGTCGCGGTCCGCGCGTATCGCGAAGCGATGATCAGCGGGGACGAGGCGTTGGCGCTCCGCGCGGCGCGGGTGATGGAGGCGGAACAGGTCGCGCCCATCGACGTCGCGCTGCTCGACCTGGCTATCGCGGCACGCAAGCGCGACCGTGCCGCCTATGACGCGGCGCTGGTCCGGATCGACGCGGGGGCGCTGCGAATCGTCGCACCCGTGCTGCGCGCCTGGGCGGCGTGGGACCGCAAACAGCCGGTCGAGGCGGCGCTCGACAGCGCGGGCAAGGAGCCGGTCGCGCGGCGACTGGCCGACGAGCATCGCATCCTGCTGGCGCTTGCCGCCAAGCGCATGGACAGCCAAAGCGCGCTGGTGCTGCTCCAGGCTATGTCGGCCCCCGCCGACACGCGGATCGCGGCGGCGCAGATCATGGCGGGGCGTGGTGATGAAGCCCAGGCCAGGGCGTTGCTCAGCGATCCTCTGGTGGCATCGGATCGGCGAGCGCTGGGCGCCAAGCTCGATCTCGGTTTCGGTGTGTCGCGCCTGCTGGCGCGGGTGGCGGCGGAACTGGTGGGCGAGGGGCCGCGTCCGCTGGTCATCGCGCTGACCCGCACCGCGCTGATCGCGGATCCCGACAATGACCGTGCCCGATTGTTGATGGCCGAGGCGCTCTCCCGCGACGAAGCCTGGGACGCCGCCATCGCCGCGGTCGAGGGCGTGGCGCCGCGCGGCGCTTTCGCCCATCGTGCCGCCGTGGTCCGCGTCGGCCTGCTGGCATCGGCGGATCGCGCCGGGGAGGCGCTGATGCTGGCCAGGGGGCTGGCGACAGCGAAGAATGCGACGGTCGACGACTGGCAGATCTATGGCGATCAGCTGATCGCCGCCAAGCGTCCTGGCGATGCCGCCATCTGGTATGAGCGGGTGACGCGCGCCGATGCGCCCGTGCCCTGGGCGGCGTGGCTGCAATATGGCGGGGCGCTGGATCAGGCGGGCCAGGCGGAACCGGCCGATGCGGCGCTCGCCAAAGCGGTCGAGCTGGGGCCCGACGAACCGCTGGCGCTCAACTATCTGGGCTATGCGCGGATCGAGCGCGGCGAGACCGGCGCGCCCTCGCTCGCCTTGCTGGAAAAGGCCAGCAAGCTGGCGCCTGACGACGCTTCGATCACCGACTCGCTGGGCTGGGGTTATTTTCGTGCCGGACAGGCGGGGCGTGCGCTCCCGCTGGTCGAGCGCGCGGCCATGGCGGAGCCCGCCAATGCCGAGATCGCCGATCATCTGGGCGATATCTACTGGGCGCTGGGGCGTTTCTACGAGGCGCGCTATTCGTGGCGCGCGGCGGCGCTGACGGCGGAAGCGCCGCTGGCCGGTCGTGTCGCGCGCAAGCTGACGCTTTGATCGGGCTTGCCGCGTCGGCGCATGCACCGCATGGGTCGAGCATGAGCGTTATCGTCGAAACCGCCCCGGCCAAGATCAACCTCGCGCTGCATGTGCGCCGTCGCCGCGACGATGGTTATCACGAGCTTGAGACGCTGTTCGCCTTTTGCCGCGACGGCGATGTGGTGACCGTGGAGCGAGCACCCGCGACGACGCTGGCCCTGACCGGCCCTTTCGCGGCCGTGCTGGCGGGTGAATCGCGCGAGGACAATCTGGTCGTCCGCGCCGTGCGCGCGTTCCAGGCGCGCTTCGGGGTGCGCGAGCACTATGCGATCACGCTCGACAAGCATCTGCCGGTGGCGTCGGGCATCGGCGGCGGCTCGGCCGATGCGGCGGCGACCTTGCGCGCGGTGGCACGGCTTCGGGGCATTGCGGTCGACCATCCGGATCTCTTTGCGATCGCTGGGGAACTGGGCGCGGACGTGCCCGCCTGCCTGTTGGGCGAGACGTCGCGTGGCGAGGGCAAGGGCGATGCGCTGCAGCGTCTGGCGCCTTTGGGCGATCGGCCCGTATTGCTGGTCAATCCGGGCGTCGGCGTATCCACCGCAGCGGTGTTCGCCCGCTGGGACGGGGTTGATCGCGGCGCGCTGGGGCAGGGCGATATCCTCGCGGTCGCCACGACCGGGCGCAACGATCTGGAGCCGCCCGCGCGTGCCATCGCCCCGGCGATCGACGCGGTGTTGGCCCAGCTGGAGGCGGCACCCGGTGTCGTCATCAGCCGCATGTCGGGATCGGGTGCCACCTGTTTTGCGATTTTCGGCGATATCGCCACGCGCGACGCGGCGGCCGCCTCGGCGCGCAGCCAGGGCTGGTGGACGCTGCCGACTTTTTTGCGATAGGCTTTGTTCGCATCTTGTTCTCCTGGAACAAAACACATACATTGCAGATGCGTTGAATGGACCACCATGTTGGTCTAGCGAGGGAAGCATCTGATGGCCGCCAATCTGAAAGTGATCGAAACAGGCATGGCAACCGCAAACGCAGACCGGCAAAAGGCGCTCGACGCCGCGCTCGCCCAGATCGACCGGGCTTTCGGCAAGGGCTCGGCGATGAAGCTGGGGCAAAAGGAAACGATGCAGGTTGAGGCGATCTCGACCGGCTCGCTCGGCCTCGACATCGCACTCGGCGTCGGCGGCCTGCCGCGCGGCCGCGTGATCGAGGTCTATGGCCCTGAATCGTCGGGCAAGACGACGCTGGCGCTGCACGTCATCGCCGAGGCGCAGAAGATGGGCGGCACCGCTGCCTTCGTCGACGCCGAACACGCGCTCGACCCCGTCTACGCCAGGAAGCTGGGCGTCAACATCGACGAACTGATCGTGTCGCAGCCCGACACCGGCGAGCAGGCGCTGGAGATCACCGACACGCTGGTCCGCTCGAACGCGATCGACGTGCTGGTGGTCGACTCGGTCGCCGCGCTCGTTCCGCGTGCGGAAATCGAGGGCGAGATGGGCGACAGCCATGTCGGCCTGCAGGCCCGCCTGATGTCGCAGAGCTTGCGCAAGCTGACCGGCTCCATCAGCCGTTCGCGCTGCATGGTGATCTTCATCAACCAGCTGCGCATGAAGATCGGCGTGATGTACGGCAACCCGGAGACGACGACGGGCGGCAACGCGCTGAAATTCTATGCCTCGGTCCGGCTCGACATCCGTCGCACCGGCGCGATCAAGGCAGGCGAGGAAGTGACCGGCAACGCCACCCGCGTGAAGGTGGTGAAGAACAAGGTCGCACCGCCGTTCAAGCAGGTCGAATTCGACATCATGTATGGCGAGGGCATTTCGAAGATCGGCGAGATCCTCGATCTGGGCGTGAAGGCCGGTCTGGTCGAGAAGTCGGGCAGCTGGTTCTCCTACGACTCGGTGCGCATCGGGCAGGGGCGTGAGAACGCCAAGACCTTCCTGCGTGAGAATGCCGACATGGCCGACCGCCTGGAACGCGCGATCCGCCAGCGCACCGAAAAGGTGGCCGAGGAGATGATGACCGGCCCGGACGCCGAGGACGACATCTGATCGGACAGGAAACGGCCCGCCAGCGATGGCGGGCTGTTCTTATACGTGCGGGGCGATAGGGATTGGCGGGACGGCACGATGACCAGTGGCATGGATTGGCGCGGCCGGGTCGGTGATGTCTGGGCGGCGGAGTGGCGGCGCACCGATCGCAGCCTGGCGGACCTGTCCCGTCACTTGGACGACGCGATTGCCTCGGTCGCACCGGATGTCGGCAAGGCGCTCGATATCGGCAGCGGCGCGGGCGCGACCAGTCTGGCATTGTATGCGGCGCGGCCGGGGCTGAGCATTACCGGCGTCGACCTGTCCGACGAGCTGGTCGCGGTGGCGCGGGAGCGAGCGGGTGAAACAGCGGATCATGGTCCGCGCTTCCTGAGCGGCGATGCGCTGACGGTGGCGACGGCGGAGGCGCCGTTCGACGTGCTGTGTTCCCGCCACGGCGTCATGTTCTTTGCCGATCCGGTGGAGGCGCTGAGCATCCTGCGCCGGGCGGCACGGAACGGGGCGCGGCTGGTCTTTTCCTGCTTTGCCGAACGCGCGGCGAACGGCTTTGCGACGTTGGCCGATGTGGCGATCGGTGCCGCCCCGCCGCCGGATGCGGGCTATGCGCCCGGCCCCTTCGCCTTTTCCGACCAGCAGCAGGTTGCGGCCTGGTTGAAGGAGAGCGGCTGGCGACCCGATGGCGCGGTGCGCGTCGGGTTCGACTATGTGGTGGGGGAAGGCGACGACCCGGTCGCGGATGCGATGTCCTTCCTGTCCAGGATCGGCCCGGCCGCACGCGCGCTCTCGCAAGCGGCATCGCCCGAGCGCGATCGCATCGCGGACACCCTGCGCGCGGGTCTGGAGGCAAGCCGGGTGGGTAATCGCATCCCCTTGCACGCGATGGCCTGGATTTGGCAGGCGACGGCTTAGGGCCGATCAATATTCAGGCCGCTCCCACCGAAATTGCTCCCCTGCAAGCGGAGGGTGTGCGGGCAAGATGGTGTCGGGGGCACTGTCTTGCCCGCACACATGCGCAGCATGGTGGAGAGGTGTTGCCGGTTGCGAAGTTCGACCAACCGCTCAGGCCGGGACACCCCTCCGTCAGGCCTTCGGCCTGCCACCTCCCCTTGCAGGGCAGGAATGAATGTCGACTGGCCCTGATAGCGAGCGGCGACGCTTGAGCCGCAATGGCGTCACCCCGGGCACGGCCCCACAGCGCCATCGCCGATAAAGGTCGCGGTAGCAGCAGCAGGATATCTCCGCGCCCGCCGCGTCTCCTCCGCCGACGACCACGCACCCCCTAATCCATCCCCCTGCACCCCGGCGCGCTGCTGGCGCGTTGTCGGGCCAAAATATGGGGAACCGTCATGACGATCATCGTCCATCACTTGGAAAACAGCCGGTCGCAGCGCATCCTGTGGATGCTCGAGGAGCTCGACCTCCCTTACGAGATCAAGCGCTACGAACGCGATCCCAAGACGATGCTCGCGCCGCGCGAACTGCGTAAGGTCCACCCGCTCGGCAAGTCGCCGGTGATCGAGGATGATGGGCTGGTCATCGCTGAAACCGGGGCGATCATCGAATATCTGGTGGGCAAGGGCGATGGCCGACTGGGCCCGCCCGCGCACCGCGAGGCGATGCAGCGCTGGCGCTTCTGGCTGCACTATGCCGAGGGGTCGCTGATGCCGCCGCTATTTGTGCTGCTGGTGCTCAGCCGTATTCCGGTGATGGGCAAGGTCGCGATGAAGCGTTTCCAGCCAATGGTCGACCGCCATCTCGACTATGTCGAGAGCGAATTGACGCGCTCGCCCTGGTTTGCGGGCGACCACCTGACCGCCGCCGACATCATCATGAGCTTTCCGCTGGAGGCCGCGCGGGCCAGGGCGGGGCTGGACGAGAGCCGCCCCGCGACGATCGCCTGGCTGGAGCGGATCCACGCCCGCACCGCCTATCAGGTCGCGTTGGCCAAGGGCGGACCCTATGCCTATGCCTGAGCGCGACCGGCCTCAGGCATGGGCGATCAATGCCCGCCGATCTTGCGGAAGCTGTCGTGGGCGTCCGGCGTGGGCCCGCCCGATGGCGCATGGAGCGAGGGCATGTCGACCGGCTCCGGCGCGTCGAGCGGCCCCTCCCACTTGGCGATGACCGCGCTCGCCACCGCATTGCCGATGACGTTGGTGGCCGAGCGGCCCATGTCGAGGAAATGGTCGACCGCCAGGATCAGCAGCAGCCCGGCCTCGGGGATGTTGAACATCGGCATGGTCGCCGCGATCACCACCAGCGAGGCGCGCGGCACGCCCGCAATGCCTTTTGACGTGACCATCAGGACGAGCAGCATCGTGATCTGCTGCCCGATCGACAGGTCGATACCGTAAGCCTGGGCGATGAACAGCGACGCGAACGTCATGTACATCATCGACCCGTCTAGGTTGAACGAATAGCCGAGCGGCAGCACGAAGCTGGCGATGCGCGGCGGCACGCCGAACCGGTCCAGCCCTTCGAGGATGCGCGGATAGGCCGCCTCGGACGAGGCGGTCGAGAAGGCCAGGATCAGCGGCGCGCGGATATGCGCGATCAGTTCGCGGACGCGCGGCCCGATGAACAGCGCAGCGACGCCGAGCAGCACGCACCACAGCAGCAGCAGCCCCAGATAGAAGCTGCCCATGAAGATGGCGAGCTTGCCGATCACCGACGGGCCCTGCTCGGTCAGGGTGCCCGCCACGGCGGCGAACACCGCGATCGGGGCCACGCGCATGACGTAATCGGTCACCTGCAACATGACCGCGACCAGTGCGTCGACCGCGCGCACCAACGGGGCGGCACGCTCGCCGACTGCCGTGATCGCGACGCCCAGGAACAGCGACCCGATGACGATCTGAAGCACTTCGTTGGTCGCCATCGCCTCGATCAGCGAGGCGGGAACCAGATGGGTGACGAACTTCTGCAGGTCGAACCCGGCCTTCACGACGCCGCTATCGGCGGTCACGGCGGGCAGCGGCAGGTTGAGGCCGACGCCGGGTTGCAACAGGTTGACGAGCAACATGCCCAGGCTGAGCGAGACGAGGCTGGCCGAGAGGAACCAGGCGAGCGAGCGGAAACCGATCCGGCCCAGCGCCCTGGTGTCGCCCATCTGTGCAATGCCCGACACCAGGGTCGCGAAGACCAACGGCGCGATGATCATCTTGATCAGGCGCAGGAACAGCCCGGTGACGATAGCGAAATAACCGGCGATCGACTTCAACCGCGCCGTCGCCGCCGCGCTGCCGTCGTCGAGCGACAGGTTGATCGAAAGTCCGACGATCAGCCCCAGGACCAGGCCGATGAAGATGTACAAGGTCAGCCGCTTGGCCATGCATACCCCAATTTAAGTTCCGCGCGCGAGCCAAGGGCATTGCGGCGCTCAGGTCAAGAATTCTATCGTACCCGTCATGCAGACCCTGTTGTCCCGCCGCACGATGATCGCGGCCGCCGCCCTGCCACTCCTCGTCCGGCCGGGGCTGCTGAGCGCGGCCGAGCCCGACCTGTCGGCCTTGCGCGACATCACCGGCGGCGCGGTGCCGATCGGCCCGGCGGAGCGCGCCCGGCGGCTGTCCCGCGCACAGGCCCTTATGAAGGCGAACGGCATCGGTGCGATCCTGATCGAGCCGGGGTCGAGCATGGTCTATTTCACCGGCGTCCGTTGGGGGCGCAGCGAGCGGCTGACCGCCGCGATCCTGCCGGTCGAGGGAGAGCCCTGCATCGTCACGCCGTTCTTCGAGGAACCCTCGGTCCGTGAGACGCTGGCCGTGCCCGCCGAGGTGCGGGTGTGGCAGGAGGACCAGAACCCGCTGGGCGTAGTTGCCGGTTTCTTGCGTGACCGCAAGCTGACCGGCCGCCCGGTGGGGATCGAGGAGACGGCCCGTTTCTTCGCCTTTGACGGATTACACAAGGCGATGCCCGGCGTCCGGCTGGTGTCCGCCAACCCGGTCGTGCGCGGCTGCCGGATGGTCAAGACGCCGGCCGAGATCGCGTTGATGCAGCTGGCGACCGACGTGACCATGGCCGCCTATCGCTGGGTCCATCCGCGCGTCGAGGCGGGGATGACCGGCGCGGAGATCGGCGCGCTGATGAATGCCGCCACGCGCAAGCTGGGCGGCAGCCCGGAGTTCAGCATGGCGCTTGTCGGCGAGGCGTCGGCCTATCCGCATGGCAGCAAACAGGTCCACCGGGTCGCGGACGGCCAGGTCGTGCTGATGGACTGTGGCTGTACCGTGCAGGGCTATCAGTCGGACGTGTCGCGCAGTTGGGTTCACGGCACGGCCAGCGCGGAGCAACGCAAGGTGTGGGACACCGTCGCCCGGGGCCAGCAGGTCGCGTACGCAGCGGCCAGGATCGGCGCGCCTGCGGGCAGCATCGACGATGCGGTCCGGCGCTTCTATGAGTCGCAAGGTTACGGCCCCGATTATCGCCTGCCCGGCCTGTCGCACCGGACCGGGCATGGCATCGGCATGGACGGGCACGAGCCGGTCAATCTGGTGCGCGGCGAAGCGACGCCGCTGGCGCCCGGCATGTGCTTTTCCAACGAACCGGGGCTCTATCTGCCCGGCAAGTTCGGCATCCGTCTGGAGGATTGTTTTCACATGACGGAGGCAGGGCCGGTCTGGTTCTCGACGCCGCCACGCAGCATCGAGGCGCCGATCGGATGAGCGTGGCGCTCGACGAACAGGGTCATGTGCCGTGGTCGTCCCGGCTGGACGCGGGGGAGTTGGCCGAACTGGCCGCCCTGTTTGCCGGCTGGCCTGTCGGGCGTCCCGGCCAGCGGATCGACCCGGCCCGTGCCGCTGCCCTGTCCGGTGTTCGGCGGCTGATCGCCGATCAGGCACCGACGATGCGGCCCGTGCGCGCGTTGCTGTTCGACAAGGCCGATGGCGGCAACTGGGCGTTGGCCTGGCATCAGGATCGCACCATCGAAGTGGCCGAGCGACGCGAGGTCGCGGGCTTCGGCCCCTGGACCGTCAAGCAGGGGCGGATACACGTCGCACCGCCGGTGTCGCTACTGGAGCAGATGGTCACGGTCCGGTTCCATCTGGACCCCGTCGATGCGGACAATGCGCCGCTTCTGGTCTCACCGGGATCGCACCGGCTGGGCCTGATTGCTGAGGATGCGATTGCGGGCGTGGTCGACCGGATGGGCGAGGCGGTGTGCCTGGCGGAGGCGGGGACGGTCTGGCTCTACCGCACGCTGATCCTCCATGCCTCGGCCCGTGCCATGCCGGGGCGGCATCGGCGGGTGTTGCAGATCGACCTGTCCGCCGATGACCTGCCGGGCGGGTTACGATACGCTGTCGGAACGGCATGAGGGAGGCGTGACGATGGCGCTGTGGACGGGCTTTGCGAATGGCGCGCTGGGCGTGCTGATTCTGGCGCTGGGGAGCCGTTGGCTGCTGAAGCGTTTCGCGCGGGTCGGGGATGTCCGCTTGGCGGCGTTCCTCTTCACCGCCGGGCTGACCTTCGGGCGGCTGGGGGCGGCGACGCAGCAGGGCGATCCGGGCGGGCGGATGCTGGGCATCGGCCTGGGCCTGGCGGCGATCGGCCATCTCTGGTGGTACAAAACGGCATCGCGGGCCGATGCGACGGAGCGCCCTTGATCCGCGACGCTTGAGCGGGGACAAAACCTCGCCTAAGTCGCATCCATGACCTCGACCAACGACATCCGCCGCGGCTTTCTCGACTATTTCGGCAGCGAGGGGCACCAGATCGTGCCCTCCGCACCGCTCGTGCCACAGAACGACCCGACGCTGATGTTCGTGAATGCGGGCATGGTGCCGTTCAAGAACGTGTTCACCGGCCTGGAATCGCGCCCCTATGTCACCGCGACCAGCTCGCAGAAGTGCGTGCGCGCCGGGGGCAAGCATAACGATCTCGACAATGTCGGCTATACCGCACGCCACCATACCTTCTTTGAAATGCTGGGCAATTTCTCGTTTGGCGACTATTTCAAGGAACAGGCGATCACCCATGCCTGGACCCTGTTGACCAAGGTCTGGGGCATCAACCCGGAAAAGCTGACCGCCACCGTCTATCACACCGATGACGAGGCGTTCGACCTGTGGAAGAAGATCGCCGGGCTGCCCGAGCACAAGATCATCCGCATTCCGACCAAGGACAATTTCTGGGCGATGGGCGAGAATGGGCCGTGCGGTCCGTGCTCGGAAATCTTCTACGACCATGGCGACCATATCTATGGTGGCCCTCCCGGTAGCCCCGAGGAGGATGGCGACCGATTCGTCGAAATCTGGAACCTGGTCTTCATGCAGTTCGAGCAGGAAGCCAATGAGATCGTCGGCGAACTGCCCAAGAAGTCGATCGACACCGGCATGGGGCTGGAGCGGATTGCCGCCGTCCTGCAGGGTGTCCATGACAATTACGACACCGACACCTTCAAGGCGCTGATCGCCGCTTCGTGCGAGCTGACCCATACCAAGGCCGAGGACGGTCAGAAGGCGTCGCACCGCGTCATCGCCGACCATCTGCGCTCGGCCGGTTTCCTGGTCGCGGACGGTGTGCTGCCCGCCAACGAGGGGCGTGGCTATGTTCTGCGCCGCATCATGCGCCGTGCCATGCGCCACGCGCATCTGCTGGGCGCAAAGGAGCCGTTGATGCACCGGCTGGTCCCGGCACTGGTCGCCGAGATGGGCGCGGCCTATCCCGAACTGGTGCGCGCGCAGCCGCTGATCGAAGCGACCCTGAAGCAGGAAGAGACCCGCTTCCGCCAGACGCTCGACAAGGGGCTCAAGCTGCTCGACGAAGCGACGGCGGGCATGGCGCCGGGCGCGACGCTGGCGGGTGAGACGGCGTTCAAGCTCTATGACACGTTCGGCTTCCCCTATGACCTGACCGAGGATGCGCTGCGTGCGCAGAACCTGTCGGTCGACCGGGCGGGCTTCGACGCCGCCATGGCCGAGCAGAAGCGTGCCGCGCGTGCCGCCTGGAAGGGCTCGGGCGCGAAGGCATCGGACGATGTGTGGTTCGACATTGCCGAGGAAACCGGCTCGACCGAGTTTCTGGGTTACGCGTCGGACACCGGCGAGGGCGAAGTGCTGGCGCTGGTCAAGGACGGCGCGCGGGTCGACAGCGCAGGCGCTGGCGAGAGCGTTGCAATTATTGTCAACCAGACGCCTTTCTATGGCGAAAGCGGCGGCCAGGTCGGTGACAGCGGCACCATCGCCAGCGACACCGGTTTGAAGGCGGTCGTCACCGACACCTCCAAGCAGCTTGGCCGCGTGTTCGTGCATAATGCCGAGATCCAGGAGGGCGGGATCAAGGTCGGCGACAGCGTGAAGCTGACCATCGACACGACCCGCCGCGCCGCGATCCGCGCCAACCATTCGGCGACGCACCTGCTGCACGAGGCGCTGCGCCAGCGGCTGGGCGGCCATGTCGCGCAAAAGGGCTCGCTGGTCGCGCCCGAGCGTCTGCGCTTCGACTTCTCGCAGCCGGTCGGCATGACCGCCGACGACATTGCCGAGGTCGAGACGAAGGTGAACGAGCAGGTACGCGGCAACGGCCCGGTCGTTACCCGCCTGATGACCCCGGACGAGGCGATCGAAATGGGCGCGATGGCGCTGTTCGGCGAGAAATATGGCGACGAGGTTCGCGTGGTGTCGATGGGCGAGGATGCGGACGGCACCTACTCCCTCGAACTGTGCGGCGGCACGCATGTGAACGCGCTGGGCGAGATCGGCGTGTTCAAGATCGTGTCGGAAGGCGCGGTGTCGAGCGGCGTGCGCCGCGTCGAGGCGCTGACCGGTGAGGGCGCGCGTGCCTATCTGTCGCACCGGGACGACATGCTGAAGGCCGCGGCCGCAACCCTGAAGACCACGCCGGACGAAGTGCCCGCGCGCATCTCCGCGCTGGTCGAGGATCGCCGCCGTCTGGAGCGTGAACTCGCCGAAGCCAAGAAGGCGCTCGCCATGGGTGGCGGCGCCGGCGGCGCGGCGGCGGGACCCGAGCAGATTGGCGAGGTGGCCTTTATCGGCCAGGTGCTCGACGGCTTCGAGGCCAAGGGGCTGCGCGGTGCGGTGGACGATGCCAAGCAGCGTCTGGGCGGATCGGGTGTCGCGGTGATGGTCGCGGTCAATGACGGCCGCGCCTCGGTGGCGGTCGGTGTCACCGACGACCTGACGGGCAAGCACAATGCGGTCGAGCTGCTGCGCAAGGCGGTGGCGGCACTGGGCGGGCAGGGCGGCGGTGGTCGTCCCGACATGGCCCAGGGCGGCGGCCCGGACGGCACCAAGGGCGCCGAGGCGCTCCAGGCGGTTCGAGACGCGCTCGCGGGGTAATATCAACGGCCAAGGGAGAGGACGATGGGCAAGGGGATGACGACGGCCTTCACGACGGGGGCCATGCTTTTCCTGCCATCGTCCCTCGTGGCGCAGACGGCACCGACCACCCCGACTCCGCCGAACACGACCGGCGATCCGGTCGTGGTGACAGCCCGGCCCCAAGCCACCGATGGCGAAGTCCGCGAGCAGGTCATCCACGTTACCGGACGTCCGAACTCGGACATTCCGCTCATGCGGTTCCGCGCGCCGGTTTGTATTGGCACTGCCGGGCTGCCAGTCGCGGCGGGTCAGGAGATACTGCGCCGGATGATGGCGACGGTGCAATCGCTCGGTGTGCCGATGGCGCCTGATGGCTGCCAGCCCAATGTCCTCGTCCTGTTTGCCGATGATCCCCAGGAACAACTGGTGGCGCTTCGGACACGCGCACCGCAGATTTTCGGTGATCTGTCGCGCCCCGCCGTCAGGCGCATCGTGAAGGGGTCGGGCCCCGTTTACAGTTGGAATGCGGCCGTCCGTGTGTCGCGCGATGGCGACCTGGTGTTGCAGCAGGACAATCCCAAGGCCAACTGGCCGGAGATGAAGCTCGGTGCCGCATCGCGCCTGCTCAGCCCGATCCGACAGGACATTGCGGCTTCCGTCGTGATTATCAGGCGACAGGCGCTGTTGAACAAGACGCTCGTCCAGATTGCCGATTATGCGGTCATGCGCACGATGGCGGCCACCCGTCCGGCCGCCGGAATGACCTCTGCGACGATCCTGACCCTGTTCGACACCGAGGCGGTGGCGCCTGCGGAACTCACCGCGTTCGACCGGGGATTGCTGAACGGCCTGTACGACAGCCGCAACCATGCGCGCGGGGTGCAGCAGGTGGCGGACATGACCCGCGCCATTGGGCAGGAAAACGCGGCGAAGTGATGCGTCTGGCTGGGAATGTCTTGGGGATCAGGCTCGTCCCGCTGACGCCCGACCACGCCTCTCGGCAGGCGCATGCTGATCTTGAAGTCCTGCCAAACCCGATGCTCGTGATCGTGCATCCCCGGTTCGGACCGATCCCTTTGATTAATTTTCGCGCAAGCCACGAAAATTCTACGCCGATGTTTCGACCTGCCGCGATGGTGCGTTTCGCGTACGACCCATGTCCCACCGGAGACCAGACACCGTGAAACCCCCAAGCGGACGCCGTGACCTGACCGCCGGGCCGATCGGCCGGACGCTGCTGCTCTTCGCCCTGCCGACCCTGGGGTCGAGCGTGCTTCAGTCGCTCAACGGATCGATCAACGCGATCTGGATCGGCCAGTTTCTGGGCGAGCGGGCTCTGGCGGCGACGACCAATGCGAACATCATCATGTTCCTGCTGGTTGCCGCGACCTTCGGCTTCGGCATGGCGGCGACGATCCTGATCGGCCAGGCGATGGGGCGGCGTGATGTCGAGGCGGTGCGCCGCGTGCTGGGCTCCGCGCTCGGGCTGTTCGTGGTGATCTCCAGCCTGACGGTTCTGGTCGGCTGGTGGGCGGCGCCCGCGATCCTGCGCGCGCTCGCGACCCCGGCGGAGGTCTATCCGCTGGCGCTCGCCTATCTGCGCGTCATCTTCGTGGCGATGCCGCCGGGCTTCATCTCGGTGCTGCTTACCATGGCGTTGCGCGGTGTCGGCGATTCGATCACGCCGCTGAAATTCATGGCACTCGGTTCGGTCCTCGACGTCGTGCTGAACCCGGTCTTCATCCTGGGTCTCGGGCCGGTGCCTGCCTTGGGGATCGAGGGCTCGGCGGTCGCGACGCTGATCGCGAATACCGGATCGCTGCTGGCGCTCGTCACCTATGTCTATGGCAAGGATCTGGTCATTCGCCTGCGCGGTGCGGAGTGGCGCTATCTGCTCCCCACCGCCGAGTTGCTGAAGACCATCGTGGTCAAGGGGTTCCCGATGGGCCTCCAGATGCTGGTCGTCTCGACCTCGGCACTGGCGATGATGGGGCTGGTCAATCGCCACGGCACCTCGACCACCGCGGCGTACGGCGCGGCCAACCAGCTTTGGACCTATATCCAGATGCCCGCCATGGCGGTGGGCGCGGCGGTCAGTGCGATGGCGGCGCAGAATATTGGCGCGGGGCAGTGGGATCGCGTCGACCGGATCACTTTGGCCGGGCTTCGCATGAACCTGTTGCTGACCGGCGTGCTGGTACTGGTTGTGACGCTGCTCGACCGGCACGTCCTGTGGCTTTTCCTGGGGCGCGAGCCGGAGGCGATCGGGATCGCGACGCGGATCAACCTGATCGGCGGGTGGAGCTTCATCCTGTTCGGCGTGTCGATGGTGCTGGCCGCGACCGTCCGCGCCAATGGCGCGGTGGTGGGGCCGCTGGTCATCCTGGCGATTTCGATGTTCCCGGTCCGCTTCGGCCTCGCCAACCTGCTCGAGCCGAGTCTGGGCGCGGATGCCATCTGGTGGAGCTTCCCCGCAGGCTCGCTGGCATCGATGCTGATGACCATCGGTTATTATCGCTATGGCGGCTGGCGCAAGGGACGGATCACGGTCGCGGCGACCGAGATGGCGGGCAAGGAGGAATGCGAGGAGCAGGCCTTGGCCGAGGGGCAGCCGACGAACAAGGCGATGCCGATCGGGTGACGATAGGTCCTGACCCTTTCCCGTCCCGCCCGCCGCAGGCGGGTGGGACGGGAAAGGGGGGGCTTAGACCGGCGCCATCACCTGGATGATGCCCGGTGCGATGCGCGCGGTCACGGGGGTGCGGGCCAGGACTTCGCCGTCGATCGAGATGGGCAGTGGCGGGATGGTGGTGAGCTTGATCTCGCGACCGCGGAAATTTCGTACCTTTTCCTTGCGATACTCGCTGCGCAGGACACTGGCCGCCCAGTTGACGATCAGGCGGCGCTTCACATGGCCGCACACCGCCTGCACCACGATCTCGCCCGAATCGACGGCCGCCGCTTCCACCAGTTCGGTGCCGCCATGATAGGGACCGTTCGAGATGCGAACCTCGACCACGCGCAGCCGTTCGCGCTTGCCGTCCTGCTCGACGATCAGGGTGAAGGGGCGGAAGCGAAGGAACTGGTACGCCGCCCAGCCGAGATAGCCCAGTCGCCCGGCCACCCGCTTCAGCCCGTGCGGCACCGTTTCGGCGATCTTCGGGCTGATGCCCATCGCCGCGCAGTTGGCGTAATAATCATTGTCGATCATGCCCAGGTCGATACGGCGCGGGCGGCCGGTACGGATGACTTCGATCGCGCCCTCGATGTTCAACGGGATGCCGAGCGAGCGGGCAAAGCTGTTCGCCGTGCCGAGCGGCAGGACGCCCAGCATCACGTCATGCCCGACCATCAGGTCGACCAGCCCGCTGATCGTCCCGTCGCCACCGCCCAGGATCAGCAGGTCGGGCTTTGCCGCCAGCAGCTCGCGCACCGTCGGCTCCAGATCCTCGGGATCCTCCACCGCGCGGGCGTCGACCTTGTAGGGAAGGCCGGATAGCGCCTCGCAGGCACGGCGGAACATCGCCTGGCCGCGCCGCGACTTGGCGTTCACCACCATCGCTGCCGATCGTATCTCTCTCAAACCGATTTCCTTCCGCCCCCGAAACGCTCGACATGCAACGCTTGGCAAGTGCGGTCCGATCCCGCAAAAGCGCTTTTGATGACCGCATCTTATCCCGCACTTCGCCTTCGTCGTACCCGCGCTTCCGGCTGGAGCCGCAGGCTTCATGCCGAAACGGTGCTGACCGCAGCAGACCTGATCTGGCCATTGTTCGTGACCGAGGGGCAGGGGGTGGAAGATCCGATCGCCAGCCTGCCTGGCGTGTCGCGATGGTCGCTGGACGGTATCGTCGCGCGCGCCAGGGAAGCCGCGGCGCTCGGCATCCCATGCCTAGCGCTGTTTCCCAACACGCCCTCGCATCTGCGCACCGATGACGGGCGCGAGGCGCTGAACCCCGATAATCTGATGTGCCGGGCGATCGCGGCGATCAAGGATGCAGTGCCGGAGATCGGCGTGCTGACCGATGTGGCGCTCGATCCCTATACCACGCACGGCCATGACGGCCTGGTCGATGCCGCCGGTTATGTCGTCAACGACCGGACCGCGGACGCGCTGGTCCAGCAGGCGCTGACCCAGGCGCGGGCGGGCGCGGACGTGATCGCGCCATCGGATATGATGGATGGCCGCATCGGCCTGATCCGCGCCGCGCTGGAGGGCGAGGGTTTCCACAATGTCCAGATCATGGCCTATGCCGCCAAATATGCGAGCGCCTTCTATGGGCCTTTCCGCGACGCGGTGAATACGCGCGGCCTGCTGAAGGGGGACAAGCGCACCTATCAGATGGATTCCGCCAATGCCGAGGAGGCACTGCGCGAGGTCGCGCTCGACCTGGCCGAGGGCGCGGACAGCGTGATGGTGAAGCCGGGCCTGCCCTATCTCGACATCATCCGCCGGGTGAAGGACGAGTTCCGCGTGCCCACCTTCGCCTATCAGGTGTCGGGTGAGTATGCGATGATCGAGACGGCGGTGGCGGCGGGTGCGGCCGATCGCGACGCCATGGTGCTGGAGACGCTGATGGCGTTCAAGCGCGCCGGATGCTCGGGCGTGCTGACCTATCATGCCGCCCATGCCGCGCGACTGCTGAACGCCTGATCCTGTCCCCGGTGACCGGCCGCATTCCGAAGCTGGCGGCGCGCGCGCTGTTCGTGGTGACGATCCTGACCGGGTCGTTCCTGCTGTTCCTGGTCCAGCCGCTGGTCGCGCGCATGGCGCTGCCCCGGCTGGGCGGGGCGCCCGCCGTCTGGAACTCGGCGATGTTCGTCTATCAGGCGTTGTTGCTGGGCGGATATGCCTATGCCCATGCGCTGGGGCGGTTTCGACCGCGTGTGCAGGCGGGCGTGCATCTGGCGCTGCTGGGCGTGGCGGCGCTATGGTTGCCGATCGGGTTGATGGCGGTCGATCTGCCCGCCGATGCGGAGCCTGCCTTGTGGGTGCCCTGGCTGCTCGGCCTGTCGATCGGGCCGTTGTTCTTCGCGGTGTCGGCGCAGGCCCCGTTGATCCAGCGCTGGTTCGCGCTCGCGCATCCGGGCCGTAATCCTTACGCGCTCTATGCAGCGTCGAACCTGGGCAGTTTTGCCGGGCTGATCGCCTATCCGCTGCTCGTCGAGCCCGCCATGACCCTGCATGGGCAAAGCCTGTTGTGGAGCATCGGTTACGGGGTGCTGGCCCTGCTGGTGCTGGTCTGCGCCACCTGGCTTCCCGGTTCGGCAAAGGGCGAGGCGGCGGTCGTGACCTCGTCGCCGCCGGGCTGGCTACGCATCGCGCTGTGGACGGCGCTGGCGGCGGTGCCGTCGGGTCTGGTGCTGGCGACGTCGACCTATATCACGACCGACATCGTCGCGATGCCGCTGCTCTGGGTGCTGCCGCTGGGATTATACCTGGCAAGCTTCATCGTCGCCTTCGCGACGCGCCGGGCGGCGGCGGACACGCTGACCCGCATCGCGCCGGTGACGCTGCTGCTGTTCGGCGGCGTCATCATGGGCGGTTATCCCGAGCGGCCTTTTTCCAATGTCGCGGTCGCGCTGCTGCTGCTGTTCATGGTGTCGGTGGCGCTGCACACCGCGCTGTACCGCGCGCGGCCTGCGGTCGACCGGCTGACCGGCTTTTATCTGTGGATGGCGGTCGGTGGTGCGCTGGGTGGGGTGTTCGCCGGGATATTGGCGCCGGTGCTGTTCGACTGGACCTACGAATATCCCATCCTGATCCTGGCGGCGGGCGCGTTGATCCCGCAGCAGTTCCTGCTGGCGACGATCCGCGCCCTGTGGTGGTGGCATGGGCGCAGGATGCTGGCCGCCATGGCGCTGGCGATCGGCGGGTTGATCGCGTTGCGGATGCTGGGCCCGGCATCCTTGTTCGGCGAGGAGCGGCAGGGCATCGCTTTCCTGGTCATCGCCATGCTGGGCTTCCTGGTGATCGGCGCACGGTGGGGATATGTCCTGCTGCTGGCGGGGGCGCTCGCGCTGTTCGGCGGCTATCGTGCGCTGTCGCTGTCGATGGAACATGACGCGCGGATGCGCAGCTATTTCGGCGTCTACACCATCCGCGACGGGGCGGGGTATCGCGAGCTCGACCATGGATCGACCGTGCACGGCATCCAGCTGCGCGGGTCGCCTGCGCGGGAACGGACGCCGACGACCTATTACGCCCCCCTGTCGGGCGTCGGCCGGGCGATGCGCGCCGCGCCTTCGCTCTATGGACCGGCGGCGCGGATCGGTGTCGTGGGCCTTGGGACGGGGACGCTCGCCTGTTACGCCCGGCCGGGCCAGCAATGGCGCTTCTACGAAATCGATCCCGTCATCGTGCGCATCGCGCGCGACACCGGGCAGTTCAGCTATCTGCGGCTGTGCCAGCCCGATCCGCTGATCCGGATCGGCGATGCGCGGGTGCGCCTGTCGGCCGAGGCATCGGCCGGCTTCGACCTGCTGGCGCTGGACGCCTTTTCGTCCGACGCGGTGCCAGCGCACCTGCTGACGCGCGAAGCGTTTGCCACCTATGCGCGGGTCCTGTCGCGGCGTGGGTTGCTGCTCGTCCACATCTCCAATCGGTTCGTCGATCTGGAGCCGCTGGTCGCGGCGGCGGCGCGGGACGGGGGCTGGACGATCGCCAAGCTGAATTACGTCCCCACCGACCTCGATCGCGAGGAACAGGCGACATCATCGGTCTGGCTGGCGCTGTCACGCGATCCGGTCGTTCTAAAGACGCTGGAGGCGGCGGGCGGCGACTGGACGCCTGCGGTCGCCCCGCCGGGCCTCGCAGCGTGGACCGACGATTATTCCAGCGTCCTGCCCTTCATACGCGAATTCTGACCGGATCAGGCGGCGGGCAGGCTTGCTGACAAGACCTTGATCTGCTGGGCCTGGCGCGTGGTCAGCGCCGTCGCCCGCTCGCGCAAGGCGATCAGCGCCGGATAATCGGGCTCCAGCGCGGCAGCCCGCTTGATCGTCAGGTCGTCGACCTCGGTCAGGATGGCCGAGCCCCGCGCCCGGATTTCATCCAGCGTCGCCAGTTCGGTCTGCGCCGCCAGCCAGGCGTCGCTGCCCACCGCCTGTCCCCGCGCGGTGACCGCGCGCGCCTGCGCCTGATCATGGGCCTTGGTGAATTCGGCTTCGACCGTGTCCAGCAGTCGGGTGATCTCGGCGATACGCGCGTCGAGCGCGGGGTCGGGGCGCAACACGACCGGCTTGGCGGCGGGTTCGGCAAAGCCCTGTTTCTCGACCGGCCTGACCGCCAGCGACGGATAGGGCGTCGTATCACGGTCACGCGCGCACCCCGCAAGGCTCAGGCCGGCGAGCAGGATGGGAGCGCAAAGGGCGAGCGGGGCGGGGCGATAGGACTTCATCGCAATCCTCCTAACCGGAACCGGGGCAGGGGGCCAAATGCCGCAAAGCCATGTCCGGGTCCGGTCCTGCCAAAAATTGTGGATAACCCCAGCAAAGGGGTTGCCAAGATTTGGAAGCGCTTCTATCAGCCCACCTCCACAGCGCGCCCGTAGCTCAGCTGGATAGAGCATCAGACTACGAATCTGAGGGTCGGACGTTCGAATCGTTCCGGGCGCGCCAGTGGATCACAAATCAGGTCTCGACAGAGGCCCCATGCGCGCCCGTAGCTCAGCTGGATAGAGCATCAGACTACGAATCTGAGGGTCGGACGTTCGAATCGTTCCGGGCGCGCCATTTCTGTTCAGCTTTGGGCACTGCGGCACCGTGTGTCCGGGACGCCATGATGGCGCGTTCCAGCATCGCGTTGCGCCCCGTGATCCGCACCTCGCGGTTGCCGACCTCGACGCGGTCGACAAGCAGGTGGATGTATTCCTTGCGCGTCCTGCCGTCCGACTCGTCCAGCTTACGGCGAAGCAGATCGCCGAACTGGGCGATGATCGCAGGCGTGATCCGCCGATCACCGGCGTCGAGCTGCCGTTCGAGGACGGTGATGTCGGCTTGGGTGCTGGCCTTCTGCGCACGGATGTTGCCGAGTTCACTGGCGACTTGCGGATCGTCGGGGCTCAGCGTGTTGTTCCGGACCAGCCTGATTACGCTGGCGCTCTCGCCATCGAGTTGGGTCAGCCGGGCGCGTAGCCGCTTCAGTTCAGCGGCCCGCTCCGCGACGGCGGTAGCCGACCGGTCCAGCCACGTCTGGAGGAGCGTGGTCAGCCGTTCCGGCTGGACGAGATGACGGGTCACGGCGCCGACGACCAGATCGTCCAGCTGCTCCATCGAAACGCGGCGTCCCGTGCACGCGTCCGGGCCGCGCTTGATCCGCGCCGAACAGGCGTAATAGCGATACTGGCCGGATTTGCCGGTGCTCGTCATCATCCCGGCACCGCAACCGTCCCCACCGCATCCGCAGACCGCGCGGCTGGTCAGCAGATTCGTATTCGTCTTCGCGGCCGCTTCGCCCATCCGCGGGTCGCGGTCGGCCATCTGCTGGCGGACCGCGTAGAACGTCTCTTCATCAATGATCGGCGGCACCGGGATCGGCACCCACTCGCTTTCCGGCCGCGTCTAACCGGTGCGAGAATTCCGGCGGTTGAAGATGACATAGCCTATATAGGCGGTGTTAGTCAGGATGTTGTGCAGCGTCCCGATGCTGAACCGCTTGCCCCGGATGCGATAGCCGCGTTCGTTGAGGTGATGCGCCAAGCCCGTGACGCCGGTCGGGCCGCTCGCCGTGCCTTCGCGATACGTCTTGAAGATGTACCGCACCATGTCGACCGTCTCGGGGTCGTGCTCCAGCTTCTTGCGGTCCTTGCCGCGCGCATGCGGCACGGTGCAGGTGCGGAAGCCGATCGGCGGCGTCTGGCCGTTCCAAAAGCCGTTCACGGCATTGGCCACCATGGTGCGGCGAACATGCTTGGCGTTCTCGGCCGAATGATATTCGTCAAAGATGGCGAGCATCGACACGGCTAGGTGTTTGATCCCGGCATTTGATGGTGCATCATTGGCGCAATCCTGGAAGGATGCACTATGGGACAGGTTCTACACGGGAGCGCCCGCACGACGGAGGCAGTCCGTCGAGCGATACAGCATAGTCAAGAGAGCCTGAGGGTTCTGGCGAAGCGCCACGGGATCAACCAGAAGACCGTCGCCAAATGGAAGAAGCGCACGGCGGTCAAGGATCTGCCGACCGGGCCGAAGGATCCGCACTCGACGGTGCTGACCATTGAGGAGGAGGCTGTGATCGTGGCCTTTCGCCGGCATATGTTACTGCCGCTGGATGACTGCCTGTACGCGCTACAGGCGACGATCCCGCACCTCACACGCTCGTCGTTGCATCGCTGTCTACAGCGTCACGGGATCAGCCGTCTGCCCGAGGTCACCGGCGACAAGCCCTCGAAGCGCAAGTTCAAGACCTACCCGATCGGCTATTTTCACATCGACATGGGAGTGTCAGGAATTTCGTGTGCGGGCGGGCGGATGAACATCACGCCGCCATGGCCTTGATGAAGCGTTCGCCGAAGATGACGGCGAACTGGGCCTTTGCCATGGTCCACTCACGTGGCGGCATTCTCCACTCTTTTTCCGAGCGGTTCAAGATCAGGTAGAGCAGCTTGGTGGCGGCCTCGTCGCTGGGGAAATGCCCCCGGGCCCGCACGGCCCGGCGCAGCTTCGAGTGCAAGGCCTCTATGGAATTCGTGGTATAGATGATCCGCCGAACCTCGTCGGGAAAGGCGAAGAACGGGATGACCTCGGTCCAGACGCGTCGCCAGCTCTGGCCGATGGCAGGGTAGCGGGTGCCCCACGTGCCGGCCTCGAACGCCCCCAGCGCCTGTTCGGCCGCCTCGGCGCTGGGTGCGCGGTAGACCTCCTTCAACGTGGTCGCGAGCCCCTCGCGGTTTTTCCAGGACACGAAGTCCATTGAGTTTGGCAGCAGGTGGACGATGCAGGTTTGAACCACGGCGTGGGGGAGCGAGCCGTTCGATGATCGATCCGGGGGATCGATCATAGGCGAGCGCGGTGATCGCCTCGGGAAAGCCTTTCAGCCCGTCGACGACGGCGAGCAGGATGTCCTCGGTGCCGCGGTTCCTGAGCTCGTTCATGACCCTGAGCCAGAATTTGGCACCCTCGTTCTGCTCCAGCCACAGGCCCAGCACCTCCTTGGCGCCATCGGCACGGACGCCCAGGGTGATCTGGCCTCAGTTTGACCGGACGGATTCAAGCGGTTGCAGAAACCAGTGCGCGATGTTCGCGCGGTGAACGCATTTTGAGCCCTGAATGGGGGTGGTTGTCGTTGTAGTCCTCGATCCATCCGGCCAGCGAT